>JAZNNA010000075.1:0-3910 GCA_045580065.1 Eubacteriales bacterium
AAACTTCACTCACAAAGTGAACTTCACTATCGAAGATAACTTCACTTGCCCAAAGGGCAAACTTAGTTAGCGTGATACTCCGTTAAGAGTATCACGCTATCGGCGCGGGCCTTTTTTATGATCATTCGCTTTGGGGGGGTGCTTTCGCCCCCTCGTCTGTCGGCAGCGATTTTCCCCTTTTGCGGTGGCGGATGATGCCGATCACGGCAGACACGATGGCAACAGACTCGTATACCACGCCGGAGATCGACAGCACAAAGATGTTATAAACGATCACCAGGGGTGAGGTGATCAGCAGGCTGATGCGCACCTTTTGCGGATCGGAAAAGGACATACAAAAGGCGTGAATGACCATGCCGGAAAAGACGAATACCGAGTACCACTCTCTCCAAGAAATAATTCCCACCGCGGCTGTGATCAGTGTAAACAGGATAGGAACAAGCTTCCCCTTCCCCCCTTGCGCGTTCCGCCTAAGGTAAAACAGATATTTCACGGGGCCGACAAGATTGAGCGCCATGCCGGAGATCGCCCCGATCAAAAGATAATGCAGCGTGCTGACAATGCTGTTGCCAAGCTTGAGCCAGAGCAGGCGCCTTTGCGTTTTCATTTGGTAGGAAAGCACGCCAAGCGCGACGGCAACAAAGCCCAGGGCTTGCCCTGCTATAAAGCAGATCTGTCTTATATCCATACATACTCCTTGCTTGAAATAACCTCATTTATTTTAAAGCAAGCAGCGCATTTTGTCAAGCTTTTCTGCTTTTTTAAAAAAATTCCAGATAAAAGGCAAGAACAAAAGATTTTTAAAAAACTTTGATTTTTTGAGAAAAACAGCATTTAAATCGGTATAATCGCCCGTAATCGGTTGTGATAATTTTATTTTGACTTTCTTTGACTTTGACTTTGTTTGACTTTTTGCGTATACTGAAGTCACAAAGGTCAAAGAAGGTCAAAAAAGGAGGCACGGATCATGTTAGCAGATCAAATCGCAAGAATGATAGAACAGATGCTGGAGGAGGCGGGCGGCTCGCTTGAGCTGCAGCGCAACGAAATGGCGGGGCGGCTTGGCTGCGTACCCAGCCAGATCAGCTACGTGCTAAGCTCCCGCTTTACCCCGGAGCGCGGCTATATCATCGAGTCGCGGCGTGGCGGCGGCGGTTGCATCCGCATTGTGCGCAAGCAAATGCACCGCAACGAGTATCTGATGCATTTTTTCTACGCCGTCGGCACCGAGCTTGACGAGCAGGAGGCACGCGCTTACGTGCAAAATCTGCTGGGCAACGGCATTGTTTCGGCACGCGAGGGCAATATGATCCTTTCCGCCGTTTCCGAGGGGGCGCTTTCCGACATCACTCCCGAGGGGCGCCGCACGGTACGCGCCAATATTTTTAAGCATATTTTGCTTTCACTGATGTAAAAATGTAGCATAGGAGGTAGATACTATGAAATGTGATAAATGCGGAGAACGCGAGGCAAGCGTTTCCTATAAGCAAAGCATCAACGGAGAGATGACCTCTATGAATCTGTGTCACGAGTGCGCCCAGAAGATGGGTGTTGGCAGCTTTTTCACTGCAGCTCCCTTCCCCTTTGAGGGTGGGCTGTTCGGCAACCTGCTGGGCATTTCCGGCGAGGCGCGCGGCAGCAAGAAGACCTGCGAGGGGTGCGGTGCATCCTTTGCAGATATCCGCCGCGAGGGCAAGGTCTGCTGCCCGCTTTGCTACCACAGCTTTGCAGCAGAGCTGGAGCCCACGCTGCGTTCGCTGCACGGCAAAGCCGTGCACGTAGGGCGCGGTCCGCAGGCATATCAGCAAAAAAAGGAAAAGACCGACCGCAAAAAGCAGCTGCGTGAGCAGCTGCAAGAAGCGATCGCCGCCGAGCGCTATGAGGATGCGGCGGCATTGCGCGACGAGCTGAAGGCTTTGGAAAAGGAGGACGCGTGAGATGGCTTGGTATCAGGTAAAGGGCAACGAGGCGGACGTGGTATTTTCCTCGCGCATTCGCTTTGCCAGAAATATAAACGGGTATCCCTTTGGCAAGCGCCTTGATGAAAAAAAGGCGACCGAGGTGATCGCTAAGGTGCGCGAGGCGCTGGGCGATACGTTTGTGCAAACCGATCTGCAATCGCTTTCCGCGCTTGCGACCGAAGCGCTGGTGGAGCAGCATCTGATCAGCCGCGATCTGGCAAGTGCAAAGGGTCCCCGCGCACTGTTTTGCAACGACAACAAAAGCCTTTCGGTGATGACACCGGAGGAGGATCATATCCGCCTGCAATGTATTCTGCCCGGGCTTGCCCTGCGCGATGCTTACCGCTTTGCGCTGGAGTGTGACGAGCAGCTGGATGCCGCGCTTTCCATCGCATTTGATGAAAAGCTGGGGTATCTGACACATTGCCCCACCAACCTTGGCACGGGCATGCGCGCCTCGGTGATGCTGTTTCTCCCTGCCCTTACCGAGCGCGGCTCGATCGGGGCGCTGTCGCATCAGCTTTCCAAGATCGGGCTGACGATGCGCGGCCTTTACGGCGAGGGCTCGAAGGCACACGGATGCCTGTATCAGATCTCGAATCAGACCTCGCTTGGGCAAAGTGAGGAGGAGATCCTGCACAAATTGGAGGAGGCGGTGCAAAGCATCATCACGCAGGAGCGCGAGCTGCGCGCCGCGGTACAGGGCGAGGCGGCAGAGCGCCGCGCCGATCGCATTGCGCGCTCGGAAGGCATTGCGCGCTATGCCACGCTGCTTTCTTCTGAAGAATTTTTCCGGCTGTTTGCCGACTTGAAATTAGGCATTTCCCTGGGGCTTGTCACCTCGCTCTCGCACGAGGCGCTGCATACGCTGTTTGTAAACGCTATGCCCGCCACCCTTAGTGTGAGAGAGGCAAATGCCCCGCAGAGTGCCCTGGAGCGCGACCGCTTGCGTGCGCGCTTTGTCAGGGACGCATTGGAGGTAACAAAGAAATGAACAATCGCTTTACGCAAAAGGCACAAAACACCTTAAATAATTCCCTGCGCTTTGCGCGTGAGCTGGGGCACACCTACATCGGCTCTGAGCATTTGCTGCTGGCGCTTTGCGCCGAGCAGGATGCAGTTGCCGCAAGGCTGCTTGCCAAGTGCGGTGCCGACACCGACAAGGTGCGCGCCAAGATCGTGGAGCTTGTGGGTGAGGGCACGCACAGCGACGTTTCGCCCGCGGATATGACGCCGCGCACCAAGCGCATCATTCAGCATTCTGCCCTTGAATCGCAGCGCGCGGGGCAAAGCTATATCGGCACCGAGCATCTGCTGGCTGCGCTGCTTTCCGAGCAGGACTGCGTGGCGGTGAAGATCTTAGAGGAGCTTGGCGTTTCGCTTGGCTCGCTGGAGGAGGAGATGGGGGGCGTTTTGCATATGCAGGACACCTCTGACCGCCGCGGCGGCGGTGAGCAAAAGCGCGGCAAGGAAAAAAGCGAGCGCTCTACCCTTTCCGATACCCCCACGCTGGCGCGCTACGGCAAGGATCTGACCGCGCTTGCCAAGGCCGGCAAGATCGACCCCATCATCGGGCGCGATAAGGAGACCGAGCGCGTGATCCAGATCCTTTCCCGCAGGCAAAAGAACAACCCTTGCCTGATCGGCGAGCCGGGCGTTGGCAAGACCGCCGTGGTCGAGGGACTGGCGCAGCGCATTGCAGATGGGGCCGTGCCCGAAACACTGAAGGATAAGACCATTGTGACCCTTGATATTGCCGGGATGGTGGCAGGCGCCAAATACCGCGGCGAATTTGAGGAAAGACTGAAAAGCGTGATGGAGGAGGTGGGGCGCTCCCCTGCGATCATTTTGTTTATCGACGAGATCCACACCATCGTGGGTGCGGGCGCAGCTGAGGGGGCGGTGGATGCCGCCAATATCATCAAGCCCGCCCTGGCGCGCGGCGAGAT
>JAZNNA010000076.1:0-5048 GCA_045580065.1 Eubacteriales bacterium
AGCTTCTCTGGGACGACTAAACAAGAGGTCAATAAGAAGATGACGGCATATATTGAGAACTTCAACAACCAAATCACCACCTCGATAGAAGCCAACAAAACCCTCAAAGAGAGCATGACAAATTGGCTTCAGGTGTTCAAATTTCCATCGGTTGAGAAGAACGACCTACGACAGATACGAATGTACCACAGAAAACCAAATCTATCCGCTTATAGGCAATAAAATCGTCGGCAACATTACGGCAGCCGACATCAAAAAAGTCCTCAATCATTGGATGACTGAGGGATATGCTTATACAACGGTAAAGAAAGTACACAACATCTTAAATGAATATTTCAGATATCTAACACAACAAGAGCTAATAAATAAAAATCCCATGAACTCTGCGCCAATGATTAAAAAAAGCAACTTCTATGCGATACAAGAGAAAGACGATTTGCCAACGAGTGAAACAATAACAATATTCACGGCAGATGAAATAGAGAAGTTGAAGACAGAATCAAATAAACAGTATAAGACAGGCAAAAAATTATACCGACAAGCAGGAGCGTATATTCTCATGCTGAACACAGGACTGAGAGCAGGCGAAATGCTCGGAGTTTTGAACAGCGATATAGACCTTGAGAGACGAGTTCTGCACATACAAAGGGGAGTGAAGGTAGTAAACAAAAGAGACGGCGTAGAGCGTTCTGACGGCTCTACGGAGGTCAAGGTTGGAAAGCTCAAAAGCGCCACAAGCAAGAGAGACGTACCGCTCAACGATACGGCAGTTCAGATGATTGAGGAGCTACGAAAAGAGTTCTACTTCGGAGAGGACACTCCTCTAATATGTGATGAACACGGAAATTATACAAAGCCCGATGTATTCAGAAGAAAATACCACAGACTACTTGAAGGAGCAGGCATAGAAAGCAAAGGACTACACAGTTTAAGGCACACATTCGCTACTAACCTTGTCAACGGTGTAAAACAACCCGATGGAACGGTAAAGGCACTTACAGTTAAGCAAGTGGCAGATTTACTTGGACATTCTACAACACAGGTCACTGAGATGTACTATGTAAAAAAGGATACATCAATGCTAAACGGCATAACAAATGATTTCTGCCTATAACACATCAAAAATTGCATCGCAGTAAGATAAAAGGGCTACCGCAACAATTAAAATTTGCGGTAGCCCTGACGTTTTTTGAAGCTGTGTTGATACGGTTGCTGCTTTTTTGATGCTGTAGCAAACGGAACGGTTGGAACAGTTGGAATTATTGGAAAGGCAGTATCTCGCGGAGGATTCAGAACCCCGACTTGCGCGATAGTTTGCGGTAAATTTTCGCTTAGCTTTGGCGCAAGTCTAACCGTAATTTTGCCTTTCGGCAAAATTCGGTGGGGTTCTTCATCGCAAAGTGCCGCTGTGAAACAAAAGAACACCAAGCCAATCGGCTTGGTGTTCTTTTGTTTGGCAGGGGCAGAAGGATTCGAACCCACGACCCTTGGTTTTGGAGACCAGTACTCTACCAGCTGAGCTATACCCCTGTGCAACACGAGTATTATACCACAAACAAAAGTATTTTGCAACCCCTTTTTTGCAAAAAAATAAAAAGATCGCTTTTTCTTGCTTCGACAGGGCTCGACGTTCTTGACAACGCGCGCGGCGCGTGATATAATCAAGGCAAATCACCGCAAGGAGCATCTACCATGGAATTTGTTTTACTGACCGAGGCGCAAAAGCTGGAATACCGCGACACCTTTATCAAAATGATAGGGGATTGCGACCACGAGTTTGTGCCCCCGCTTTCTCACCGCTTTTCCCCCTCGCAGACCGTGTTTACCCCCGACGCCTGCACCAAGGACGGGCTGCCCGGCTACGTTGACGATATGTGCAGGATCAGCAACATCCTTTGCGCCTTTGAAGGGGACGAGATGCTGGGCTTTGTTGCCTATCGCCTGGATATGACCAACCAATACCTTACCGCCGAAACGCTGCCCAACCTTTACGTGGCGGTGCTTCTGGTCAAGCCCGAGGCGCGCGGACACGGCATCACCAAGCAGTTTTATGACCATCTGTTCTTAGAAAAATATCCCGACCGCAACCTCTATACCCGCACCTGGTCCACCAACCAGGCGCACGCCAGGATCCTGCGCCGTTTTGGGCTGGAGATCGTTATCCGCATCGAGAATGACCGCGGCGAGGGCATCGACACCGTGTATTTCGGCAAGGTACGCCATTGAAAAAGAAAAGAAAAAGCCACCCCACGGGGTGGCTTTTTTGCGTGAAAAGCGGCACAGGTGCGCAGCTTTTGCCGTCAATCCACGTACTTGGCAACGGCGGCGTCGATCATGGCGGCTGCCTTGTCTACGATGGGGGCATCCGACTCTACCATGTTGTAAAGCGGGGCGCGCACGCCGCCAAGGTCAAGCCCCGCGCGCTTTTTCAGCACGGCCTTGATCAGGGCGTACATATTGCCCTTGCCGGAGCAAAGCGTGTAGATCACGTTGTTGATGTCGTGCTGCAGCGCGCAGGCCTTCTCGCGTTCGCCGGCGATGAGGAGCTTGTTCAGGGTGACAAACAGCTCGGGCATCACAGAGTAGGTGCCGCCGATGCCGCCGTCAGCGCCGATCATTCTGCCGCTGACAAACTGCTCGTCCGGGCCGTTGAACACCACAAACTCGCGTCCGCCAAGCGTGCCCTCGTACTTGAACTTTTGAATGTCCATCGTGGGCATTGAGCTGTTTTTCACGCCCTTGACGCGGGGGTTTTTCAGCATCTCGCGCAGCAGGGGCAGGGTCAGCGCCACGCCGGCAAGCTGGGGAATGTTGTAAATAAAGAAATCGGTGTTGGGGGCGGCGGCGGAAATATCGTTCCAGTACTGCGCGATGGCATGATCGGGCAGATGGAAGTAGATGGGGGGAATGGCGGCGATGGCGTCAACGCCAAGCGACTCGGCGTGTGCGGCAAGCTCGCAGCTCTCCTTGGTGTTGTTGCAGGCAACGTGCGCAATGATCACCAGCCTGCCCCTCGCGGCCTTTACGGCATGCTCCAGCACCAGCTTACGGTCGGCAACGCTTTGATAGATGCACTCGCCGGACGAGCCGCCCACGTAGATGCCGTCCACGCCCTTTTCGATCAGCCATTCGGTGTATTTTTCAACTGCCTCGGGCGAGATCTCGCCGTTTTTGTCGTAGCAGGCGTAAAATGCGGGGAAAATGCCCTGATATTTAGAAATGCTCATTGATTTTATCTCCTTGTGTTAAATTAGTGCCATAACGGTGCGGGTTTTCACTCGCCAAGCAGCTCGCTCATCAGCATATCCGTGATGGAAAGCATACGCGGCAGGTGGAAGGGACCCTTGTAGGTAGAGCCCTTGGTGCTGGGCTCGGTGGGCTTGCCGTCGCGGCGCAGATAGCCGTACCACTCGCCAAATTCGGGGTCGGCAAAATGCTTTTTGCAGTAGTCCAGCGTCAGATAGAATTTTTCAAGGTATTCCTCTTTGCCGGTGTCGCGGTAAAGCATCAGCGCCGAGATCAGGATCTCGTTGTGCGGCCACCACAGCTTCATATCGTGCTCATAGGCCTCGGTGGGCTTGCCCAGCGCATCGGTAAAGTAAAGCAGCCCGCCGTATTCCTTGTCCCAGCCGGCCGCAAACGACCAGTTAAAGATCTGCTCGGCCTTTTCCACAAGCGCCGTATCTCCTACCGTTTTGGCATATTCCAGAATAAACCACACGCTTTCAATGGCGTGGCCGGGGTTCAGCACGCGCCCCTCGGTAAAGTCAAGGCGCGCCTCGCCGTTCGGCCCCACGTTTTCCAGCACGGCAGGGATCTCGGGGTGGACGTGATAGGTAAAGATATCGTGGATACACTCGGCGCAGCAGGAAAGATACCAGTCGCGGCGGTCGGGGTCAACGCGCAGCATGATAGATGCCATATTCAGGCAGATCATGGGGTTGCCAAAGCTGCGGCCGGAGCGCGTTTCGGGAATGCCCTTGGGGCCAAGCCCCGTGGGGTCGGGCGCGCCGTGCCACAGGTCCCAGTAGGTGTCAAAGGCGCGACGGGCGCGCTCCAGATACACGCGCTCGCCCACAAGACCGTAGTACTCGGCGTTGGCCATTGAGTAAAAGGTTTCGGAATAAAAGTAACGGCGCTGGCGCAGGGGCTTGCCGTCGGCGGTGACGGAAAAGTACATACGGTTGCCCTTTTTGCGGTTCAGGCAGTGCGCTTCCATAAAGTCAAGGCAGGATCTTGCAGCCTCCATCCACTCGGGGCGCTTGCCGTAAAGGCGGCACAGGTGCGAAAAGGTCCAGGCGCAGCGCCCCTGCATCCACACGCTTTTGTCGGTGGAATAGACCTCGCCCTTGCGGTCAAGGCAGGTATAAACACCGCCATGCTCGCGGTCCATACCGTTCTTCAGCCAGAAATCGGCGCAGCGGTCAAGCTCGGCGCGGATCCACTCGCGCGCCTCGCGCATTTTTTCTTTGTTCATAGGGGTACCTCTTTTTTATTTGTTTTCGCCCTTCCACGCCCCACGTGGGCAGGGAAGGGTGAGCTTTTTGATTTTGGTGCGAACACACCAAATGTACCAACGTGCGGCAATACGCTATACAGGCGGACCGCCGGGGACGTCGGTCCCTACGGGATAGCGATACGCCAACATCCCGCGTGCTTTGTTTGCACAAACTCAAGGCTTCCCCTTGAGGGGAAGCTCCCGCGCAGCAGGTGATGAGGTGGATGCGTAGGAAAAGTTACTTTTGCAACAAACACCTCATCCGTCACCCTTCGGGTGCCACCTTCCCCTCAAGGGGAAGGCTTGCATACGCCACACGTGCGGACAGTCGGGGACGTCGGTCCCTACGGGATGGCGATACGCCCTCATGCCGCGTGCTTTGTTTGCGCTCACCAAGGCTCCCCTGTGTAAGGGGAGCTGTCAGCAAAGCTGACTGAGGGGTTGTTTTTTAGTTTTTGCTTGATAATCCCTCCGCCTCGCCTTCGCTCGGCACCTCCCTTGAATCAAAGGAGGCGTTCAGTGAGTGCGAACACACCAAGTATACCAACGT
>JAZNNA010000077.1:0-10817 GCA_045580065.1 Eubacteriales bacterium
GACATGCCAACGATCCGACTTCCGAGGCGCTTTGCCAGCGCCTCGGGCCTTTTTCAAGTGCTGCTTTCGCGGCCTCAAACGCGAATTTCATAGAGCTTTTGCTCATACAAAAGCAACAAAAAAGACGGCGAAAAAACTGCAAAAATATACGCGCGAGCACTTGACAACACAAAGGGGTATATAGTATAATATAAGAGTAAATTTTATAGGGTTCCTGTAACTGACGGATAATTGTGGGTTTACACAGTGGAGCAGGAGCTTGTGGGGGAGACCCCGCCGACCGTCTGGGCACACGATCCTCACAGGGCAGCCTTGCTGCGCTTTTGTGCGGCATCCGTGTGTCTTATTTTATTTTTGGAGGTTCAAATGAGCAAAAAAGTTGGCATCATTATGGGCAGCGACAGCGATCTGCCCATCATCAAAAAGGCAACCGACATGTTAAAGTCGCTGGAGATCCCCTTTGAGGTGCATATCTACTCGGCACACCGCACCCCCGTGGAAGCAGCCGAGTTTGCCAAGGCTGCAAAGGCAAATGGCTTTGGCGCGCTGATCTGCGCCGCCGGTATGGCTGCCCACCTTGCGGGGGCTATCGCAGCAAACACTGTGCTCCCCGTCATCGGCATCCCCTACAAATCCTCAAATCTTGACGGGCTTGACGCACTGCTTTCCACCGTGATGATGCCCACCGGCATTCCCGTGGCGACCGTGGCCATCGACGGCGGCGGAAACGCCGCACTGCTTGCCGCCCAGATCCTTGCCACCTCCGACGAGGCACTTTACGCCCGCCTTGTTGCCAAGCGCGAGGCGGATGCCGCCAAGGTGTTGGAAAAGGATGCCAAGGTCATGGCACAGCTTTGATTTCAGATAACAAAAATTTTCAAATATAAAGGAGAAAAAGAAAATGGCACAAAAGCTTGTTTACACCGGAAAGACCAAGGACGTATTTGCACTGGACAATGGAAACTATCTGCTTAAGTTTAAAGACGACTGCACCGGCAAGGACGGTGTGTTCGATCCCGGCGAAAACTCGGTGGGCCTTACCATCGAGGGCGTTGGCGACGTGAACCTTCGTATGTCTATCTACTTTTTTGAAAAGATCAATGCTGCCGGCATTCGCACCCACTACGTCAGCGCAGATCTTGCAAACACCACCATGGAGGTAAAGCCCGGCAAGGTGTTTGGCAAGGGCCTTGAGGTCATCTGCCGCGAGCGCGCAGTCGGCTCCTTCATTCGCCGCTACGGTGCACTGATCGAGTCCGGTGCAAAGCTCCCCTCTTACGTAGAGGCCACGCTGAAGGACGATGCCAAGGGCGATCCGCTGATCACCAAGGATGCACTGGTCGCCATCGGCGTAATGTCCGAGCAGCAGTACGACGACCTGAAGGATATGACCCAGAAGATCACCAAGATCGTAGCCGACGACCTTGCCGCAAAGGGCATGGAGCTTTACGATATCAAGTTTGAGTTTGGCTATGATGCAGACGGCAACGTGATGCTGATCGACGAGGTCGCTTCCGGTAACATGCGCGTTTACAAGGATGGCGAGTACGTGGATCCCATGACGCTCAACAAGCTGTTCTTCGCTTGATTTTCAAATCATTATAATACCGAAAGAGAAAAACAATGGGTGGATTTTTTGGAGCAACCCTGAAAAGGGATTGCGTCATTGATATCTTCTTTGGCGTGGATTATCACACGCACCTTGGAACGCGGCGCGGCGGCATGGCGGTATACGATGCCGAGCTGGGCTTTCAGCGCCAGATCCACAATATCGACAACACCCCCTTCCGCACTAAGTTTGAAAAGGATCTGCACGAGTTCCACGGCAACAGCGGCATTGGCTGTATCAGCGATACCGATCCGCAGCCGCTGCTGGTGCGCTCGCACCTGGGGCTTTACGCCATCACCACCGTGGGCAAGATCAACAACGCCGAGGAGCTGGTAGAGCGCTATTTTTCCGACCATGGCCATCAGTTTATGGCAATGGGCTCCGGCAAGGTCAACGAAACCGAGCTGGTGGCGGCGCTGATCAACCAGAAGGAAACGGTGGTAGAGGGCATTCGCCACGCGCAAACGCTGATCGACGGCTCGATGACGATGCTGCTGCTGCCCGACGACGGCAGCGTGATCGCTGCGCGCGACCGCGTGGGTCGCTTGCCCGTACACGTGGGCAAGGGCAAGGACGGCTGCTGCATTTCGTTTGAAACCTTTGCCTATCAAAAGCTGGGGTATAAAAACCATTACGAGCTTGGCCCCGGCGAGATCGTACGGGTCACGCCCAAGGGTGTGGAGCAGCTGGCCGCCCCCGGCGAGCGGATGAAGATCTGCGCGTTTTTATGGGGCTACTACGGCTATCCCAACTCGAATTACGAGGGCAGAAACGTAGAGATGATGCGCTATCGCAACGGTGAGATCATGGCGCGCGACGAACGAGAGCGCGGCACGCTCCCCGAGGTGGATTTTGTGGCGGGCATTCCGGATTCCGGCGTGCCGCACGCGTTGGGCTTTGCCAACGAGAGCCACGCGCAATACGCGCGTCCCTTTGTGAAGTACACGCCCTCCTGGCCGCGTTCCTTCACGCCCCCCACGCAGGCGCTGCGTAATCAGATCGCCAAAATGAAGCAGATCCCGATCCCCGAGCTGATCCAGGATAAAAAGCTTTTGTTTGTAGACGACTCGATCGTGCGCGGCACGCAGCTGCGCGAAACGGTAGAATTTTTGTACGAAAGCGGCGCAAAGGAAGTGCATATGCGCTCTGCCTGCCCGCCCTTGATGTACGGCTGCCGTTACCTCAACTTTACCTCAAGCCGCTCGGAAATGGAGCTGCTCTCCCGCCGTACGGTGCAGGAGCTGGAGGGGGACGAGGGACAAAAGCACCTGGCAGAATATGCAGATGCCTCGACCGAGCGCGGCAAGTGTATGCTGAAGACGATCTGCGACAAGTTCGGGTTTGATTCGCTTGGATTCCAGTCGCTGGACGGTATGCTGGAGGCGATCGGCATTGACAAGGACAAGGTCTGCACCTATTGCTGGACCGGCAAAAAAGATAACGATTGAAATTGAAAGAAGGACGACCGACATGGAAAAAAGTTATTCTGCAAGCTATGCGGCAGCGGGCGTGGATATCACCGCCGGCTACAAGGCCGTTGAACTGATGAAAAAGCATATCGCACGCACCAAAAACGAGGGGTGTCTTGACGACGTGGGCGGCTTTGGCGGCTGCTTTGGCTTAAGCCTTGGCGGTATGGAGGAGCCCGTGCTGGTTTCCGGCACCGACGGCTGCGGCACTAAGGTAAAGCTTGCCATTCTGATGGACAAGCACGATACCATCGGTATTGATGCCGTGGCAATGTGTGTCAACGATATCATCTGCGTTGGTGCAAAGCCCCTGTTCTTCCTTGATTATATCGCATGCGGCAAAAACATTGCCGAAAAAATTGCCGAGATCGTTTCCGGCGTAGCCGAGGGCTGCGTGCAGTCGGGTGCTGCGCTGATCGGCGGCGAAACTGCCGAGCATCCCGGCATGATGCCCGTAGAGGAATATGATCTTGCCGGCTTTGCCGTGGGCATCGTGGATAAGAAAAAGGTGCTGGACAACAAAAAGATGCAGGCGGGCGACGTGATCATCGCGCTCCCCTCCACCGGTATCCACTCCAACGGCTTCTCACTTTGCCGCAAGGTATTCAACATTGATAACAACGATCCGCTTTTGTACGAGGCACGCGAGGAGCTTGGCGGCAAGACGATCGCCGAGGCATTGCTTACCCCCACCCGCATTTACGTAAAGCCTGTGCTGGCTCTCTTGGAAAAGGTGAACGTAAAGGGCATTTCCCACATCACGGGCGGCGGCTTTTACGAAAATATCCCGCGCTCCATTCCCAAGGGGCTTTCTGCCAAGATCGAAAAGGCGGCCGTTAAGGTGCTGCCCATCTTTGACCTGATCGCAAAGTTCGGCAACATCCCCGAAAGAGATATGTTCAACACCTACAACATGGGCGTTGGCATGAGCATCGTGGTGCCCGCTGCCGAGGTGCAGACCGCACTTGACGTGCTGAAGGCAAACGGCGAGGATGCATACGTCATCGGTGAGATCATCGAGGGCGACGACGGCGTGGTGTTCTGCTGATGGGTGCGCGTAAGGCAAGGATCGCCGTGTTTGTTTCCGGCGGCGGCACCAATCTGCAGGCGCTGATGGATGCCGAGGATAAGGGCATCCTCAAAAGCGGCGAGATCGTGCTGGTGGTTGCCAGCAACCCGACAGCGTATGCACTGGAGCGCGCCAAGACCAAAAATATCCCTACTGCCGTCGCGTGGAAGCGCGAGCTTGGCTCGCAGGAGGCGTTTGAGGCAGTCATCGAAAGGGAGCTTGCCGCGCACCGCATCGATCTGATCGTGCTGGCAGGGTTTATGAACATCCTTTCTGCCGACTTTACCTCCAAGTGGCCGGAGCGCATCATCAACGTGCATCCCGCACTGATCCCCAGCTTTTGCGGCAAGGGGATGTACGGGCTTGCCCCGCACGTGGCGGCGCTGGAAAAGGGCGTGAAGGTCACGGGCGCTACCGTGCATTTTGTAAACGAGATCCCCGACGGCGGCAGGATCATTGCGCAGCGCGCCGTATACGTAGAGGAAGGGGATACCCCCGAGGTGCTGCAGCGCCGCGTAATGGAGCAGGCGGAGTGGATCATTCTGCCCGAGGCGGTAGAGGCAGTCAGCAAAAAATTATTTGAATAAAGAGCAGGAGCCGCCCGCGCGGCGCTTGCCCTGAGCATCAGGAGATACACGATGAAAGTAAACAGCATTGCAAACGAACTGAACTCTCTTGCCTACCACGGCAGAGGCATTATGATCGGCAAGAGTGCCGACGGCAAAAAGGCGGTCACCGCCTACTTTATCATGGGTAGAAGCGTCAACAGCCGCAACCGTGTGTTTGTGGCAGAGGGGAGCGCTATGCGCACCAAGGCGTTTGACGAATCCAAGATGGTCGATCCCCATCTGATCATTTACTATCCCGTGCGCGTGCTTGGCAACAAGACCATTGTCACCAACGGTGATCAGACCGACACCATCTATAAGCTGATGGATAAGCAGATGACCTTTGAGCAGGCGCTGCGCACCCGTGAGTTTGAGGACGATAGCCCCAACTTTACCCCCCGCATCTCCGGCATCATCCGCCGCGAGGAGAACGGCATGAACTTTGCCATGTCTATCCTGAAAAGCGCCGAGGGCGACGACTCCTCCTGCGAGCGCTTTACCTACGCTTACTCCAATCCTGTGGCAGGCCGCGCCAAGTTTATCCACACCTACAACTGTGACGGCGATCCGCTCCCCTCGTTTGAGGGTGAGCCCAAAACGCTGGAGCTGCCCGACGTGGATATCGACACCCTGACCGACCTGATCTGGAAAAACCTCAACGAGGACAACAAGGTATCCCTGTTCGTCCGCTACATCGACATCAAGACCGGCGCCGAGGAAACCCGCATCGTTAATAAGAACGTGTAAGGCACGCGGGGGGCTTTTTTAAAAAACCGCCCCCGCACCCCCGAAAAACCTTCACGATATTTGATCAAAGCCCCCTTCCAAACGAAAAACCAACAACACATACACGAGGTACATCATGAAAGAATTTGAACTGAAATACGGCTGTAACCCCAATCAGAAGCCTGCCAAGATCTATATGGCAGACGGCTCGGAGCTGCCCATCAAGATCCTGTGCGGCAGACCCGGCTATATCAACTTTCTTGACGCTTTCAACAGCTGGCAGCTGGTCAAGGAATTAAAGGCGGCGCTCGGTATGCCCGCCGTCACGTCCTTCAAGCACGTTTCTCCCACCTCCGCTGCCGTTGGCACCCCGATGTCGGAAAAGCTGATGAAGGCTTGCTTCGTGACCCCCGAGGAGGTTTCTACCCCCCTTGCCTGTGCTTACGCGCGCGCACGCGGCACCGACCGTATGTGCTCGTTTGGTGACTGGGTGGCACTTTCCGACGTGTGCGACGTGCCCACCGCAAAGCTGATCCAGCGCGAGGTCTCCGACGGCATCATCGCCCCCGGCTACGAGCCCGAGGCACTGGAGATCCTGAAATCCAAGCGCAAGGGCGCTTACAACATCGTGGAGATCGATCCCGATTATATCCCCGCAGAGGTGGAAACCAAGCAGGTCTATGGCATCACCTTCCAGCAGGGAAGAAATAACTTTGAGATCAACCGTGAGCTTTTGCAAAACATCGTCACCGCAAACAAGGATCTGCCCGAGAGCGCGGTGCGCGACCTGATCGTTGCATTGATCACGCTGAAATATACGCAGTCCAACTCGGTGTGCTATGCCGTTGACGGCCAGGCGATCGGTGTGGGTGCCGGACAGCAGTCCCGTATCCATTGCACCAGACTTGCCGGCACCAAGGCAGACACCTGGTTTTTGCGCCAGCACGACAAGGTGCTGAATCTGCCCTTCCGTGCAGATCTTGCCCGTCCCACGCGCGATAACGTGATCGACGGTTATATCAACCGCAACGAGGAGGACGTTTGCGCCGACGGCAACTGGCAGAAGTATTTTACCGCGCAGCCCGCACCTCTTACCGATGCGGAGATCCGCGCTTATCTTGACACGATGGAGGGCGTATCGCTTGGCTCGGATGCCTTCTTCCCGTTTGACGATAACATCCAGCGTGCTGCCGCCAGCGGCGTGAAGTACGTTGCCGAGCCCGGCGGCTCTATCCGCGACGATGCGGTGATCGAGTGCGCCGATAAGTACGGTATGGTCGTTGCCTTTACCGGTATGCGACTGTTCCACCATTGATCGCAATGAAGCGGCTTTTTGCATTGCTTTTGTGCCTTGTTTTGTTGCTTGCCTTTGTCGGCTGTGACAAAGAGGAGCCACCGACTGACGACGGGGGCGCGCAAACGCCCCCCGCAGAGGAAGGGCTTGCGGCACAATCCAATCTGTTTATGGCAAACGACCAGTTAAACAACCGCGTGGTGGTGTATGATGCAGGGCGCTGGGAACGCGGAAAATCGCTGGATGACCTTGAGGTCTGGTCGGTGAACACCGGCCACGCCGCAGGATTGAAGTACCGCGAGGATTCTGTTTTTGGCGACGTGGTGATCGTGGCGGGCAGCCGCTCTGCGATCTATTCTTACCCGGAAGGCAAGACCGTCTGGTCCACCAACAACCCCGGCAACAACTCGCACTCGATCGAGCTTTTGCCCTCGGGCCATATCATCATTGCCAACTCCACGGGTGCCACGCTGCGCTTGTTTTATACCAACAATCTGATCGCGGGCGACGACGCAAGCAAGGCGCAGGCCTTTGTGGATTTCCCCCTTGAGGGGGCGCACGGCGTTTTGTGGGACCCCACCTACAACGTGCTGTGGGCGCTTGGCAACCGCGAGCTGCGTGCTTATTTTGTGCAGGGAGAGGGAAATGACCTCACGCTGGTGCAGGACACCACACGCGGCTGCAAATTTGCAGACGACCGCCTGTGGGGGCACGATCTTTCCCCCGACTATACCGACACGCGCTATCTTTACCTCACCGTGGACGCGTGCGTCATGCGCTTTGATAAGGATACCAACACCCTGATCGAAAATTTTGAAAACGCCGATAAGCTGACGCGCAAAAGCATCAAGGGCTTTTCCAACAACCCGAGCGGAAACTTTTTCGTTTCCGGCGAAACGGGCGGGGCGGGGACCACGTGGAAAAACCACTCCAAGGCATCCTGGTGCACCGACGGTGTGTACTTTGGCTATACCGACCCCGAGGACGGCTTTACTGTGGTCAGAATGTCCTCCACCAAAAGCTTTTTTTACAAGATCCGCGCCTTTTGCGGTGCATATCAGTAAATTTGAAAAGGTCTAATTACATCGCCGCCCACGGGCGGCAGAACGGAGAAAATATATGAATCTGCTTGTCATTGGCGGTGGCGGCCGCGAGCATGCCATCATCAAAAAGCTAAAGCAAAGCCCCAAGGCTGAAAAAATTTATGCGCTCCCCGGCAACGGCGGCATTGCCGCAGATGCCGAGTGCCATCCCATCAAGGCGACCGATATCGAGGGGATCGTGGCGTTTGCCAAGACCCACGAGATCGACTTTGCCGTGGTTGCCCCCGACGATCCGCTGGTGCTTGGCTGTGTAGACAGACTTGAGGCACTTGGCATCCCCTGCTTTGGCCCGCGCGCCAATGCCGCTATCATCGAGGGCAGTAAGGTGTTCTCCAAGGCGCTGATGCACAAATACGGCATCCCCACCGCGGCAAGTGAGACCTTTGACGATCCCGATCAGGCGATCGCGTATCTGGAAAAGCAGGACTACCCCGCCGTGATCAAGGCAGACGGCCTGGCGCTTGGCAAGGGTGTGGTCATTGCGCAGGATTTTGCCGAGGCAAAGGCAGCCGTGAAGGAAATGATGTGCGACAAGATCTTTGGCGAGAGCGGCAGCCGCATTCTTGTTGAGGAATTTATGACCGGTCCCGAGGTCTCGGTGCTGGCATTTATGGACGGCAAGACCGTGGTGCCGATGGTTTCCGCTATGGATCACAAGCGCGCCAAGGATAACGACGAGGGCCTGAACACCGGCGGTATGGGCACCGTTGCCCCCAACCCCTACTACACCGCAGAGGTGGCAGCCGAGTGCATGGAAAAGATCTTTGTTCCCACCATGAACGCGATGAACGCCGAGGGGCGCACCTTCAAGGGTTGCCTGTTCTTTGGCCTTATGATCACCCCCAAGGGCCCGCGCGTGATCGAGTACAACTGTCGCTTTGGCGATCCCGAAACGCAGGTGGTGCTGCCGCTGCTTGAAAGCGATCTTTTGGAGATCATGCAGGCCGTTGCCGCCGAGCGCCTTGCCGAGGTTGAGGTCAAGTTCTCTGAGGGCGCTGCGTGCTGCGTGGTGCTTGCCTCCAACGGCTACCCCAAAAAGTATGAAAGCGGCTTTGAAATGACGCTGCCCGTCACCGCCGAGGGCGAGCATCTGTTTGTGGCAGGCGCCAAGCTGGAAACCGGCAAGCTGCTTACCGCCGGCGGCCGCGTGATCGGTGCTGTGGCAACCGCCGCAGATCTGCCCGCTGCCATCAAGCACGCCTACGAGGTGGCCGAAAAGGTTCAGTTTGAAAACAAATATTGCAGAAAAGATATCGGCAAGCGCGCGCTTGCTGCCAAATGAGAGGGAACGACAGATGGTTTATAGAGTATATGTAGAAAAAAAGGCTGAGCTTGCGCACGAGGCAAACGGACTGCGCTCCGAGCTTTGCAATCTGGTTGGCATCAAGGGGCTGACCGGTGTGCGCGTGATCAACCGTTATGACGTAGAAAACATTGACAAGGCCCTGTTTGACAAGGCCGTGCGTACCATTTTCTCCGAGCCGCAGCTTGATATCGTCAGCGATACGCTTGATGACAAGGGCGGGGCCGTATTTGCCGTAGAGCCGCTGCCCGGCCAGTTTGACCAGCGCGCCGACTCTGCCGCACAGTGCATCCAGCTGCAAAGCCAGGGCGAGCGCCCCACCGTGCGCTCCGCAAAGGTCTACGTGCTTGAGGGCAACGTTTCCGAGGCGGATATTGCCGCTGTGAAGAAGTTTGTGATCAACGCAGTAGAAAGCCGCGAGGCCACGCTGGAAAAGCCGGAAACGCTGGCGATCGAGTACGCCATCCCCGAAACCGTAGCAACGGTGACCGGCTTTATCTCCCTTGACGAGCAGGGGCTTGCCGAGCTTTTGGACAGCCTTGGGCTTGCCATGGACCTGGATGACCTGAAGTTCCTGCAAAACTACTTTAAAAACGAGGAAGGGCGTGACCCCACCATTACCGAGATCCGCGTGGTGGATACCTACTGGTCCGACCACTGCCGTCACACCACCTTCTCCACACATATCGACAACGTGAGGATCGACGATCCCGCCGTGCAGGCCGCATACGAGCGCTATCTTGCCGCCCGTGTTGAGGTCTACGGCAACGAAAAGGCGGCCAAGCGCCCCCAGACGCTGATGGATATTGCCACCATTGCGGGCAAGACCCTCAAAAAGCGCGGCGTGCTGCCCGAGCTTGACGAGAGCGAGGAGATCAACGCCTGCTCGATCCACGTTAACGCCACCGTCAACGGCAAGGAGCAGGATTGGCTGTTGATGTTCAAAAACGAAACGCACAATCACCCCACGGAGATCGAGCCGTTCGGCGGCGCCGCCACCTGTATCGGCGGCTGTATCCGTGACCCGCTTTCCGGCCGTGCCTACGTGCATCAGGCAATGCGCGTGACCGGTGCAGGTGACCCCCGCACCGCCCTTGCCGACACGATCCCCGGCCAGCTCCCCCAGCGCAAGCTCTGCCAGACTGCCGCCGCAGGCTATTCCTCCTACGGCAACCAGATCGGTCTGGCCACCGGCCATGTGGCAGAAGTCTACCATGACGGCTACATTGCCAAGCGTCTGGAATGCGGTGCTGTGGTGGGTGCTGCACCTGCTGATCATGTTCGCCGCGAAGTGCCTGCACCCGGCGATGTGGTCGTCCTGCTGGGCGGCCGTACCGGCCGTGACGGCATTGGCGGTGCAACCGGCTCCTCCAAGAGCCACAACATGAAGTCCCTGACCACCATGGCTTCCGAAGTCCAGAAGGGCAATGCCCCCGAGGAACGGAAGATCCAGCGTCTGTTCAGAAATAAAGAAGCATCAAGACTTATTAAGCGCTGCAATGACTTTGGCGCAGGCGGCGTGTCCGTTGCCATCGGTGAGCTTGCAGACGGTCTTGAAATTAACCTCAATGCAGTTCCCAAAAAGTATGAGGGCCTTGACGGCACAGAGCTTGCAATTTCAGAAAGCCAGGAAAGA
>JAZNNA010000078.1:0-11197 GCA_045580065.1 Eubacteriales bacterium
TTTTTTAGGTGAGCTATGAGAATTGATAAATATTTAAAGGTGTCGCGCATTATCAAGCGCCGCACCGTGGCAAACGACGCCTGCGACGCTGCGCGCGTCACCGTCAACGGCAGGGCCGTAAAGGCCTCCTACGACGTCAAGGAAAACGATATCATCGAGGTGGGCTTTGGCGGGCGCACCTTAAAGGTCCGTGTGCTTTCCGTTAAAGAAATCGTCGGCAAGGCCGATGCCGCCTCTCTTTACGAGGTGATCGAATAATTACGCGCGCCCGCGCATACCTTTTAATAAAAAGTATGTGGGGGATAAGCTATGATAGAAAAGGGAACCGAGCAACAAAAAAAGCACACGCTGGTGCAGACCGCCCGCACCCACGCCGCCATCACGGGTGTCAGCCGTGTCAACAGCTTTGACGAGCAAAGCGTCCTTCTTGTCACCGATTGCGGCGAGCTTTGTATCGAGGGTGAGGGGCTGCACGTTGCCGTTCTGGACGTCGAGCGCGGCGTGGTCGAGCTTGACGGAAGGATCAGCGCAGTGCTGTACAGCGATGCCGTGCCGCAGCGGCGTACAAAACGCGCAAGGCTGCTTGGCTGATGGAAATTTACCCTGCGCTGCAATTTCAGCTGCTGGCGGCGGCGTTTTTCCTTGGCGCCTGCTTTGGCCTTATATGGGAGCTTTTTGCAGCCATCCGCATTCTGCTTGGTGCCTACCGGCCGCCCGAGCGCTATCTGGCGCTTTATCGCCGCCCTCTGCCGCTGCTTTGCTGCGGCGTGCCGATCTCCGGCAAGCGGGCAAGGCGGCTCTGGCGCCTTGCGGTGGTCTTTGTTACCGATCTTTTCTATTGCGTTTTATTCTCGCTCTCGCTTGTGCTTTTGCTTTACGAATATAACGACGGCGCCTGGCGTCTCAGCGTGCCCCTGCTGGCACTTTTGGGGCTTGCGGTGTTCCGCGTAACGCTTTCTCGCCTGCTCTCGGGGCTTTCTGCCCTCGCGGCGTACGCGCTTGCCGTTTTGCTTGCATATTGTCGGGCGCTTGCGCGCTTGCTTGTGCGCACCCTGCTGCGCCTTTTGCAAAGGGGTGTCTGCCGCCCGATCCGTGCCGTATATCTGCGATTGCGCCTGATGCTTTGGCAGCGGCGCAGCAGGTCACTTTGCCATTTGCAGCTGCAGCTGGCAGAAGCGGGCCTTACGCATTTTATAAAAAAGGAAAAAAAGTGATGTCAAAACAAAAAAGAAGCAGTCAGTCCCTGCAGTGGGTGATCGGCATTCTGATCCTCGTCATCTTTGTGGTGGCGCTTTTCATTTTTGCCAATCGACTGATGGAGTGGAACCAGCTGCAAAGAGAAAAAGAAGAGCTTGAGCAGCAAAAAGAGGAAATGGAGGGCAGAGCCACTCCATAATTCTTGCATAATTTTTCCCCAAAATGCAAAAACTTTTGTTAACCGCTTTTGCAAAGGGAGGGAATTTATTATGCTGACAGAACTTGTAGGCTGCAAATGCCGCATCAAGACCGACGACGAGGAATACCTTACGGGTAGCCCCGACATCCCCTGCCGCGTGGTGGGTGCCGATGGCGAGTGGCTGCGCGTGGCGTATACCGATGCCATGGGCAACCGCCTGCAGCGCTTGTCCCGCGTGGAATACGTGGCAGACGTTACCATCTTTGACGAGTAAAAACAGTCCGCCCGGCGCATTTGCGCCGGGCTGACTGTTTTTCTTGACATTTTTTGTCAAGTGTGATATATTAAAGGTAAGAAAGCGAGGTGACCGTATGAAAAACGTGTTCGACCTGAAGGATAATAAGCGCCTCTGCACTCTTTTTTGCCAAAAGGAGCTGGATAAGGCGCAAAGGCAGCGCCCCTACGATATTAAGGACGAGATCAATGCAGAGCTGCAGTTTCTTGCAAGGCTTTTTAGAAAAAGCGGCTTTGTCAGCTTTCTTTTCGGCATACTGCTGGTCTTTATGTCCACGTTTGTTGCAACCGCGCACGGTGCCCTGTGGCTGCAGATCACCCTATGCGCTGTCGGCATCTTGTTTTTGGGCGTGTCACTCTTCATTACCGTATATACGCTGGTGCGGCAAAACAGATTTTTCAAAAGCGAGGCCTACGCCAAGCTGACACAGCAGCAAAGCGAGGCGTTTTTGCAAAATCTGCGCGCTCTCGGGGTTCCCGACGATGCCTTTGACGGTATGGGTGTGATGTTCCGGGCGTATCGCACGGAAAACGGCAAGGAGCAGAGCATACTGGCTGAGGAGCAATATTTACTTACCGTGTATTATGCATACGGCGATGCCGAGCGTTTTTATCTTGCCGAGGAGGGCCGCGTGTTCGCCTTCCCGCGTGCGGAGATCGTCGCGCTGAAGCGCATGAAACGAGAGGTGCTGCTTCTGGATCTTGACTGGGGCAGAGAGGAGGACCTTTGTGAAAAGGGGCTTTCCTGCATGATCGCACATCGCACCAAGGGTGTGGAGGGAAATGCCGGATACCCGCTTTCCGAGTATTTTTGCCTGCAGCTGCTGCACGGGGGCGAAACGCTTGAAATTCTGTTTCCCGGCTTTGTGCAAAAGGAGCTTTACGCTTTGTTAGACATTCATTGACCGAGTAAAACAGGAGAACCCTTATGTATACTGATTTTATTTATGACTTTGACGGAACCATCTCGGATAGCTATCCCATCTTCACCAGATCCCTTCTCAACGTGATGAAAAGGCACGGTATCGAGGATCGCTACGAAACCGTGCTGCAGCGGCTGAAGGTCACGATGAAGCACGCCATAGAGTGCTATCCCTTTGAGATAAGCGCCGAGGAGGTCGTCCGCGAATACGCCGTAGAGCGTGAGCCGATGATGCGCGGCGAGGCGATGCCCTTTGCAGATGCCGAGGCGCTGCTTGCCCACGTGGTTGCTTGCGGCGGACGCAACTTTTTGTATACCCACTCGGGGCAGATCGCCTGGGACTTGCTTGAAAAATGGGGCTTGAAAAAGTACTTTGTCGGCGGCGTGACCAAGGATCACGGCTTTCCCTCAAAGCCCGCGCCCGATGCGCTTTTCTACCTTTTTGAAACCTATGCTATCAAGCCGGAAAACGCCCTGATGGTGGGGGATCGCGCACTGGATCTGGATGCGGGGAAAAACGCGGGCATTCACGGCGCGCTGCTTGACCCCGACGGCTTTTATACCACCTACCCCTGCGAGCATCGCGTGCGCGCGCTTTGCGAGCTGCAGGCACTGATAGGATAATAAAAAGCGGACTTGCATTGCAAGTCCGCTTTTTTTCATTAAAAGAACACGCCGGTCACAAAGATCTCGATGCCGATGGCGATCAGGATCGCACCGCCGAGAATGGCGGCTTTATTGGCAAGCTTGGTGCCAAATTTTTTGCCGATCAGCACACCTGCCGTACAAATGCCAAGCGTCAGTACGCCGATCACAAGGCAGGCGATCAGCGCCTCAAGCGTGCCGTATTCCGAAATGGTAAAGCCCACCGACAGCGCGTCGATCGAGGTGGCAACACCCTGCACCAGCAGGGCAACGATGCCAAGCGCGTGCTGTCCCTCACAGGAAACACCGCCCTCGGCGGTCACCACGGCACCGTTTTCATCCTCGCCGTATACGATCTTGCATTCCTTGGGGCGGATGCCATCCATCAGCATCTTGCCGCCGATATACAGCAGCAAAAACAGCGCGATGTAGGGGATAAAGGGTTGAAATGCCGTAAAGTATTGCGTGGCGGTGTGCACCAAAAACCAGCCTAACATCGGCATGGCGAACTGGAATGCCGCAAAGGTGGCGGCGATCAGCAGCACGCGGCGCCAGCGCATCCTCGGCTCGTGCAGGCCGTTGGCAAGCGATACCGAAAAGGCATCCATGGCAAGCCCGATACCAAGGCCTGCCGCAGTCAAGAAAAATCCGAAGTTCATTTCGATCTCCTAAATCTTAAAGCGAAAATCCGGGCAGGCACCAATCGGTGCCTGCCACGGAAAGCAGCTTTATTCGTGATGCTTGATAAAGCCGACCAGCTTAGAAAGCTCCATGACCACAAGGGGAACAAGGATAAGCCCAACGCCGATCAGATAAAGCTTGGGGGCAAGCAGGGTAAGACCAAAGATGGTGCGCACACCGGGGGTGAACAGCACAAATGCGGTCAGAACGGTAGAAGCAAGCGCGGCAAGGTTCAGGTTCTTGTTCTTGAACGGGCCAATCTTGAACAGCGAGTGATCCGAGCGCATGTTGTAGGCCTGCACGATCTGGCAAAGAGCCAGCACCATAAATGCCATAGTCTCGCCGGCCTCAAGAGAGCCGCCCATGGTCTTGCCAAGGTAGAAGCCAACCAGCGTGAGCAGCGCGAACATAGCGCCCTGCAGCACAACGCGTACGCCAAGGCCGTGGGCAAAGATGCCCTCGTTCTTGGGCTTGGGCTTGCGGTCCATCACATCCTTTTCCACGGGCTCCATACCAAGCGCAATGGCAGGCAGAGAGTCGGTCACAAGGTTGATCCACAAAAGCTGCATAGAAAGCAGAGGCGTTTCGTGCCACAGCAGCATAGCAAAGAATACGGTAAATACCTCGCCGATGTTGGTGCCAAGCAGATAGCCAACCACCTTTTTGATGTTGGCGTAAATGCCGCGGCCCTCCTCAACGGCGTCAACGATGGTGGCAAAGTTGTCGTCGGTCAGGGTCATGTCAGAGGCACCCTTGGCAACGTCTGTGCCGGTGATGCCCATGGCGCAGCCGATGTCTGCAGCCTTCAGAGCGGGGGCGTCGTTTACACCGTCACCGGTCATGGAAACGACCTGATCCTTGCGCTGCCAAGCCTTGACGATGCGGATCTTGTTTTCGGGGGATACGCGGGCGTAAACGGAAATGTTGGCTACTACGGCATCCAACTCGTCGTCGCTCATGGCGTCAAGCTCGGCACCGGTGATGGCGCGGTCGCCCTCAACAAGGATGCCAAGGTCCTTTGCGATAGCAGAAGCGGTCACAACGTGGTCACCCGTGATCATCACGACCTTAATGCCTGCACGGCGACAGATCGCAACGGCATCTCTTGCCTCGGGGCGGGGCGGGTCGATCATACCGACAAGACCCATAAAGGTCAGGCCGTTTTCCAGCTCCTCGGAGGTGGGATTTTCGGGAACCTCGTCAATTTCCTTGTAGGCAACGGCCAGCACGCGCAGCGCGTCGGAGCTCATCTCCTCGGTGATGCGCTTGGCGGTCTCAATGTCGCCCTTTACGCAACGGGTGGCCATCATATCAAAGGCACCCTTTACGATCACGATGTTCTTGCCGTCGATCTTGTTGACGGTGGACATCAGCTTGCGGTCAGAGTCAAAGGGGATCTCGGCAAGGCGGGGGAACTGCTCGTTGAGCGCATCCTTTTCAAAGCCGTTTTTGTGAGAAGCAACCACGATAGCGGTCTCCGTGGGGTCGCCGATGTGCTGCTCGCCCTCGTTGGAAAATACCACCGAGCCGTCGCAGCAAAGCGTGCCGTAATTGAGAAGCTTGCGGATCGCCTCGGAGTTCTTGCCGGAGATCAGCTCGATCTCGCCACCCTCAACGTAAGCCTTGGTCAGGGTCATGCGGTTCTGGGTCAGGGTGCCGGTCTTATCCGAGCAGATCACAGAAGCACCGCCCAGCGTTTCAACGGCGGGCAGGCGGCGGATCAGCGCGTTTTTCTTTACCATACGCTGCACACCGATCGAAAGCACGATCGTCACGATCGCGGGCAGACCCTCGGGAATAGCAGAAACGGCAAGAGAAACGGCAGTCATAAACAGATGCATCCACTCCAGCTTGTTGATCAGGCCCACCACAAAAATGATGGCGCAGGCAGCCAGTGCCATAAAGCCCAGATACTTGCCAAGCTGTGCAAGCTTTTGCTGCAGGGGGGTCTGGGCATCCTCCTCGCTATCCAGCAGGTTTGCGATCTTGCCCATCTCGGTGTCCATACCGGTTGCGGTCACAACGGCAACGGCAGCGCCGTAGGTGATAGAGCAGCCGGAGAATACCATGTTGGTGCGGTCACCGATGGGGGCGTTCTCGTCCACCACAACGGTGGCGTCCTTTTCAGAGGGAACAGACTCGCCGGTGAGGGCGGCCTCCTCGGATTTCAGGCTTGCGCTGTGCAAAAGGCGGGCGTCGGCGGGTACAAAGTCGCCGGCCTCCAGCTTGATGATGTCGCCGGGGACAAGGCCTGCGGCGTCGATCACCTGCTCCACGCCGTCGCGGATCACGCGGGCGTGCGGTGCGGACATGTTTTTCAGTGCATCCAGCGCTCGCTCTGCTTTGCCTTCCTGATAAACGCCCATCACGGCGTTCAGCACTACGATCAAAAGGATCAGGCCGGGCTCAAACAGCTCGCTCCAGTTCTTTTCCACGCAGATCATCACAAGCGATACCACAGCGGCAATCAGCAAAATGATGATCATAGCGTCCTTGAATTGGTCAAAGAAGCGTTGGATCGTGGTCTTTTTCTTTTTCTCGCGCAGCTTGTTCTCGCCGTATTTTTCAATACGTGCGGCGGCTTCCTTTGCAGAAAGGCCCTGCTGCTGGTTGGTGGCGAGGTCGGTCATAACGTCGCCAATTTGGTTGTTGTGGGGTGTCAAATCGGGATCCTCCTTAAACATGATTTTTTTCGCCGACGGATAAAAAAATGACCTATCCGCCGAACAGATAAGTCTTGTCATTTAAGGTAAAGCCAGAAGCTGCCATGGCGGCTTCATGATGTTGACTTTACCACACAGAGTGTTGACTACTCCCTTATTGCTTTATAGTATACCAAAAAAAGCCAGAAAATGCAAGAGTAATTTTTAAATTTTATATTTTTATATAAAGATACAAAAAGCCCCGCGCCAAAAGCGCGGGACTTGTGGATTTAAATAGAGAGCAGGGCGGTTGCCACGGCACCGATCAAAATGCCCACCCATTGCCACCATCTCAGCTTTTCCTTGAAGGCAAAAAGCGAAAACAGCATCGTAATGGCAAGGCAGACCACGGCAAGCGAGGGGTAGATCAGGCTGGGGGAGAGGGAGGAGGTGGCAAGCAGCATCACACAGACGTTGGTGATCATATTGCAGGTGCCGGACAGCACGGGCCAGAACCAGCCGCGCTTTAAGATCACGCGCGTGTCGCTGCGGTCGCTGCGCAGATACAGGATCACAAACATGATCATCGAAAGCGAGATCGCCATAAACATCAGCTGGTTGCCGTGCTGGCCGTTGAAATCAAGCTGCTGCTGCTTTTGCGTAACGGTGCAGCCCATATTGCCGGAAAAGGCGATCAGAATGTAGAAAAGCCATTGCTTGGTGATCTTTTGTCCACTCTTCTCCTTACCGGTGTAAAGGCAAAGCGCAAGCGAGATGCACACAAGCACAAGGCCGATGATTACAAGCAGCGTAATGGGGTCGTTCCAGGCAAAAAAGCCCCAGATCGTGGTGCCGATCAGCGAGAACTGCATAAACAGCGAGGAAAGCGAAACGGGGCCCGTGCGCAGGGCGTTTACAAGACCAAAGCTGGATGCGGTAAAGCAGGCGCCAAAGATCAGCGAATAGGGGATCACCGCCGCGTTGAAGCTGAGGTCAGACAAAAACATGCAGCCCCACGCCACGGTAAGCGTGCCAAGCTGCAAAAGGTTGTAAAGCCGTGTGACATCCTTGCAGCCGGCGTTTTGGCGGTTATAATACGAGGCAAAGATCGTTTGCATAGAGATCGTGATAATGGCAATGACCAGCTGCAAATAAGACATAAAGCCCTCCCAAATTAAAAAACGTCTTCATCATTATACTGCACACCATAAATTTTGTCAAGTGATTTTTGTGTTTTAAAAAACATACCCGTTGAGGTGCTTTTGCAAAGACCCCCAACGGGTACGACTCATTCGTTGTCGTTGGTGACTGCGGCAAGGTCGCGGTAGGACCAAAAGCCGCCCAGGGGTTTTTCCAGTCTTACCTCAGCCAGCGACTCGATTTCGGGGCGCTCGCCCGTAAGATAGGCGTGGAGCAGCTCACACGCGCTGTCACAGCGCGCCGCAATCGCGGCGTAGCGTGCGTCCATGTTGCTCCAGCCGCTGTCCTTATTGTGCGACATCCAGATTTTTCTGTGCATCGTGTGAACGGCTTGCACCTTTTCTTTCAGGGCGGGCAGGTGCGTGTCCGCAAGCGTGCGCAGCAGTGCCTTATCCTCCGCTTGATAGGCGGGCTGCAGCCGTTCGGCAATAAAGGTCTTCTCGGCAAGGCAGTCGAACACCGTTGCCGCAAAATCATACAGATACCTCCACGGATCGGCAGAACACTCGCATGCGTACCCCTGCATTTTCTTGGCATAAGTGGCATAATGGGTGCTGAGAGGGTGGGAAAACAGATGGCTGTCAAACATCCCCTCCAGAATATCCTGCCAGAACATTGCCTCGCCCATAAAGCGCTTGGTAAAGCGCTCGGCATAGCGCGCAGGGTCGGCAAAATCATCAAAATAATAGCTCATTTCGTAAAACGCGCGGCGATCTCCACCCGTGGTGGCGGTAAAGCGGCTGTCCAGCTTTTCTTCACTTGCGTTTTGGTCAAAGGCAAGCTCGGCAAAAAAGGAGAAGGAAAACAGATCGGCAAACCAATCCACCGAGGCATTGCTGTTTTTCCAAACGGTCAGCATTGCCTCCCGCACGTTCTGTGATCGGCAGGCAGCAAGCCCCTCACGTAGCGTATCCATGGTGTAGTTGTGCTCCGGAAAGTGCCCCAGCCAGCTCCAGCATCCGCCGGCGTAAATCACATTGTTTCCAATCCTTTTGTGTGAGCAGAGCATCGCTTCATCCCTTCCAAGCCCGCGCTCACCGTAATGCCAGTAGACAAGATCCACCTCGTGTGGGATGCCGCGCATCACCTCGTCGGAAAGCGTGCAGTTGGCTATATTCGAGCCGTAAGAGACACCGCTGGAGCGGTAGTACATATCCGTCCACATCATTGGACGAAGTCCACGCTTGCTGCAGATCTCTATCAGACGCTCCATGTATTCCGCAAAGATCCGGGAGGGCGGGACGTATCCGTGCTTATCCATGAACTTACCACGGCCCATGTTGTATGCCTCATCCATGCCGATATGAATGCGCTTGGATCTGAAGCAAGCGGTTATAGAGTCGATCATCTGCTCTACAAATGCAAAGGTCTTTTCCTCTCGGGCAAGCAATACAGTGGGCGCATCCTTGATAGGTGCCGCCTCCGCCCATTTGAGGTATTTGCCCATGTGTCCGTAGCATTCGATGCAGGGGATCGCCTCAATGCCGTAATCATTGGCATAATCGTCTACGGCGCGCAACTCCTCGGGGGAGTATCTGCCACGCAGGTACCCAAAGTAGGGGCGTCCCTCGATATAAAACACATCCTCGGTATACAGCATGATCATATTGTAGCCCATCACCGCCATCGTGTCGATCAGGCGGAACACGGTGCTTTTTTGCGGTACGCCGCAGCGCGAAACGTCCAGCATAACGGAAAGCGTTTCAAAATAGGCCTGTTCAAAGATCTCAAAGGCATCGGCTCTGCGTGCATTTTCCAAAAGCACGGAAAGCTCGCGGAAAAACATATGCAGCTTGGTGTAATAGATCACGGCGTTGCCGTTTTGCAGTGTAACACCGTTTTTTTCACCCATTACGGCACTTACCGTAATCTCGTTACCCTGTGTAAAGCCCAGTAACGTCTGTAGCCTTTCGGCTTTTTTTGCAAGATCGTCGGGGATGTTGAATTTCAATCCGATCACGCGGCGCACATTTTTGTTCATTGCGTTTTCCTCCAATCGTTTGGGGTGCTTGTATTCATTGTAGCACAGATTTTCGCAAAATCAAGCCCTTACGTGCAAAAAGCCCAAAATCAAAATAAAATGCCTGAAATCAAAAGAAGAGCAAGCGCGTTTGCGCTTGCTCTTCTGCTTTAATTGTTGCCTTCAGAGGGCGTTGTTTCGTAGTAAAAGCGGCGGCGCTGCTCGATGTTATAATCGCCGGCCAGCTCGTTCACCGTCTCAAACACGTAGTGCATACCCACAAGCCCCGCAATGCCGGCACAGGTGTAGCTCATGGCAAAGGCAAGCAGCACAATGCCGGGGGTCATAGAGATGCTCACCTTTCTGCGGCGCGCTTCCTCCTCCAGCGCCACGGCAACGCGGAACCACCACAGGATCGCGTAAATGCCAAGGGTCACGAGTGAGAGCAAAATATACGGCACAAGCCCGGGGATCTTGCGGCCGCTTTCCTTGCAAAGGACGTTGATATCCTTGATCAGGTGATACATAAAATAAACCGCATAAATGCCGCAGGTAAACGTGGAGTAAAGAAAATAACGTATGATACTGCGGTCATCGCGCAGGGTGATGGGCGGCGTTCTTGCTTCATAGCCGCGGTCAAGATCGTTAGCCATAGCGGATCCTCCTTGCTGTTGATATTTTCATTATAGCACAAAAAGCATGCCGTGTCAATACGAAAGAGAGCCACCCGTGTGGGTGGCTCCTTTTCTTTTACAGGTTGTAGTACTTATCAAATTCTGCGGGATGCGGGATCTTGGCAAGCTCGTTGCATTCAGCGCGCTTTTGCTTTACAAAGTTCTTCAGCAGCTCCTCGGGGAACACGCCGCCTGCGGTCAGGTAGTCGTGGTCGGCCTCAAGGGCATCCAGCGCAGCCTCAAGCGAGGTGGGCAGGCCCTTCAGCTTTGCCTTTTCCTCGTCGGAAAGGTGGAACAGGTTAAAGTCGTAGGGACCCCAGCCCTCAGCGTGGGGATCGATCTTGTTCTTCACACCGTCAAGGCCGGCCATCAGAATGGCGGCATAGCAGAAGTAGGGGTTGCAGGTCGCATCGGGATTGCGCAGCTCAAAGCGGCGCTTGTCGGGGGATTTTGCATAAGCGGGGATGCGGATGACCGCGCTGCGGTTAGAGGTGGCGTAGCCGATGGTAACGGGTGCCTCAAAGCCGGGCACCAGACGCTTGAAGGAGTTGGTGCTGGGGTTGGTGATGGCGCAAAGAGAAGCGATGTGCTTGAGCAGGCCGCCCATAAAGTAGTGCGCGGTCTCGGAAAGGTGTGCATAGCCGTTGTCGTCGGAGAAAACAGGCTCGCCATCCTTCAGCAGGAGCATGTGGACGTGCATACCGCTGCCCGCTTCACCGTAGACCGGCTTGGGCATCAGGGTGGCGCTGTAGCCGTGCTTCAAGGCGGTATTGCGGATGATAT
>JAZNNA010000079.1:0-6314 GCA_045580065.1 Eubacteriales bacterium
TCGGTGAACACATCTCCCTTCACGCCAACGTATTTCATATCGAAGGGCACGCCGGATGCCGCCACGGGATACACGCCCGTGGTGTGGTCCACAAAATAGGTGGCAAACGGGCTGTTCTTGATCTCCTCCTCCGAAAGATTACGCGTCAGCTGGTGCAGGATAGCTGCGACCATTTCCAGGTGCGCCAGCTCCTCGGTGCCGACATCGGTTAAGATCCCCTTGATCTCGTCATAGGGCATTGCGTAGCGCTGGTGCAGATAGCGCATCGAGGCAGACAGCTCGCCGTCGGGGCCACCGAGCTGGCTGATGATGACCTGTGCCAGCTTGGCGTTTGGGGTTTTGATCTTTACCGGGAACTGCAGCTTTTTTTCATAGATCCACATACTTCGCGTCTCCTTTCAGTTTGCTTCCGGCTCCCAGGGCCAGGGGCCGGAGATCCAGTTCCAGGCGGTGGTGCTTTCGTTTTCCCAGGCGGTGGTAGGGCCGCATTGCGCGTGGATGCTTTGCGCCAGCGCACGGCGCTCGGCGATCAGGGTGTGATAGTATTCCAGCGCCTTTTTGTTTTGCGGGTAAACGTCAAGGTACAGGGCGGTTTCCACAATGGCAAAATCCAGCACCTGCAGCCGCTTTTGCATACCCGCGCAGCTCATGGGGGTGCCGCCGTTGCGGCAGGCTCGGCAGTTATTCATGGGCGATCCCCCTTGCCCCCAAAAAGGGTTTATCCAGCTCAGCAAACAGCGTGCCCTGCTGCAGCGCCTTACCGGGCTCGTATAAATTCTGCCACGTCTGCGCCGGCGCGTAGACCATGGCAAGCGAGCGGCCGTTCAACTCGCAATGCGGTGCGGGGGCAGGCACGCTCCCCTGGTCGCCCAGCAGCTGCGAGATCAGATTTTGTTCAAGATACATAGCTTCACCTTTCGGAGTTTTTTGGGCGCCTTGCGCCCTTTAATATCCTATGAATGCTTGTCGCTTTTTGTCAAAACAAAAAAGCCGTTGCACTCAGCAACGGCTTTTTATTGCGCTCCGTACAGCTCTTACCTGATAATGATCTCTCTGCCAAAGCCGATCAGACCGCTGGAGGCAGTGTACTGCATCAGCTTGTCGGTAATGGGGGCCTCGACAGCTCCGTGGATGTGCCCTGCAAGCACTGCGAGAAAGCGCCCGTCGTTCTCTTTTACCAGGCGAAGAAATTCGTGAACGTTTTCGGGATCGTTGTCAGTCCCGCAGAAGAAATAATCCTCCAGTTTATCTCCCATCCGCTGAGCAAACTCACCCAGCTTTAAGGGGGCGTGAATCACAAGAAGGATCCTTTTCTCCCCCGCGATCTCCTCTCGCAAGCGTGCAAGCTGTTGATCGGTGATGCTTTTGAGGCCGTTATCCACGGTCACAACCTCAAATTCTTCAAAATCAAACACGTCGAAGGCGGGGTTTTTGATGATGGGTGACAGCTCGTTGTACATATTAGAATACACCCCTTCGAGAGAAAGCGAGGCGTGATTTCCGGGGCAATAGATCACGGGCAACGGATATTTGGCAAGAAAATCTGCCATATATCTGATCGGGCCGGCGACAACACGGTCGATCATATCCCCGGAAAAAATGAGAGCATCGGCGCCAAACTCCATTGCGCGAGCGCAAAGAGCCTCGAACACCGTGCAGGGGTCAATATCATAGCGCGCATCGCAAAATTCGCCAAATTTCTCCGCCAACTCATATTTCATGGGCATCCATTGCTTCGCCCAGCGGGTTTTGTGGACACGGTCGACCTCTGAGCTTTTTTCGTCGGCATAAGCTAAGTGCATATCGCTTATCTGAAAGAAACGATACTCTTTTTTTAGCCCGGCGTTGATAACGGTGCGGGCGATCTGAAGAAGATTGCTCATGGTTTATACTCCTTTGCAAAATGACTGCTTTTTGAGCGGCAGTGAATAAAAACAGCCGATGCGGAAAACCGTATCGGCTGTTTTTATGTCCTTTGGTGCTTGTGCTTCCAAAGGCAACGGCTTTTTGTATGCATGCAGATCAGGCTGCGTTGTAGCGGGCAACAAGCACGTACAGCACAACCACCAGAGCCACAAAGAGGATGGAAAGAATGGTGGTGGCGATAAACAGCTTTTTCTCGTTGGATTTGCCCTTGTTTTGGCCGTAGTAGGTCTCGGTGCCGCCGGCGATGGAGCCGGAAAGACGCTTATCCTTGCCGGACTGAAGCAGAACAAGCACGACAAGTGCGAGAGCCATTGCAACAAGAATGCCACCCATAACATACTGCAGAATTGCCATAATAAACCTCCAAAATGCAAAAATAGCAAAATTTACACAACATATACGGGTATTATACCACAAACAAGCAAAAAAAGCAATAGGCTAATTAAAAAAAATAATTTTTTCTTGCTGCAATATTTTTTGACAGCCAAAAAGTGCATTTTTTGCAATCTTTTTGGACGAATGTGTTATTTACACGGCAAAAAGTGTTTGCTATAATAGAGGCAAGTAGCACAAAGGAGGTTTTGTGATGCAACTGAGTAAAACCACAAGGATCGCTGTTCTGGCGCCAAGCGCCCCCACCCCTACCGAGGGCTTTGCCGCAGGACAGCTGAAAAAATATCTTTCGCTGATGCTTGGCACTTGCTGCTTTACCGACAGTGCCGAGGATGCCGACGCCGTTTTTCTGATCGGTGGCCCCGAGCGCAATGCGCTGGTCGCCCCCTATCTTAGCGAGGCGGAATTTAAAAAGACCGTCCCCGGCCCCGAGGGCATGCTGATCAAAGCCCTTGACGAGCGCACCCTGCTGATCGCCGGCTCCAGCTGGCACACGGGCGAGTGCGAGCGCGGCACGCTGTATGCCGTTTACGAGCTGCTGGAGCGCTTTTGCGGCTGCACATTGGCGGCCTTTTCACATCCCGATGCAGATGCGGGCGAGATCGTTCCCCACCACGACGAGCTCACGTTGGAGAGCGTGCACTACTGCAAGGAGCGCGCAGATCTTCCCTACCGTACGGCGATCATCCAGTACAGCGATGCGGCGGGAGATCCCGATCATCTGCTCAACGAGCAGCTATTTGACTGGCTTGCCAAAAACCGCTATAACCGCGTGCTTACCTGGACGAGCGTTTACGATTATTTCAAGCGCACCGGCTTTCTTGACGAGATCGCCGCGCGCGGCATCCGCTTTACCGTGGGGCATCACGAGTCGTCGCGGCTGTTTTTGCCCGCCTTTGGCAACGAGTATTTTGCCGAGCATTATTTAGAAACACACCCCGAATACTTCAAAAAGCTGCCTGACGGTACGCGTTTTAACAACCAGGACCACTGGGGGCAATGGGTATATTGCACCCGCAACAAAGAGGTTGTGGACGTGGTGGCGCAAAACGTGATCGCGTGGCTCTCGCAAAACCCGACGGTAGACGTGCTGGCGCTTTGGCCCAACGACGGCATTGCCGATCAGTGCTGCTGCGAGGAGTGCCAGAAATACACCAAGACAGAAAACTATGCCTATTTCATCAACGCCGTGGCAGAGCGCGTGACCAAGGTGCATCCGCACATCCGCTTTGATATGCTGATCTACGTGGATCTGTGGCGCTGCCCCGACGGCTTCAAGCTCCACCCCTCGGTGCTGGTGGACGAGGCGACCTGGCCTAAGGAAGGGCTGCGCACCGTTGGCAAGCCCGACGGAAGCTGCCTAAACGACACGACCTATGAGGAAAATCTGCTGCGCTGGAAGGCTGCGGGCGCCGAGGTCGTTTACTACGACTATTACATGGGCGTTTACGGCATGCGCCAGCGCTGGATGCCCGCTGCAGACGAGATCCAGGCAATTTGGAAAAACTTTATCAAGAAGGGTATTTCGGGTGCCGGCACGCAGCTGGAGTGCTTTAACCATTGGAACCATCTGCTCAACTTTTACAGCTTTGGCAGAACGGGATACGACACCTCGCGCACGCTGCAGGATAATATCCACGCACTCTGCCGCCTGTTTGGAAGCGCTGCCCCCGAGGTAGAAAAGATCCTGCAGATGGGCGAGGATTGCCTTGATGGGCAGGTCGAGATCCACAAATGCGGCCACTACGTGGCGGAGCATATTGACAAAGAGGCGATCTACGCCGCCTACGAGCGCGCCTTTGCGCTTGCCGAGACACCGCGCCACCGCAACAATCTGCGCCTTATGCGCATGGTATTCCGCTACTCGGATCTGGAAACGGCCGACCCCATGTCGAAGGAAAAAAAGCACACCAAGGCACGCGAGGGGTACGCCGACGAGAACGGCGAGCTTGCCAAAATGACGGAGTTTGACAGCCTTTGGAAGAATAACCCGGGCTATGGCATTGGCATCCCCGTAAAGAGCGAAAAGCCCTATACGGGTAAGGATAAGTGGTACGAATTTGAATAAATAACAAAAAAGGAGCTTTTTATCAAAGCTCCTTTTTTATTTGGCTAATAACTGTAATTTTGATACAAATAGTTCGTCAAAAAGTTATTCTTTAGAAAGCGCTGAGTTAATTTTATCTAAGAGGGTCTCTGACATGCACACCATAGATTCTATATGTACTTTGCCGTTTGTTAAAATTAAAGTCAAGGAATCTTGGTTGGTGCGCAAATTCTTTATATCGGAAAAATGATATATGGTGGTTTTCCCTAAAAAAGTAGTATATTCGAACGTATCGTCGTCAATAATCCGAATCGTTTGATTTTTCCAGCATAGCCAAGCTGCAATGCCAAGACCTCCGCAAAGAATAACACCGATAATTAATCCCCAAATTTGTGTAACAAACATGGCAACCAAGAAAGCCCCTGCCACAGCATCCAGAAAGAACCCAAAATATTTCAAAAAATCGGGCAAAAACATATCGGCACGAGGTGTTGTTTTGCATTCTTGAGGGTTGAAAATTCTCATAATATTACCTCCATTTTTAATTGGTACTGTTATTATAACACACTATAACAAAAACCGCAACCCCTTTGTATCGGAATTGCGGTTTTTGTTTGGCTAATAACTGTAATTTTGATACAAGAACTACTCCTCGTCGTGATTCTGCTGCTTTTCAGCCACATAATGTGCTATAATTTTATTCAGCTCAGCAGCAGGTCTGCCGCCTGCCATTGCCATGTGCGAATATTTCTCGGCATTCGCCTTGTCGCCCTCCATCGTGTATATGATTGCGAGCAGGGTAGAGGCCTGATACATTTTGTGATTGAGCTGCAAAGCCTTTTCTGCGTAGATCTTCGCATTTTCAAAATCAGAGGTTTCAAAATAAAGACTGGCGAGATTGTTATAGGGAGCGGGATTGTTCTCATCGTTCTGTATCGCTAGGCGGATATATGCGATCGCATCCCGGTGATTTCCCAGATTCAAATGAATATTTCCAAGGTTTCCGTATACCGTAGACGAGGTAATATCCATTTCGATCAGAGAATTATATACATGAATCGCTTCGTTGTAACATTCCGCCTCGGTCAGTGCAAGTCCTGTAATCAGCCCGACGGCATAAATATCGTCTCGCGTTTGAGAAACACTTTTCAGTTCCAAAAGATACTTGAGCGCCTTATCGCATTTCCCCTCGTCATAAAGCCGTATTGCACACAAAAGCTTTTTCTTATATAAAGGACGGTCTAGAAAGGCGTCTTTGATATGCTTTTGGTATGCGCTTTCATATAATACTAGATTTTTTCTTCCTTTATTAGGCCAAAGACGAATTATTGAAGCAAGGCATGCAAAAACAATAACCAAAGTTCTAAAAAGATTTTTTGTTGGTGGCATGTTGTTGATAATGAAATCTGCTAAATAAAAGCATAAAGCTGCAATCATCAAAGCTATCAAAATGATAATCAAAATGATTTTTAAGGCATTGGAACGTCTCATATATTCATCACCTCTCAGAACAATTGTAACTTATTTTTTATAAAAAGTCAATAATAGCAAAAAACATTGAGAATTTTTAAGTTTCCCGTATCCATTCCAAGACAAAAACCGCAACCCCTTTGTATCGGAATTGCGGTTTGTGTTTGGCTAATAACCCTAATTATGATACAATTTTTTTCACAATGGTTACATTGCCGGAATCATCTTTTTCAAAATGGGCATCAAAACAAAATCTTTTGTCCCACGCCCTTACGCTAAACGTAAAATCTTTAAGATCATGATAACCAAACTTAAGCCTCAAAGAATTGTAAGTTAAGTCATCAAAAGCAGCAGTCTCGATCTCGCCACCAAAACGGTTCATCCCGTCTTTGTAAAATTCAATAGCAGCCTTTTCTGCATTTATAAAAGAGGAAATATAGCTTATCAAATCGTCTTTTGAAGATGTATCTCTATGTTG
>JAZNNA010000080.1:0-5424 GCA_045580065.1 Eubacteriales bacterium
CACCGCTTGGCGGTGCGCCCGTTTTTGTTTTATCTGCAGCCTTGCTTTTACTTTTTAACCAATGAAGGCGCGGTGGTGATCCAGCGGCAGCAGCTCATCCGGCTGGGCGGCAAGATACTCCTCCGCTGCTGCGGCCATTCCGGCGTACACGCCTGCAAGGCGGTGGCCTGTGGCAGCCAGCTCCTCCAGCGCCGCTTTGATTTCGCGGACCTCGCTGATCGGGGCAACGATATACTTGCCGTTCACCAGCTTATCCGGGTGCTGGGGCGGCTGCATTCTGCCAACCATACGGAAGACGTTCATCGTTTCGGGCAGCTTGCCGTCAAAGAGCAGCCTTGTGATCACGCGGCCGTATTCGTTATCATAGGGCACGCCGGCATCGTTGGCGTTCCAAAGTCTGTCGGCAAACAGGAAAATAGAGGGCGGAATGGTACGGATAAAGCTGATGCCGCACCAAGCGCAAACACAGCCGCCGACAAGCCTTGCACGGTTTTCTGCGGAAACGGCGGGCTCGCGGTAGCAGGACCACTGGTTGATGGTCATATCCTTGGCGTAATAGCCGCTATCGTCCAGATAGGTGTTGGGATAGTAGGAGTTCAGCACGGTATACCCGTCCTTTACATACCCGTCGGGATACATTTCAAAAAGCATTTCCTTGGCATACGGGTGATCAAAGCGGAAATAATGCACGATCATATTGCGCTCCAGCCACCGGGGCAGCTCGCCCGGCTTCATATCCGCGTTCCAGAGCATGGTGATCTTACCGAGCTTATTGACCATCCGGTTGATGCGCTCCAGCGCGTAATGGAACAGCTCGCGCATTGTGGTGAAGCCAAGCTCCTTCATTTTGGCAAGGCAGTGGGGGCAGCGGTCCCAATAGGCGGTCAGAGGGCAGGTGCGGCGCATATCGTATTCGTCACAGCCGATATGCAAAACGGGCGCCGGGAACAGCTCTGCGACCTCGGCAAGCACCCTTTCGATCGCCTCAAAGGTCTTTTCCTGCCCAAGGCACACGGCAAACGTATGCTCGGGGTCATCGTCGCCAGGGCACCCGACCCCTGCTACAGTGGTGAAATCCTGAGAGTGGGAAAGGATCTCCACAAAGGGAGTGACCGTCATACCAAGCTCCTCGGCGTAGGCGATCATATCGCGCACCTCGGCCTTGGTGTACTTGCGGTTTGCCTCATAGTCGCCGTGCAGCTCGGGGTAGCAATCCAGCTCGATCGTGGTGCCGTTATACTCCATAAAGTGGAACTGCAGCTCGTTCATTCGTGCCAACGCCATCATGCGGATGTGGTCGTAGATCTCCTCCATCTCCATCCAGGTATTGACACGGCCCGAGCTTTCCAGCATAAAGCCGCGGTAGCTGGCATCGGGATAATCCTCGATGCTGCCGCAGGGAACGTAGTAGCCCTTTTCGTCACAGCGAATGATCTGCGCAAGAATGGTAGCGGCGTTGCGCGCACCCATATCATCGCGGCAATGGATCTCCATCCCCTTTTCGGTAACGCGCAGGTAGCAGTATTCCTCTTTAGAAGAAAACACCTTGGCAACGCTCAGCACAAGATCAGCCTCGTCGCGGGATGCCGCCTGCACGGCAAGCTCCGGCTTCAGAATGGATAACGTGCTTACAAACAACGGTGCCTCACCCACGTAATAAACGCGCAGTGCCTCAAAACGGTAAGCACCCTCTGCCTTTTTCGCGCGTTTTACGCGCGGAAATACCTCATAGCTCATAGTTCCCTCCGGACAATGAAATCAGCGTTTCCCCCAGGATCTGGGAGATATCTAAAGATATCTCACGCCGTTACCCATATGCTATCATTTTGGCTGCAAAAAGTCAAGCCCTTTTTTTGAAAAATACACAAACTTGACAAATTAGGTCACATATGGTATAATTTTTGTAATAAAATTCCCCGACTGCTCGGGTTTTGACATTTGAAAGGATACTGTGAGGAGTTTATCTATGAAGGCAGAAGAAAGAAGAAAAAATATCACCCTGCTGCTCTCGGCCGACAAGCCCGTTCCGGGCGGCGTGCTTTCACAAAAGCTTGGCGTTTCCAGGCAGATCATTGTACAGGACATCGCAAGGCTGAAGGAGGCCGGATACGAGATCCTCGCCACGCACACGGGCTATCTGCTGAAAAGCTCCCCCTTGGCCGAGCGCGTGCTTCAAGTATTTCACACTACCGAACAGACCGAGGACGAGCTCTCTTGTATCGTGTCGCTTGGCGGCACTGTGGCCGACGTGCACGTGTGGCACAAGGTATACGGCAAGCTTTCTGCCCCCTTGAACATCTTTTTACCCCAGCACGTAAAGCAATTTATTGAGGAGGTACGCACCGGCAGCTCAGTGGAGCTGATGCACATCACAGGCGGGCATCACTGCCACACGGTACGGGCTGATTGCGAGGACACACTGGACAAAATAGAGGCCGCGCTGCGCGAGAAGGGATACCTTTTGCAGGACGGACGTTAAACAGCAAAAAAGCCACCCGTTTGGTGGCTTTTTTGCTGTTATTTGCTGCCTGAGAGGTGCTCGCGGCGGTAGGCAATGGGCGAGATCTTATGCTTTTTCTTGAAGCATTTGGAAAAGTATTCGATGCTGGCAAAGCCGCATTGCTCCGCCACTGCCCCCACCGAGCATTCGGTGCTGACAAGCAGCTCCTCGGCGGCTGCCATGCGCACGTCGTTGACGTACTGCATAATAGTGGTGCCGTACTCCCTCTTGAAATTTTCGGTCAGGGTCACCGTGCTGCAATGCAGATAGAGCGCAAGCGCGGAAAGCGTGATACGCTCGCTGTAATTCTGACGAATGTACTCCTCTATCATCTGCGCAATGCTCTCCTCGCTCGCGGGAAAGAGGTTGTTGGCGGCGATATACTCGGCAAACAGCGTCAGCGTTTTGCCAAGCGCCTCAAAGCGCTCGCCGTCAAGGGGCTTCAGGGTGTCCACCAGGGCGCTTACCGTTTCTTGCGTATGATCGTCACCCACGTAGGGCATGGCGGCGCGGATCACGTGCTGACGCTGCCCTTGGTCGGTGGAGATAGCCTTGCCCACCAGGATATAGCCGATGATCTCGTTATGGCGCAGAATGGGTGCAATGGCGGAAAGCAGTCCAAACGGACAGGTATATACGTAGATCCTTCTTGTCCGCTCTGCCTCGGCCACCGCCTCAAGGTCGGAGCGAAAGCAAAGTCCACACCCCTCCGGCGTGTTATGCACGGCATTGCACAGCGTTTTGCCCTGTGTGCCGACCCCCATGATCGAGCGCAAGCGCTTATCAAACAAGCCGACCGACATGCCGGAAATGCTATGAAAGGTCTGCAAAAGCTCGCGGACTGTCAAGCTGTTCACGCTACTTCCCCCTTTGTATTTTTGATAACCACATTATACCGCAAACCCAAGTTGGTGTCAACTCATAATCAAAATTTTATCGATTTTACAAAAAAACTTTTTGAAAATACATAGAAATCGTCAGATATTCGTGCTATAATGAGGATATCAGGCAGCAAGCTGTCTTTAAAAAAGGAGAATGATCATGGCAAAACGCTCTTTGCTCACCGGCGTTGCCTATCACGGCAACCGTATGCCCTCCCACGTCCGCACCGATATGGTAGAGATCGCCAAGGCGGATATGGATATTGTGGTACATATGCTCTCTCACACCGACTGGACCCGCCACAAGCGCGTGATGAAGGATATCTTTGCCATCACCGAGGATGCGGGAATGGAGGTCTGGGTGGACAACTGGGGCCTTGGCGGCGCACCCGGCGACTGCTCGCATTTCCTTGCCTTCCACCCCGATGCACACATGTATTACAGCAACGGCGTGATGCACCCCACGCAGGTCTGCCTCAACTCCCCCGATTACCGCAAATTCGTGCGCGATTGGATCGACACCGTGGCAGAGCTTGGCGCCAAGACCATCTTCTGGGACGAGCCCCACTTCCCTTACAAGCGTGACGAGGTCACCCGCGAGCATTTTTATTATTGCTGCTGCTGCCCGCGCTGCAAAAAGATGTTTGAGGAGCGCTACAACCGCCCCTTCCCCACCTTTATGGTGGAAAACAACACCGACCCCGACGTTGACCAGTTCCGCACCGACGTGATGCTGGATTACTTTGGCGAGATCACCGATTACGCCGCCTCTCTTGGCCTTAAAAACGTGATGTGCGTGATGCTGAACCCCAAGTTCGGCCTTGACCTCAACACCCTTGACAAGGTGTGCAAGCTCCCCCACCTGGATAACGTTGGCGCCGACCCCTACTGGCTGGGGCACGAGGGTGTTTCCCCTTATGAGTTTGTATACAACGGCACCAAAAAGTGCCTGGACATTGCCACGCAATACAAAAAAGAGCACAACGTATGGATCCAGACCTACCATAACCCGCGCGGACGCGAGGAGGAGATCGTGGAGGCCTGCGAGGCAGCCTATGATGCCGGCGCGCGCACCATTCTTGCCTGGGGCTATATGGGCAGCGAGTCTAACAGCTACGGTGCTGAAAACCCCCTGCGCACCTGGAATGCAACCGTTGAGGGTATGCGCCGCATCCGCACCATGGAGCGCGACCGCATCCTTGCCGAAAACCGCAAAAAATATATGCATTGATGCCAAAAAGCCCTACACGTTAACGGGTTTTGCAAAAAAAGCACTTGCCAAAGGGCGTGCAAATTTAGCGGAGAAATCGCAAAATCTTTCACCAATACACGGTAGGGGCGAACTGCGTTCGCCCGCGGGCGTTCAAAGAACGCCCCTACGGATAAGCAAAATTTGATACGCAGAAAACAAATAAGTAACCCCGACAGATTTTTAAGATCTGTCGGGGTATTCTATTCGATAAATTGGAATTTAATCTTCAATTTTCATTATAATATCGTATGCAGTAGAGCATTCTTCTTTTGATAATTTTGTTTCATTAACAAGATATTTTATTGCTTCATCTTTGTCGGCAATTTCTTTTAATATATCTTTTACCTCTTTGAATTTCTCAATAACCTGCTTAACTTCATTGTTCATAATTCCATCTCACTTTCAAATTCTTGTTTATCGTTCTGTTTTATCGCCAGTTTCGCCCTTGTATTACAAAGGATGCGGGCAAAGCCCATACCCCTAAAGTTGCGCGCACACAAAGGCTCTCCCTTTGGGAGACCTCCCGCGATAGCGGGTGAGAGGGCGTTTCATTCCATAATCTAACCCTCTCCGTCGGCTTCGCCGCCACCTCTCCCAAAGGGAGAAGCTTTTCGCTAATCCCATTATAACACAAATCGGCAGAGAAGACAAGTTCTCTGCCGAAATTTGCAAACATCCTTATGAGAACCAGCGTAAGGGAGGCTTTTTGTTTTTGCCTATCAAAGCCAACCACCTGCTATGCAGGTGGCAGTAAAAAGTTTTAGCTATGCACAGTTGCACCGTAGGCATGC
>JAZNNA010000081.1:0-7629 GCA_045580065.1 Eubacteriales bacterium
CGTAGGGCATCTTGGCCAGCGAGTTGAGCGACGCGAGCGCGCCGTTGGTTTCGCGGTTGTGCATCGGGTTGGCGCCGGGGGCGAAGGGCTCGCCCTTCTTGCGGCCGTCGGGTGTGGAGCCCGTCTTCTTGCCGTACACCACGTTAGAGGTGATGGTCAGGGCGGAAAGGGTATGCACCGCATTGCGGTAGGTGGGGGTCTTGCGCAGCTCGGTGATCACGTCAACAAGCATTTCGCGTGCCAGCTCGTCCACGTCGTCGATATCGTTGCCGTATTTGGGGAAGTCGCCCTCGGTCTCAAAGTCAACGATAAAGCCGTCGTCGTTGCGCACGGGGCGTACCTTTGCAAACTTGATGGCGGAAAGCGAGTCGGTGATGACCGAAAGGCCCGCCACGCCAAATGCCATCAGGCGCTCTACCTCGGTGTCATGCAGAGCCATCTGGATCTTTTCGTAGGCGTACTTATCGTGCATAAAGTGGATGACATTCATCGTATTTACGTACAAGCGGCACAGCCATTCCAGATAGATCTTAAAGCGCTCCATCACGGCGTCGTAGTCCAGAACCTCACCCACGTAGGGCTCGATCTGCGGGCCGATGCGCATATCCGAGGTGCTGTCGTAGCCACCGTTGAGGGCAAGCAGCAACAGCTTTGGCAGGTTGCAGCGCGCGCCAAAGAACTGCATCTGCTTGCCGATCTTCATGGCGGAAACGCAGCAGGCAATGCCGTAATCGTCGCCGTATTCGGGGCGCATCAGGTCGTCGTTTTCATACTGGATCGAGTCGGTGTCGATCGAGATCTGTGCGCAAAACTTTTTAAACCCGTCGGGCAGATCGCGCGACCAGAGCACTGTGAGGTTAGGCTCGGGCGCGGAGCCGAGGTTATAGAGGGTGTTGAGGATACGGAACGAGGACTTGGTGACCAGCGTTTTGCCGGAAAGGCTCATGCCACCCACGCTTTCGGTGATCCACATGGGGTCGCCGCCAAACAGCTCGTTATACTCGGGGGTGCGCAAAATGCGTGCCATGCGCAGCTTCATGACAAAATCGTCGATCAGCTCCTGTGCCTGCGTTTCGGTCAGGGTACCGTTTGCAAGATCGCGCTGGATGTAGATATCAAAGAAGGTGCTGACGCGGCCCATCGACATGGCGGCGCCGTTTTGCTCCTTGATGGCAGCAAGATAAGCAAAGTACGTCCACTGAATGGCCTCGCGCGCATTGGTGGCGGGGGCGCTGATATCGCAGCCGTACATAGCCGCCATTTCCTTCAGCTTTTTCAAAAAGTCGATCTGGCGGTAAAGCTCCTCTAAAAGCTGGATGTTGGCGGCGTCCATCTGGCGCTCACCAAAGTTTTGCTTGTCCGCGATCTTCTGCTCGATCAGCACGTCAACGCCATACAGTGCCACGCGGCGATAGTCGCCGATGATGCGGCCACGACCGTAGGCATCGGGCAGGCCCGTCATAATGCCGATGTGGCGCGCGCGCTTCATCTCGTCGGTGTAGGCGCGGAACACCCCGTCGTTATGCGTGGTGCGGTAGCGGAAGGATCTTTCAATGTTGTCGCCAAGCTGATAGCCGTAGGCGGCGCACGCCGAGCGTGCCATGCGGGTGCCGCCGAAGGGGTGCACGCCGCGCTTTAAGGGCGCGTCGGTCTGCAGACCAACGATCAGCTCCTGCTCCTTGTCCAGATATCCGGGGGCATAGCCGGTGAGCGAGGAAACGGTTTCGGCATCGATCTCAAGCAGCCCGCCGTTTTCGCGCTCCTTGGTAAGCAAAGCGTTCAGCTTCTCCATCAAGGACTCGGTGCGCTTGGTGGGGGGGCAAAGAAAGCTGCTGTCCCCTTCGTAGGGGGTATAGTTATTCTGGATGAATTCGCGGACGTCAACGGCCTTTTTCCAGGCGGTGCCGGTAAAGCCTTCCCATTGTTGAAATTCGAACATAATAGACCTCCTTAACACAAAACCGATTGCCGATTTTTCGGCAAGGCATTTTAAGCAAACAAAAAGCAGCCCTGTTAGGACTGCCCAGACGGTCGGCCATACTGCAAAATGCAGCGCGCACTACACGGTGTTATATCACCTGATCCGTCAGCAGTACGCTATATATTGTGTGAGTGTACATTGATTATACTATATTTATGGAAAAATGTCAATCGTGAATATAGATAAAACGCACACAGCAAAAATGTTATTTTTCCATAAAACGCAAAAATCGGTCAAAATTTTCACAAAACCCGCCGCGGTATTGCCGCGGCGGTGCTTTTTGTTGTGATGTGGAATTGTTGTTGCAATATAAAAATGAAGGGGCGATCATTTCTGCCTGGCATAAGCCCCGGGGGAGAGGCCGGTGATGCCCTTGAACATTTTGGAAAAATGGAACACGTTGGGATAGCCCACGCTGGTGGCAACGTCGGAGAGGGTGCCGTAGTCGCTCTGCAAAAGCTCCTTGGCCTTTTCAATGCGCAGGCGGTGCAGATATTGTATGGGGGGAATGCCAAGGGCGGCGGTGAAGAGCTTGCGAAAATACACAGTGCTGAGCGAGGTCAGGGCGGCAAGCTGATCGTTGGAGAGGGGCTTATCATAATTAGTATGTAGGAAATCAAGCGCGGGGCGGATCCTTTGCAGCTTTTCATTGGGCAGATAGGCCCTTTGTGCGTCCCTGGCGCAAAGCAGCAGGTGCAGACACTCGTAAACAAGGGCGCGGGCCTCCAGCTGCCAATGCAGGGGGTGCTGCAGGCAAAGCAGCTCTAAGCGCTGCAGAAGGGCCTGCAGCCTTGTGGGGTCCAAAAGAGAAAACCCGATGGGGTGAGAGAGCGTGAGGTCTGTATCAAATTCTATATTCAGGCATCGCCCCTGCTCCAGGCACCGCCACTGATAGGCCGAGCCCTTGGGCAGCAGCACCGGGTGTGTGAGATTTGAAAGAATGCGCTGCCCCTCAAAGCAGTACTCGGTTTCTCCCTCAAGGCGCAGAAATATGCCCGTGCTGGGTCTGTTTTTGCGGTGCGCGCCGGCACCGGCATCGTGATACAGCTTGTGCGAGGTGATCACCTGCTTGACTGTAAGCTCTGAAAGGTCCATTTGCTCGCCCCCCTTTTTTTGCCTTTTATTATAGCGCAACGGGGGCAGATCTGTCAATAATTTATATCAAAAAATATAAAATAGAGCAGAATTGATATTTACTTGATCGCGCCTTTGTGCTATACTGTGCTTGGAGGTGATAGTATGAAAAAGCTTTTGTCGACCTTGCCCGCCCCCGCTCTGGCAGGTGTTGTGCGCGAGAGAAACGAGCGCGCTGCGGTCGCCGAGATCAAAAACTGTCTTGCAGACGGGGCAACGATGATAGATCTGCATCTTTCCTGCTTAGAAACCACCGATGCCGAAGGCCTTGCCAAGATCATTGGCTCTACCAGGCTGCCGGTGCTGGCGCTGAACTATAACAACAAGAGAAACGGCGATGCTGCCGGTCTTTCCGAGGAGGAACGCGTGGAAAGTCTTTTGCGTGCAGTCAGCGCCGGTGCTGCAGGCATTGATATGCAGGGGTATACCTTTGATCCGCCCTCGAAAAAGGGCTTTTGCGGTGAGGACGTGTATTCCTTTACCAAAAATAATCCCAAGGAGATTGTGACCGACAGTGTGATCATCGCAAAGCAATGCGAGCTGATCGAGCGCGTGCATGGGATGGGCGCAGAGGTGTTGCTCTCCTGTCATCCGGGGATCTTTATGACCGCCGAGCAGGTGGTGGAGCTGGCGCTGTTTTTGGAAAAGCGCGGTCCCGATATCATCAAGATCGTGACGCACGCCTCAAGTGAGGAGCAGCTTTTGGAAAGCCTGCGGACGATGCTGCTGCTGAAAAAAGAGGTACGTACCCCCGTTTCCTATCACGCAGGGGGCAAGGCGGGCGCTCTTTCCCGTATTTTAAATCCCATCCTTGGCGGTCATATGATCTTTTGCGTAGATCGCTTTCACGAGGGCAGCACAATGGAGCAGCTGGATCTTCGTGCGGCAAAAGCGGTTGTGGAAAATATCAATAGGCTTTGGTGAGGTGGATGAATGAAACGCTTTGAAGGTCGCACCGCTATGGTGACAGGTGCAGGAAAAAATATCGGCCGTGAGATCGCGCTTGCCTTTGCGCGTGAGGGCGCTCGCGTGATCGTGTGTGATTACAACGGCGAAAACGCGCAAAAAACGGTGCAGGAGATCAAGGCGCTTGGCGTGGATGCCATGGCGGCGGTCTGCGACGTGCGCGACAGGGAAAGCATCTTTTCCTACGTTGCCGAGGCGCTGGAGCGCTTTGGCAGCATAGATTTTTTGGTCAACAATGCGGGCGGCAGCGCCGCGTTGCTGAAAAAATTAACGCGCTTTGTGGATGCAGAGCCGCAGACGCTGGATTTTGTGATCGATACCAACCTGAAGGGTGCGATGCATTGCGCGCAGGCGGTGCTGCCTTCTATGATCACGCAGCGCTATGGCAAGATCATCAACATTTCCTCGATCGCGGCACTTTGCGGCTTGTACGACCGCGTGGATTATGCCGCCTCAAAGGCTGCCCTGATCGGTATGAGCAAGGCGCTGGCGATGGAGGTGGGCGAATACAATATCTGCGTGAATTGCATCTCCCCCGGCGCGATCGAGCGCGGGGGCGTGAAGCGCGAGCATATGACCTTTCTTGGTGAGAACGGTCACTCGGGCACGCCGCAGGATATTGCGGACACGGTGCTGTTTCTTGCCTCGCAGGATTTTATCACAGGACAAAACATTGTGGTGGACGGCGGCAGAACGCTTGGTCCGGGCCACCGTTGAAAAGGAAGATCGATATCACGCTCCCGGGAGTTCCGGTGAAAACGGTATTTGATTGGAAAGAGATAAAATGAAAAGGATAAAAATAGGACAGATAGCATCGGTCACAACCACGGCGCCGCAAAGATGGCAGCGGTGCGTAAGTTTCCACAGCTTTTTGAGGTGGTGGGCTATGCCGAGGAAAACGAGAGATGGATAGAAAAGCGCGCAGAGCATAAGGCCTATGAGGGGCTTGCGCGCATGAGCGTGGAGGAGATCATAGAAAAGTCAGACGCGGTACTTGTTGAGAGTGACGTCTGGGATCTGACCAAGTACGCGAAAATGTGCGTGGACGCGGGACGGCACATACATATGGACAAGCCCGCGAGTGGAACGCTTGAGGAATACAAATACGTGCTGGATACGGCAAAGGAAAAGAATCTGGTCGTTCAGCTCGGATATATGTACCGCTACAATCCAGCAGTGCTTAAATGTCTTGAGCATATAAAGAACGGCGACCTTGGCGAGATCTATTCGATAAACGCCGAAATGAGCACCTTCCATAAGCCGGAATACAGAAAATGGCTGACAAACTTCGGCGGCGGCATTATGTATATCCTCGGCAGCCATCTTGTTGACCTGATCGTGTATATGATGGGCGAGCCGAAAAGGATCACCTCGTATTTGAAAAAGACAGGTCTTGACGGCATTGAGGTTGAGGATAATAATCTTGCCGTGCTGGAATACGACAAGGCACTGGCACGTATCTTCGTTTCCTCTGTGGAGGTCAACGGCTTTGGCAGACGGCAGCTGATGGTATCGGGAAGCCGCGGAACGGTCAATATCTGTCCCCTTGAACGCCCGATCACCATGACCTACTCCGATACGGATATTGCGGATAAAACCTACGAGGATCGCAAGATAATCGTTCCGTTTGAGGATCACACGGCAAACGGCCGTTACGATGAAATGATGCAGGATTTTTATGATTATGTCATGGGGACAAAAGAAAATCCCTATACGTACGGGCACGATTATCTGGTGCAGAAGGTGCTTTCCGAGATCGTGGGAGGGATACGGTCCAATGGCAAAAATATTGATTAAAAACGGCCGCGTGTGGGACGGCGAACGACTTTTCCGTGCCGACGTGCTGACAAATGGCGGGATGGTGGCGCGCATTGCCCCGTGCATTGAGGAAGCGGCAGATTTTGTTTGGGATGCCGAGGGGCAAAGCGTTTTGCCCGGGCTTGTAGACACGCACGTGCATCTGAAGGGTATCGCCTCGGATCGCTTTGGCATTCAGGCGGAGATGAGCAGCTTTCCCTTTGGCGTGACGGCGGTCAACGATGCGGGGAGCGGCGCCAAGGGCAGCAAGGTGCGCTTGGCGGGCTTTGCTGTGAAAAGCACCTCGTTTGTCGGTACGGAGATCAGAGATAACCACTTTTTGCCTGCGGTGAGCGAGGATCTGCTACAGCGTTACGGCGACAAGGCGATCGGGATCAAGATCTACTTTGACCCCAAGGTGTGCGAGGTACGGGACATCACCCCTTTGCGCGAGGCTTGCGCTTATGCCCGTGGGCGAGGGCTTGCGGTGATGGTACATTCCGCCAATTCTCCCGTGCCGATGACAGAGGTGGTGACTACGCTTTCGCGGGGGGATATCCTCACGCACAGCTATCACGGTGGCGGCTATACGTGTGCAGAGGATGCGTTTGCTTCCCTTAGCCTCGCGCGAGAGCGCGGCGTTTGGATCGACGCGGGCTTTGCAGGACACGTCCACACAGATTTCAAGATCTTTGCCGATGCGGTCGCGGCGGGGTACGCCCCGGATTGCATCAGCACCGATATCACCTGTCGCAGTGCCTATATGCGCGGCGGGCGGTACGGTATGACGATGTGCATGAGCATGGCAAGGCACCTCGGCATGCGCGAGGAGGCGATCTTCCGTGCCGTGACCTCGACCCCCGCCCTGGTACTTGGCAAGGGTGCGGAATGGGGCTGCCTGCGAGAGGGAGGCCCAGCTGATATTGCGGTGCTTGCCTTAGCAGATGAGGGGTTTTCCCTCACCGATGCGGCAGGGCATCACATAGAAAGTGATCAAGGCTACCGTTGTATGCTGACAGTATGCGACGGGCAGGTCGTTTACAGAAGATAAAAGGAGAAAAATTATGAAAAAGGTATTGGTTCTTGGCGCAACGGGCGCGATGGGAAGATATCTGGTTCCCGAGCTTGTCAAGCTGAATTATGAGGTAACGGGTGTTGGCTTGGAGGATGCGGCACCGTGGTCGCTCCCCGGCACAACGTACGTAAAGGGGGATGCGTTTGATAAGGATTTCCTCACGGAAATTTTAAAGCAGGGGTTTGACGGCATCGTCAACTTTATGAGCTACGGCAAGTTTGATTTTTCCGACTACTACAAGCTCTTTTTGGAAAATACCGGCCACTACATCTTCCTTTCCTCTTGCCGCGTTTACGATGACAAGGAGGTGCCCGTGAGGGAGACCTCGCCGCGCCTTTGGGACTCCTGTGAGGACGAGGCGCTGAAGGCATCCCACGATTATTGCATCCATAAGGCGCAGGACGAGGACCTTTTGATGGCGTCGCCTTATAACAATTTTACCATCGTCCGTCCTGCTACCACCTTCTCGACCATGCGGCTTCAACTTGTTACGTTGGAGTTCAAGGATAGCGTCTGCCGTGCGCTCATGGGCAAAAAGGTAGTTTTACCGATTCAGGCAAAGGACAAACCCGCTACACTTTCCTGGGGTGGTGATGTAGCAAAGATGATAGCTCGTATACTGTTCAAGGAGGAGGCAAAGCGCGAGGCATACAACGTATGCTCCGCTGAGCACAGG
>JAZNNA010000082.1:0-25724 GCA_045580065.1 Eubacteriales bacterium
GGTGCTTCGGTGCTCGCGTAAGCGAGGACGTACTCCTCAAGGGGAAGGCTTGCATATGCCACACGAGCGGGGCGTCGAACCACCTCGCTGCGCGAGCTGGGTCGCCCCCTACGGGATGGCGATATGGCAACATACCGCCCCCTTTCGTCCGTGTCATCCTGAGCGCAGCCGAAACCCGAGCGAAGCGAGGATCAAACGGCGAAAACGCCGTTTGGGATCTCGGACGAAAAGGCGCCCTCGCTTCCCCTGGCGCCTTATATATTTATATTAAGGAAATTATTTTTGGGCGGGCAGGGAACTGCGCTTCCCCCATTTCGGGTGCAAAAAATGCCGAAGGAGAGTAAAAAATTGACACAAATCCGTCACAAACGCGCCCCGTTTTGGCTTATGTGTCATTTTTTCGCTTCGGTTTTTGTGCAAAAGGCAAAAAGTTGAGAAAAAGCGGCAAAAGTATTGACATTATGTGAAAGATGGTGTAAAATAAGTGTGAACAAGTATTTACAAAGCCATAATTGTATACTTGACACACTTTTTGCTACGGGTTTTAGACCCGGGAAGAGAGGTAAATATGAAAGCATTCACAAAACGCGCTCTCCTTCTTACCCTTCTCGTTCTGTGCCTGTTTGGTGTAACCATTCTGGGCGCTTCTGCCGCCGCCACGGTTACCGCTGGCGTCACTGAGAAGGTAGATGGAACCACGTACGTGGCTTCGTTCGACTTTGTCGAAGGCGAGACAACTACGACTTATTGGTATACGGACCTTGCAACGGCCGTGGCCGAAGCAACGGCAAACTCCGTGTCCGTTGTTAACGTGCACGCCGATGCTACCATTAACGTCACCGCTGATATGCCCATTGCAACAGCGTTCGTCGTTAACAATGCATCCGTCACCATCCAAGGTCCTGCAAGCGGCACCGTTCCTACCGTAACCTATACGGGTGAAACCGCGTTGTTTACGCTGAAGAAGGATGCCAGCATTACGATCAACAACGTAAATCTGACCACCACCGGCGTATACTTGTTCGAGTTTGATAAGGCAACCACTGCCATCGGTACTGCCAACATCACGCTCAACAATGCCGACGTTTCCACCGACAAAAACGTTGTTCACGGTTGGCGCGGCACCGCAGGTACCATCAACTTTACCGTGAATGGTGGCACTGATCTGAACGATCCCTCCAAGCTGATCACCACCGGTGCAAACACCAAGATCTTCGATATGGAAAATGCCTCCACCGGCGACGGTCATAAGGTTGTCAAGTATGATCTTGATAACGTTGCTGTCACCGGCGAGCTGTTCCGTGCCCGTTTCGCAGATCTCACCATGACTCTGGATAACTGCACCGTTGATGGCTCCAACACCACCAATGGTCAGGGATTGTTCGCGCTGTTCAGCTGCTCCGGCAAAACCAACACCGCAACCTTTACCAACTGTGATTTCAATCTGGGCGCTAACTACTTCAACAGAAAGAGCGATGCCGGCGCAGTGGTAAACTTCACCTTTGTTGATTGTGACATCATCAACGACGGTTCTCGCCTTCTGTTCCACGTTCAAAACACCGAGGGCACCTATTCCTTTACTGACTGTGTGCTGACCTCTGCCTCTACCGGCAAGGCAAACGTGGTATTTGGTCCTGCCGACGTGGCTGTTACCGGCATCAACCTCACGATGAACAACGTGGATGCAACCAACACGCTGGCACTTGCTCTTGCAACCTCTGCAGGCACGCCCATTCCGCTTACCGCTAATCTTACCGGTGTTAAGGCTCCCGTAGGCTGCTTTATGAATGCAGCTGAGGGCTACACCCTTAACCTTACCGATTGCGAGATCCCGATTGCAGGCAGAATGGATTGCACTGCTGTTACCGCTGCTGACGCTGCACTTGTTCCCGGCCTTGTTGCGCTGCAGGGTGCAAGAATCGGCGAGGGCGACTCTGCTAAGTATTATTCTAACTTTGCAGCAGCTCTTGCAGCAGCTAAAACCGGCGATACCATCTACCTGCTTGCCGATTTCACCATTTCTGCCACAACTAATATCACCAAGGGCATCACCATTGAGGGTACTCTCATCAATGGCGCTTACCCCACGATGCACTGGACCGGCGGTCACGCCTTCAAGCTGAAGGAGGGTTGTACCTACTTCACGATGAAGAACGTGATCATCTCCAAGGAAAAGAAAGGCGATATCCGCTTGATGGACCGTCCTTACGAGGGCCTTACCGATCCTGCCAAGCGCGGCGACGTTACATTTAATAATGTAAAGTTTAATGTTACCGACTGCTCTTACATCTTCAACACCAACGCCTGCACCGCAAACAGCTGGACCTTTGAAAACTGTGACTTTACCTCTACCGGCAACAGCACGCTTGTTCTGAACAACGCTGCTATCCCCGCCGTTACGGTAAGGAACTGTAACTTCACCGGTAACATCTGGTTCCAGAACGGTACCAGCGCGTTCGGTACCTACCTGTTTGAGAACGTTACGATCTCCAACAACGCTAAGGTTACCTTCATCCAGGCACAGGCAAACGCCAGCTACGAAAGCTTGACCTTCAAGAACGTTACCGTTTCTAACTCTACGTTTGCAGGCAGCAACGGTAAGTACTTCCTGACCCTTTACGGCAAGACTCAGAACGTCTATCTGGAAAACCTTACCTGGGATATCAGCAACGATGGTATGATGATCGGTTGCTTGAACAACGACAATACCACCAACCTGACCATGAAGAATATGGTTGTAAACAACACTAACAACCTGCTCAACCTGAAAGGCAACCACACCCTCAACCTCACGGTGATCGGTGGTACCTACAACTGCTCCGCATCCTTCCTTTACGTCAACGATGTTGCTTCCTACAAGGGCTTCTTGAATGTTAATTTCAACAAGGATTCTGATACCACCACTACGGTCAACTTTGTAAAGAGACTGAGCGGCAATCAGGATTACAATGCATTCATCTGCACTTGTCATACTACCGTTGTTGCTGAGGTCTACAATGTTACTATCAATAGCGAGCTTACCAGCGACTTCTACATTATTAAAAACCGCAAGTACCAAGACGAAACGGCTCAGACCGTAAGCGTTAAGTTTGTAGACTCCGCCATCAACGTGGCAGGCACTCCCTTCTTCGTTTCTGCCGAGGATACGCTGACCGTTGAATTTGCAAACCTTGTGATGGTTAACAAGGCCAAGGCTTACGAGTTTGGTGCTGTTGCAACCATCGGCAACGCATTCTACACTGATCTGGCGGCAGCTGCTGCAGATGCAGAGGAGATCGGCGGCCTGATCGCACACACCTTCTTCCTCAATGACGTCGAGATTGCCATTTACCTTGCGGCACAGACCGACCTTAACGAGGTTGCGATCGGTGAAGGCGCTATCCTTTATTATGTAAATGGTAGCGATAATTACTACTACAACAATCTGCAGGCTGCCGTTACCGCAGCTCCTGCAGGCACCACCATCATCTTTGTCACCGACCGCGCTCTTTCTAAAACCGCCTACATCAACAAGCAGCTTACCATCACCGCTGCTGACGGCGTTGTAGTTACCCTTACCAACGGTACTTCGATTCCGTTCGTATTCAACAACGGCGCAGACGTGACCTTTAAAAACCTTACCTTTACTCTTGCCAATCGCCTTGGCCGTATCGACGGTGAGGTGACCGCGATCAACTTTGTAAACTGCGTGATCAACTACGCAGGCGACTACTTCCTGTACTCCAACGACACCAGCAACGACCCCGTGACCCCCGAGGGTGGCACTCCCATCTCCAAGACCATGAACGTTGTGTTTGACGAGAACACCGTGGTAACCGGTACTGCCGGCATGGGTATCTGGATCAACACGCCTCAGATCACCAAGAACTCCAGATTTATCTTCAAGGGTCAGTTCAGCACTACCACCGCCGAGGAAGGCGCACTGGTATTCATTCTTGATACCGCTGCTGCTACCATTGAGATCTATCCCACCGCAGTTCTTACCGGCTCCATCTTCAACCCCAACGGCGCTCTGATCTACCGTGTGGGCGGTGCCGTAAATGACGACAACGCTAAGGACTTTGGCGTGCCCCTTAAGGCAACCGACGCAACCGGCGTTTACTACACCAACGATTACTTCTTCGCTTACGAGAACCTGATTGCAGGCGAAAAGATCTACGAGGTTCCGCTGACTGCTGAGCACTCCGATAAGGAGTTCAACATCAACAACGGTACTTACACTGTAAACACCGCTAACGTGGTCGACTTCCTGTTCACCATGTTCCCCAACCTTGTTCGCATCAACGACGAGGTCTACTACGCTAACCTTGCAGCTGCTATCGCAGACTACCAGACCGGCGACATCATCTACATCCTGAAGGATACCGTCATCATCGATACCTCTCTGATCGATGGCAAGACTGTTATTATCGCAGGCCTTAACCTCGGTACCACCGATGCCCCCGTATATCCCACCATCTCTGCAGGCGTTAACATCTTTGCATTTGCAAACGGTGGCTCGCTCACGCTTCAAAACCTTGGTGTGGCTCTTTCCGGTGGCCGCATCGTTGCTATCACCGAGGCCGGCGCAGCAGGCGCTCTGGTATTCGACAACGTGCACTTCACTTGGATCGGCTCCACCACCTTGTCCGAGCCCGCATACTTCATGTCCTGCAACGGCGGCTTCCCGACCTCCCTTACCATTAAGAACTCCCGCGTTGATACACCTCGCTCCGAAAAGGGCATTTGGGTACTCTTCCTTGCAAATGCTGAGGGCCTTACCGTTGAGGTAAAGGATTCCGTTATCAATGCAGGTGTGCTGCGCATTCAGGGCGCTGCAATAGCAACCCTCAACCTCACCGGCGTATCCGCAGAGGTTGGCCGCTCCAATATCGTCGCTAACTACGGCGCTAAGGATCTTACCGTTAACGTTACCGACTGTGCGCTTAACGTTACCGATCCTTCCGTATCCGCATCCTTTGGTAGCTGCTTCTACTACTCCGGCGACTACGTGGATACCAAGCTGACCACCATCAACATCGTTGACTCCATCATCGCTACCGGCTCCCAAAATGCCAATAACTACGGTTACATGTTCTCCGTAAACGGCATTGCTGGCAGCGTATTCAACCTGACTGTTACCGGTTCTATCCTTACTCAGGTCAACAAGGCTTGCGGCATCGTGTATGCTAAGCATACCGACGTTAGCGAGAACATCGCAGGCAGCGATACCATCGTTAACATCAGCATTACCGATACCACCGTTACCTCCGCAGGCGGCTTTATCACCGCAGCGGGCGGCAAGGATAACGACGCTGAGCTGATCGACAACGTGATCAACATCAACGAGAACACCGTTCTGATCCTCAACACCGAGGGGAACGGCGGCACCGCATTCCAAATTGGCAACAACTCCATCGTTAACATCAACACTGCCGTGACCGACGGCGCAAACGACCCCGTGATCTACGTCCTGGGTCAGGAAAACGTGATCGATAACCAGAACAACGGCTACGTTGGCTACTTCGGCGGCACCACCGAGCTTAATGTTTACGGCGGTACCATCATCTCCACCAACGGCTCCGACTACATCTTTGCTGCTATCGACTCCGCATCCATCACCGTTTACGGCGGTTATCTCCAGCACAACGGCTACGCAGTAATGCGTGCTTACGGTGTTGATCCCACCATTACCATTTACGGCGGTACCTTCGTGCTTGAGGCTACCCACAAGGGCAGAGGCTCTCAGACCGCAATGTCCGTTATCGAAGTTGGTGCTTCCAGCAACCGTATCGGTAACCTTTACATCTACGGCGGTATCTTTGTAAACAACAACGATGCCGAGCTTGCCATCACCGGCGCAACCACCTCTCGTCAGGTCATCTACAAGTCCGCTACCGGCTCTACCGTAGTGATCGAGGGTGGCGTATTCCTGGCAACCTCCGTTCAGGATTACTTCTACTACACCGCAGGCAACTCCGGTGCAGGTATCTCTCTTCCCGTAGCAAGTGCTCCCATCCTTAAGGGCGCTTCTCCCGTTTACAACTTCGCAGGTCGCGACTGCTACCTGTACTCCTACAACATGGGTACTCCCGTAGCTCCCGAGCTTGATTCCTCTGTAACCGTTCGTCTTTACACCGACGGCGAGGGCAACTCCTCCAACGGTCTGCGCTTCACCTCCTCGATCAACGACGTTATCTACGGCGCATTGATCTCCTGGGTACAGAACCTTGCTGTTGAGGCAGGCCTGCAGCCCAACGACTACGTGCTCTCCTTCGGCACTCTGGTTGCTCCTCTTGATACTCTTGTTGAGGCCGGCGGCTTCAGCGTTGAGGCATTCGAGGCAGCAGGCATCGATGCAGGTCAGTACGTTGACATCGCAGCTACCGAAAAGGGTATGACCATCGACGAAAACGGCCTTGAGATCCGCGTGGCTCTTGTTGACATCGATCCTGAGAACTACGACAAGCTCATCACCGCTCGTCCTTACGTAACCGTTACCCTGATCGAGGGCGGCGCCGAGGCAGCTGACGGCACCGAACCCGTAAGCGTTACCTCTTACTACGGCACCTTCAATACCAACAAGGGCGCAAGCTCCATCTCCCGCGCTGCTCTTCGCGAGCTGAACGACGTGATGGCGATCCGCACCGGCGCTTACCAGTACAAGAGCGTTACCGTTGAGGGTGGCTTCAGCCGCTACTCCAAGGCACAGCAGGAAGCTCTGCTTACCTTCGTAGCTCACAAGCACAACTTCAACTTCAAGGGCGAATGTATCGACGAGGGCTGTGATTACACCGGCGCAACTGTTCTGGATGTAGACGACAGCACTAAGATCTACTGCGAATACGGCGGCGTTTCCTACATCACCGTAAACCTTGAGGCTGGCATTACCTACAACTTCGCATTCTCTCGCAATATCGTAAGATACGCACTTTACGATGCAAACGGTAACGACTGCACGGTAAGCGACAACAAGTTCGCATGCACCGCTGACGGCGTTTACCACATGGTGATCACCTCTACCGGTATCGGTAGCACCGAGCTCACCCTGAACCACGTACACCAGGCTGACCACACCGGTTACTGCTCTATCTGCGAAGAAGATCTTAGCATCCTCGTTGATGTTGAAGAGAACTATCAGCAGCTTGTAACCGACGGTATGACCTACTACTACGCAATCGAGCTCACCGGCGGCGTAAGCTACACCGTGCTTACCAAGAACGGCTACTACACGCTGTACAACGAGGCCGGCCAGGTTTGCACCATCGTTGATGGTATCACCTTCGCTTGCCCCGAGGACGGCACCTACTACCTGACCGTTGTCGCTACCTTCAGCGCAACCGGTGGTATCACCGTAACTCACAACCACGATTACGATTACCAGGGCTACTGTAAGATCGACTACTGCGATGCTTACATCGGCCAGAGCATCAACCTCTACCAGCAGATCGGTGGTCTTGTTCGCGTAGGCGACGAGTACCGTCTTGCAATCGAGCTTGAGGCTGGTGAGAACTATCCCATCACCTTCACCGCATTCATGGGCGTTGCTTCTCTGTACGATGCAGAAGGCAACAAGATGGAGCTTTCTAACGACGGTTCCTTCAACTGCACCGAGTCCGGTACCTACTACGTATCCGTCAGCGTACAGACTGATACCACTGCATATGTCTACGTTGCCATCACGCACGAGTGCGAGTATGACTTCAAGGGCGTTTGCGGCGTATGTGGCGATGACGTAAGCGTAGCTGTTACCGATCCTTACTCCGAGCAGCTGACCGTTTATGCAGGCAATGTTGGTTACTACAAGGTCCACACCTACAAGGATACCAAGTATATCCTCTCTTACCCTGCAGACGTGATCTCCGTCAAGCTCTACACCGACAACGGTGAGGTTACCGAGACCGATCCTACTGCTGACGTATACTTCGATCCTACCACCGGCACTTACTTCAACAAGAACGAGGATGGCACCATCTACGTGGTAGCAACCGTTCTTCAGGATGCTGGCCCCGTTGTTGGTGTCGCACACGTGCATGAATACGACTTCAAGGGCGACTGCACCGTCACCAACTGTGGCGTTACCGCAGCAACCTCCATCAAGTCCTTCAACTCCGCCATCAACGCTACTTGGGTAACCGGTGAGACCTACTACTACTCCTTCTACATGACTGCCGGCAGATTCTACAACGTAGTTCTGGAAGGCCTTGAGTGTGACTGGGTAGTTAAGAACGGCGAGAACGTAGAGATCTTCCAGGATGACGCAGTATGCTTCACTCTTGGCGAGGATGCAACCTGCTATCTGATCGTTACCGCTACTGCTGATGCAGAGGGCAAGATCAAGATCACCGAGGCCGCAACTCATGCAATCGACTTCACCGGTGACTGCACCGTTGAGGGCTGTGAGTATGACGAGGGCAGAGAGATCACCATCACCGAGGATGCTACCGTAACTTCTTACAATGCTGAAGGCGGCCAGACCCTGTACGCTTCTGTTCAGCTTGCTGAGGGTTACACCTACACCTTCGTTACCAGCGACATCGCAAACGCAATCGTTACTCTGTATGACGCACAGGGCAATGTAATCATTCCCGATGCGAACAATGCATACACCGGTAACAATGCAACCGTTTACATCCAGATCCTGGTCATCGGTGCACATGAGGGTACTCTTACCATCACCCGCACTGCTGTTGCAGCTCCGGCTCCCGCTCCTGCAGCTTGATTACTGATCAAGATCTCACCGTAACCTAAAAGTTACGGCAAAACTCCCCACAAGCTTGCTTGTGGGGAGTTTTTTTGCTTGCATAGTTGCATTTTGCTATAAAATATGGTAAAATAAAGATAAGTAAATCCTTTTGTAAAGGAAGTGAGCAAATGAAAGACGTTTTGCGCGTAGCTATGGCGGTTCCCGCCCTTAAAGTAGCTGACGTTGCCTTTAACGAGGCAGAAATTTTGCAAAATACAATAAAAGCAAGGCAAAAAGGCGCCACGGTAGCCGTTTTTCCGGAGCTTTCTCTCACCGGCTATACCTGCCAGGATCTCTTTTTGTCGGATATCCTGCGCGAGCGCTGTGAAGAAGCCCTGGCAAGCCTTGCAAGCGCCATTCCCCAGGATATTCTGGCGGTTGTAGGCGCTCCCTTGCGCATCAATGGCCAGCTTTACAGCTGTGCCGTTATGCTGGCACAGGGCCGCATTTTGGGCGCTGTACCCAAAAGCTTTTTGCCGGATTACGGCGAGCAAAATCAGCGCCGCTGGTTCTCGTCGGGTGCCGATCTTGCCACCACGCTGCATAATATCGGGTGCTTTACCTTCCCCGTAGGCACCGATCTTTTGTTCCACGCCGCAGACGGCACCGTGCTTGGCGCCGAGCTTGGCGAGGATCTTTCCGCCCCCATTGCCCCCGGTACGTTGGCAGCTCTTGCCGGTGCGGAGGTGCTGGTCAATTTGTCGGCAAGCTCTGCGCTGGTCGGCAAGCAGGATAAGTGCAGATGTACGGTCAGCGAGCGCGCAGCGCAGCTGAAGGCCGCATATATCTACGTGGGCGCCGGCAGCGGTGAGTCTGCCGCAGATGCTGTATTTTCCGGCCAAAGCGTAGCCGCTGTGTGCGGAGACGTCGCCTACGAAAGCCCGCGCGGTGTGCAGCAGCAATATCTGGCAGTTGCCGACCTTGACCTTGGCAAAGCGCGCTTTGATCGTTTGTACGACCGCACCTTTGGCGAGGCTGCGGCACGCTACGCCACCGAATACGAAAGCATCGCAATGGATCTTGCTCTTACAAGCTCCGATGGGGCGCTTCTCACCCCCTCGCGCCTGCCGTTCATCCCGGAAAACCGCGAAGCACGTGAGGCACGCTCGGTCGAGATCTTTGATATGCAATCCGCAGCCTTGGCGCGCCGTTTGTCGCTTGTTGGCGGTAAGGCCGTGATCGGGATCTCCGGCGGCTTGGATTCCACCCTCGCACTGCTGGTGGCGCACCGCGCTATGCAGCGCCTGGGCCTGCCTGCAACCAATATCACAGCAGTTACCATGCCGTGCTTTGGCACGACCGACGAAACGCTGCAAAATGCCCTGGAGCTGATGGAAACGCTGGGCGTTACCACGCGCACGGTGCCGATCAAGGCGGCTGTTCTGCAGCATTTTGAGGATATCGGACACGATCCCAAGGATTTTTCCGTCACCTATGAAAACGCCCAGGCGCGCGAGCGCACACAGGTGCTGATGGACATTGCTAACCAGGTGGGCGGCATTGTGGTCGGCACGGGCGACCTTTCTGAAATGGCGCTTGGATGGTGCACTTATAACGGCGACCATATGAGCATGTACGGCGTAAATTGTGACGTGCCCAAAACCTTGGTGCGCTGGGTGATCGAGGCGCTTGCCGAAAACGGCAGCTTTCCTGCATCTGCCGCTGTATTAAAGCGCATTCTGGATACCCCCATCAGCCCCGAGCTTTTGCCCCCGGATGCGGTGGGTAAGATCGCACAGAAAACCGAGGATATCGTTGGCCCCTACGCACTGCACGATTTCTTTTTGTATTGGAGCGTACGTTATCAGTATCGCCCCACCAAGGTGTTTGAGCTGGCACGCCTCGCCTTTGCAGATGCCTTTGACGGTGCCACAATCAAAAAGTGGCTGACGGTGTTCTGGCGCCGCTTCTTTACCCAGCAGTTCAAACGCAACTGTGTACCCGACGGCGTTAAGATCGGCTCGGTCGCACTCTCGCCCCGCGGTGATTGGCGTATGCCCTCGGATGCTTCGGTAGCCGAATGGCTGCGCGAGATCGACGAGATCGAAATTTAATATCAAAAAGCAAGCAGCCCCTGCGCCACACGGCAGGGGCTGCTTTTTTAGAAAAACCAAGGCAGCGAACCGCTTTGATTTTGAAATCAAATAAATTAAAATTGGAAAATCATTGAAATAAATTGGAATTCCGCGTTTTTACTTTCTCACAAGGTATTTTCGCATATCGATCGCGCAGGCGATCAGAATGATCAAGCCCTTGATGATATATTGCATATTTGCATCAATGCCAAGAAAAGTCAGCCCCACAAATATCAGGCGCAGCAGCACCACGCCAAGGATCACGCCGCTGATCTTGCCCGTGCCCCCCACAAAGGAAACGCCGCCGATCACGCAGGCAGCAATGGCATCCAGCTCATAGTTCAGGCCGGTCGCCGCCGAATTAGAGCCGATGCGTGCCGCCTCGATAAATCCGGTCATAGCGTAAAGGGCGCCCGCCAGCACAAACACACCAACCGTTACCCACTTCACGTTCACACCGGAAACGGTAGCGGCCTCGGGATTGGAGCCAATGGCAAACATGTTCTTGCCAAAGCCGGTCTTGTTCCACACCACCCACATCACCGCCGTCAGTACTATCACATACCACACGTAATTCGGGATCGGCGTGCTGCCAAGCGAGAGGATGCTCCCCTTGATAAAATTGCTATACGAGGCATCCAGCCCGGAAATAGATTGCCCGTTGTTGTTTCCGATCATCAAAAACAGCAACAAAACGCCGTAAACGATCAGCTGCGTGGAAAGCGTGACGATAAAGGGGTGCAGATGAAAGGTGGCGGTGCAATAACCGTTGATAAAGCCGATCAGTGCCCCCAGCGCGATCGCGATCAGAAAAGCGAGTGCAATGGGCAGGGGATCAAGGCCCGGCAGCATTTTTCCGGCGTATCCTGCCGATTGTAAAAGCGCCGCAGCAACGCAGGCCACCAGCCCCACAACGCGCCCGCCGGAAAGGTCTGTGCCGGCCAGGATGATCGCCCCCGCCACACCAAGCGCCAGCGGAAGATTGGCAGCGGAAAGAGAAATGATGTTGATGATAGAAGGGAAGGAGAGAAAGCGTGGGTTGATAAACTGGATCAGCAGGATCACCGCAAACAGAAAAATATACAGCGAGTTGTTGATCAAAAGCTCGCCAAAATAGCTCCGGCGCTCGCGGCTGTCCATCGCCTTGATCTTTTCAATCGGTTTGAATTTCATAAAAGCTCCTTTATACGTGTGGCGGCCGTCACACGTTTTTTGCTGCCAGTCGCATGATCTCTTCCTGTGTGGCGGTGGCAGCATCCACCTCGCCCGTGATCTCGCCTCCCGACATCACGTAAATGCGGTGGCATGTGCCCAAAAGCTCGGGCAATTCGCTTGAAACCATCAAAATAGATTTGCCGCGCTCGGCCAGCTGGACCATCAGCTGATAGATCTCATATTTCGCCCCCACGTCAATGCCGCGTGTCGGCTCGTCCAGCAAAAGGATCTGCGGTGTTGTCAGCAGCCAGCGCGCCAATATCACCTTTTGCTGGTTGCCGCCCGAAAGCGTGCGGATCTGTGTGCCCTGCGAGGCAGTCTTTACGGCAAGCTTTTTGATCATTTCCTCGGTCGCGGTGCGCCTCTTTCGGTCGGAGAGCAAAAATCCCCCGAAACGGTATCGATTTAAGGCACTTACGGTGGTATTTTCGGTGATGTTCAATATCCCGAAGATGCCGGTGGCGCGTCGCTCCTCGGTAAGCAGGGCAAAACCGTTAGAAATCGCGACACGGGGGGTGCTATTTTCAATTTTTTTGCCCTCAAGCAGGATCTCACCGCCATCGCACGTGGAAAGACCGAACAGGCACTCCAAAAGCTCGGAGCGCCCCGCTCCCGCCAGCCCCGCCAGCCCTACGATCTCACCGCGCCGTACTGATAGCGAGGCGCGGCGCACACCGGTATACCGCGAGCTGAGGTCGCGGATCTGCAGCACCACGTCACCCACGCTCGCCGGCTTTGGCGGAAAGCGCTGCGATAATTCACGCCCCACCATCAAGCGGATGATCTCATCCATGGTGGCGCTTTTTGCGTCTATTGTTGCCACGTGTGCGCCGTCGCGCATCACACAGATCTCGTCGGAGATCTGCAGGATCTCCTCCATCTTGTGTGAGATATAGATGATGCCGCACCCGCGTGAGCGCAGCATGCGGATGATGCGAAACAGTCGCTCGACCTCCTCGTCGGAAAGCGACGAGGTCGGCTCATCCAGCACGATGACCTTAGCATTGTAAGAGACCGCCTTTGCAATTTCCACCATCTGACGCTCCGCCACCGACATGCTGCTCATAATGCGCGCAGGATCAATAGAAATCCCCAATTCTGCAAGCACGGTACGCGTTTTTGCCATCATTTCACCCTCGCGCACAAAAACGCCGAGTCGGGTGGGATAGCGCCCCAACCACATGTTATCGGCCACGCTGCGCCGCAGCGCCTGGTTCAATTCCTGGTGCACCATGGCAACGCCGTGCTCCAGTGCCTCCCGGGGCGTGCGGAAGCTGATCTCCTTGCCTTCTAAAAGAATGCTGCCGGCATCCTTCTGATAGATCCCAAACAAGCACTTCATCAGGGTGGATTTTCCGGCACCATTTTCACCCATCAGGGCAAGCACGCTCCCTTTCTTTAATGCGAGAGATACGTTATCCAGGGCACGTACCCCGGGGAAATCCTTGCAAACGCCCCGTATCTCAAGCAAGACCTCATTATTCTGGTCAACCGAGATATTTTGCATAGGCAATGCGGATCTTATTCACGCTTTCGTCCACGTCAAGGCTTTCCGTGCCGGCCATCAGGGCGCTATCCTCGCTCACGGCGTTTTTGGCAAGCAGGATCAAAGCATCTGCCATACCGCCGGCATCCTGCATGATAGTCCCGGCCATCTTCTTTGCGCCGATCAGATTTTTAGCCGCCTCGGTGGCGTCAACCCCAAATACGGGGACGGTGGGCGTGCCCGCGCCGTTGTTAAAGCCTGCCGCGTTCAGGGCAGAGATCGCCCCCTCGGCCATGCTGTCGTTGTTACAGATCACCAGCTCGATCATGTTGTTGCTTGCCGTGTTGTAGGAGGAAAGCGCCGTTGTCATATAATCGTTTGCCGCCGCAGCCGACCATTGCCCGTTCTGGTCTACCAGATAGCCGTTGGTGTTCGATTTGTCGTAAAAGGAGAGCGCGGGCTTTTGTGCCTTTTGCAAATAGGCGTTTGCCCCCTCCACACTGTATTGCGTACGGTAGATCGCCTCGTTGTTTCCTTCCTCTCCCTTAAACAGGATATAAGAGATGCGCCCGTCCTTGTTGAGGTCCACTGCGTCAAAATTCTGCACCAGATACTCGCCGATCATCTCGCCCTGCAAAATGCCCGCTTCCACGGCACGTGTGCCGACATATGCGCATTTTTCATAGCTTTTGATCACACTGTCGCTTACCTCGCGGTTAAAAAAGATCAATGCAGCCCCCGCCCCGCGTGCCAGCTCCACGATCTCGCTTGCCGCATCGTCAGAGCCGGTGTTGACGATATTGACCAGCAGTACCTTGGCGCCCTTGGTGATCGCCGTGCGGATCTGCTCGGTCTGTGTGGTCTGGTTGCCGTTTGCATCATAATCCTGATAAGAAAGCTCCGCTGCGCTCAGCTTTCCGCCAAGCGAGGCGCGTACCGAGGAGATATAGGTGTCGCTGTAGGTGTAATAAAAAATGTGAATGTCTGCATTGCCTTTGCGCTGGCAGCCCGCAAAAAGCGGGCAAAGCAGCAAAAGGGCAAGACAGAGGGAGTAAAGCTTTGTTTTCATTAGTGCTCCTGCCTTTCTAACGGTGCTCCCGTTGCTTGGCATTATTATGCACCGAACACAGCTTGTATCTGCCGCAAATGCCAAAAAAACGGGCAGGGAATTTCTGCCTTGCCGTCACAGCTTTTTTGCAAGTGAAAATCGAAATCTACTTGACAGGGCATAGCTTTTGTGATAAAATGTTTTTTACAAGTAAAATTCAAAGGAGGCGGCTGCGTTGGAGGAACGCTTTGAAATACTTTCCAAACTGGTTTGGGGCGTGCACGGCGACGTGCAAAAATTAAAAACGCAGATCGCGGGCGAGCTTGGGATCAAGGCCGCGCACGTATTTTTGATCTATCTCCTGCGCAATTACCCGGAGGGGCTTACCGCTGCCGAGCTTGGCGGAATGAATCGCTCCACCGGCGGGTTGATCTCGCGCGAAACGGCCGAGCTGCTTGAGCAGGGGATCATCACCACGGATAAGGAGAGCGCCCACCGCCGCTATGGCTGCAAGTACCTGCTTACCGAAAAGGGCTGGGAAATGGCCGGACGTATCTCGGATTTTGCAATGAAGGTGCAAAATTTTGTCAGCGCCGATATCCCACGTGAGGATCTGGTGATCTTTTACCGCACCTTTGATACGCTGCTGAAGGGCTTTGATAAATTTACGGGAAAACATCACATCACCAACACGATAAAAGATAAAGGAGAACAACAATGAGCGTTAAAATTATTGTGGATTCGGCATCCGACCTTACGGTGCGCTTTGCCGAGCAGCAGGATCTTGGCTTTGCTCCCCTGAAAACCATTCTTGCAGGCACCGAATACCGCGACGGTATCGACCTTACCCCCGATACCTTTTACGATAAGCTGAAGGCCAACAAGGAGCTTGCCAGCACCAGCCAGGTGGCTGTGGCCGAGTTTGCAGATCTTTTTGCAAAGGCAGTAAACGAGGGCGACGAGGTCGTGGTGATCACCATCTCCAGCGGTCTTTCCGGCACCTGCCAGAGCGCCACCATCGCCGCAGCCGATTTCCCCGGAAAGGTGTTTGTGGTGGATAGCCTGAGCGCCACGGCAGGAGAGCAGGTTTTGGCTGCCAGAGCCATCAAGCTGCGCGACGAGGGCAAAAGCGCTGCCGAGATCTTTGCCGAGCTGCAGGAGCTGAAAAAGCGCGTTAGACTTTTTGTGCGCGTGGAAACGCTGGAATACCTCAAACGCGGGGGACGTGTATCGAAAACCGCTGCTTTTGTGGGCGGTATGCTGCACTTTATGCCCGTGCTTACCCTCAACGGCGAGGGCAAGCTGGAAACCGTGGGCAAGGCGCGCGGCGCAAAGCTCAGCTATAAGATGATGAACGACAGCATCGCTGCTGCCGGCGGCATTGATTTTAGTATGCCCGTTGCCATCACCTATGCCGGCGACCTGAAGGACGGTGTGCTGGATGCCTACCTTGCCGACAGCAAAGAGGTGTTTGCAGGCAACGAGGATAAGCTGATGATCGGACAACTTGGCTGCGTGATCGGGACACACACCGGCCCCGGTGCCATTGTGATCTCTTTTGCTTCCAAGCAGTAAAAATGCATTTCAAGCCCCCACGTATGCCGGCTTTCGGCATTCGCGGGGGCTTTTTTTGCTTGCGTGCGACGTGCGCGCGTATTATAATAAATAAGAAAAACAAAAAAGGGCTTGACAAAAGTGCCTTCAAGTGGTATAATATACATGTTTTTAGCAAAGTAAAGTGCTAAAGTGACAAAAAAGAAACAAAAGAAAGAGAGAAACTATCATGAAAAAGCTTCTTACCCTCGTGCTGGCAGTTCTGATGATCGCCGGCTGCGCCCTGTCCTTCGCATCCTGCGGCGACAAGACCGATTTCGAAAGCATTGAGAAAAAAGGCAAGTTCGTGTGCGGCATCACCATTTATGCCCCCATGAACTTCTACGACGCAAACGGCGACCTTATTGCCGACGAGACCGGCGACCTGAAGGATCTTTCCGGCTTTGACACCGAGCTTGCAAAGCTTGTTGCTGAAAAGCTTGGCCTTGAGGTCGAGTTCCAGATCATCGAGTGGGGCCAGAAATATGCCGAGCTTCAGTCCGGTGCGATCGACTGCATCTGGAACGGCTTCACCTCCAACTCCAAGGACGACGACGGTATCGACCGTGCCGATAAGGTTGACTTTACTTATGCTTACCTTGATAACGCACAGTGCGTGATCGTAAAGAGCGATAAGGTTGGCGAGTTCACCTCTGCTGCTTCTCTTGCAGGCAAGAAGGCCGCTGCCGAGACCGGTAGCGCAGGCGAGTCCTACGCCAAGACCGTGACCGATGCCGACAAGGTCGTTGGCAAGACCTCTCAGATGGATACCTTTGCCGAGCTGATCTCCGGCGCCGTTGACTTTATCGTTGTTGACGTTCTGCTTGCCGACAAGCTGGTTGGCCAGGGTAACTACGCGGGCCTTGCTAAGGCTTCCTCCATCACCATTGATCCCGAGGTCTACTCCATCGGTTGCCGCAAGGGCAGCGATTTTGACGACAAGATCAACGAGGCGCTGGTCGAGCTGCTGAACGAAGGCAAGATCGAGGAGCTGGCTGCTAAGTACAACGTACACGTGACCCAGTCCCTGCTTGACAAGAAGACTGCAAAATAATCAATGGCTCTGTTTTGGGAAGTAACCCTTGCTCTACTTAAAGGATTTGGAACGACATGCTCCATTTTTGCGCTAACACTTGTGTTAGCGCTTCCTTTAGGTTTGGCGATATCCTTTGGAACTATGTCCAAATTTCGCCCGATCAAGGCAGTATTTAAAACCTTTGTATGGATCATTCGCGGTGTGCCGCTGATGCTGCAGCTGTTTGTGGTGTTTTACGTGCCGGGCTTTGTGTTTGGCACTCCCATCGCCAGCCGCTTTGCGGCAACCATCATCGCGTTTGTCATCAACTATGCCTGCTATTTTTCCGAGATCTACCGTTCGGGTATCGAGGCGATCCCCGTTGGGCAGACCGAGGCGGGGCAGGTGCTTGGTATGACCAAGCTGCAGATCTTCCGTAAGGTCATCTTTATGCAGGTGGTCAAGCGTATCATCCCCCCGATGGGTAACGAGATCATCACTCTTGTCAAGGATACCGCGCTGGCGCGCGTGATCGCCGTTATCGAGATCATCAAGGTGGCAGAGGAGTTCACCAGCCGTGCGCTGATCTGGCCGCTGTTTTACTCGGCGGTGTTCTACCTTGCCTTTGTGGGGGCGCTGACGCTGCTGTTTGGCTTCTTTGAGAAAAAATTAGGTTATTATAAGGTGTAATATGAGCTTTCTTACTGTAAAAAATATCAATAAAAGCTTTGGCAGTACGAAAGTGTTGCGCGGCATTGATTTTACCGTTGAAAAGGGCGAGGTGGTGTCGATCCTCGGTTCCTCGGGCAGCGGCAAGACCACGCTGCTGCGTTGCCTCAACTTTTTGGAGATCGCCGATAAGGGCAGGATCGAAATTGACGGCGACGTGATCTTTGATGCCGATGCGGGTGAGCAAAGTGAAAAGGAGCTGCGCGAAAAGCGCTTGCGCTTTGGGCTTGTGTTCCAGTCCTTCAACCTGTTCCCCCAGTACACCGCACTGCAAAACCTCACGCTTGCTCCCAAGCTTCGCCTTGACGAGCGCGCCAAAAAAGAAAAGCTTTCCGCTGCCGATAAAAAGGCCGCTTTGGACAAGATCCAGGGGGACGCTATGGGGCTTTTGGCACGTGTCGGCCTTTCCGACAAGGCCGATTTTTACCCCTGTCAGCTCTCCGGCGGCCAATGTCAGCGCGTGGCGATCGCCCGCGCGCTGATGCTTGATCCCGACGTGCTTTGCTTTGACGAGCCGACCTCCGCGCTTGACCCCGAGCTGACGGGAGAGGTGCTGCGCGTGATCAAGGCCCTGCGTGACGAAAAGCACACCATGGTCATCGTTACGCATGAGATGGAGTTTGCCCGCAACATTTCGGACAAGATCATCTTTATGGCAGACGGCGTGATCGAGGAGGAGGGAACGCCCGAGCAGATCTTTGATCATCCAAAGAGCGAGCGCACCCGTGCCTTCCTTGCACACGATAGCAATATGTGATCAAATAAAAGCCCCCAAGGCCTTGCTTTTGGGGGCGTCTTGTGTTATAATAGCAGTAGTAAAATCCGGGAGGGAATGCCATGAAGGTCTTGAATTTCGGTTCTCTGAATATTGATTACGTTTACGACGTCGAGCATTTTGTCCGCGCGGGGGAAACTATCTCCTCGCGTGCGCTGCAGCTGTTCTGCGGCGGCAAGGGGCTTAACCAGTCGGTCGCCTTTGCACGCGCGGGGGCACAGACCTACCACGCAGGGTGCGTTGGTAAGGACGGCGGCATGCTTGTGGATATGCTGAGGTCCGCCGGTGCCGATACCCGCTACGTCAAAACGCTGCAGGAGGTGTCTACGGGGCACGCTATCATTCAGGTCAGCACAAAGGGAGAAAATTGCATCCTTTTGCACGGCGGTGCCAATCAGAGCATCACGCACGCGCAGGTGGATGAGGTGCTTGCCGCCTTTGGCGCGGGCGACCTTCTGATGCTACAAAACGAGATCAACGATCTGGACTATATCATCCGCGCCGCCAAGGCACGCGGTATGTTCGTGGTGCTGAACCCCTCGCCCTTTGACGAAAAGATCACCGCGCTGGACCTCTCGCTTCTCGATGCCATTATCGTAAACGAAACCGAGGGCTGCGGGCTTTCCGGTAAGACCGAGCCCGACGAGATCCTTGCAGAATTGCTTGCACGCTACCCCGAAATGAAGATCGTGCTGACGCTTGGCAAGCATGGCGCCATCTACGCGGATGCCAACACCCGCGCAGAATGTCCCATTATGGATATCCCCGTGGTGGATACCACCGCAGCAGGCGATACCTTCACCGGCTATTTCTTTGCCACCCTGATGAGCGGCGCTGCCCCCTATACGGCGCTGCGCACCGCTACCGCCGCTTCCACACTTGCCGTTTCTCGCAAGGGCGCCGCGCCCTCTATCCCCACCGCCACCGAGGTGCAGGCATTTCTTGCCACGCAGAAATAAGACAAAAGCAAAAAGCGACCGCAACGCGGTCGCTTTTTTATACCGTTATGGGGTTAAATCCTCAAGCTCTATCCAGATGGGCGTTGCTATCTCCTCAGCAGGGGCAAGTGAGAGGGCATAGCGAAGGCCGTCAAGCTCCAAAAGGCTGCTTGCGGTGTGTGCTACGTCAATGCGCGAAAGATCAAACCCAAGCCCTGTGCCGCACTTTTTGGCAGCGGCCTCTTTTTTTGTCCAAAGCAAGGTCATCGCAACGTCCGGATCCTTGGCGGCTGCGATCTCCGCTTGCTCCGCGGGCGAAAACCATCGTGCTGCAAACCCTTCTCGATGAGGGCGGATTTTCTCAATATCCACCCCAACGGGGTGAGTTTTTGACACGGCAACCGCAATCAGGGCGCCGGCGTGCGAAAGGCTGAAATGCACGGTATCGCCCGGCAAATGCGGCTTTCCACCCGGTTCAATGACCCAACGCGAGGTGTCGGCATTTGGGTCCAGGCGCTTCGCAGCGTGGGCAACCAACAAAAAGCCAACGCCATGCGCTGCTCCGTCGCCTTTTTGGCACAGAGCAGCGCGCTCCGGCGGCAGCTTTTCAAGCAGAGCATCAAGCTTTTCCCCGGTGACGTTATGCGTCGAACACAAAAAAACCTGCATATGTCACCTCAGCTGATGGTGTCGGGGGAAAGCGAGAACATCCGGTCTACCGTACCGCGCAATAAGGGGTGTGCGATAAGCCCGGGGTCACGGTCGATCAGCGCGCGCGCCTCGGTAAAGGCGGCGGAAAGCAGACCCGTGTCGTCACAAAGCGCAGCAAGACGGAATTTTACGCCACCGCTTTGGCGGATGGCGGCATCCGTGTTGCCGGAGAGAAAGTCGCCGGGGCCGCGCAGCGCCAGGTCGCGCTCCGCGATCTCAAAGCCGTCGTAGGTCGTCTTCATCGTGGCAAGGCGCTTGGCTGCAGTGCTGTCATCGGTGAGGGCGGTGGCGGACATCAGAATACAATAGGACTTGCGCTTGCCGCGTCCCACGCGGCCGCGCAGCTGGTGCAGCTGCGTAAGACCAAAGCGCTCGGCATTCTCCACCACCATCAGGCAGGCGTTGGGCACGTTCACGCCCACCTCGATCACCGTGGTGGAAACCAGAACCTTGATCTCACCTGCGGCAAAGGCCTGCATGATCCTTTCCTTCTCCTTGCTTTTCATCTTGCCGTGTACCACGCCAACGGCAAGCGAGGGAAGCGCCGTCTGCAGCTCCTCGGCGTATTGCACGGCCGCCTTCATCTGTACAAGCTCCAACGGAGCCTCGTCACCGATCTCAGAAAGCAGCAGCTCGTCGCGCTCAGCCTCTCGCTCCTCAACGGCAGGGCATACCACGTAGACCTGCCCACCCTCATCGCATTGCTTTTCGATAAAGGCGTTCAACCTCTCGCGGTAGCTCTCGTCTACAACAAAGGTGTCCACGCGCTGTCTGCCGGGGGGCATCTCGTCAATGCGGGAAAGCGAAAGGTCGCCGTAAAGAGCCAGGGCAAGCGAGCGGGGGATGGGCGTTGCGCTCATCACCAGCATATGGGCGTGCTTGTTTTTCTCGGAAAGCACCGCGCGTTGATTTACGCCAAAGCGGTGCTGCTCGTCGGTCACGATCAGCCCGGGGGCGGCAAATTCCACCCCGTCGGAAAGCAGAGCCTGCGTGCCGATCACAACGTCAAGCCGTGGTTTTTCATCGGGCGCGGCCAGTGCCTCCTTGATCTTTCTTTTGCCTGCTGCGGTGGTTGCACCGATCAAAAGTGCTGCACGTATCCCCATTTTCTCAAAAAGAGGCGCAAGATCCTCATAGTGCTGGCGCGCCAGGATCTCGGTGGGCGCCATCAGCGCCGCCTGCCTGCCGTTCTGTACGGCAAACAGCATAGCTGCCGCAGCACAAATGGTCTTACCGCAGCCCACGTCCCCCACGATAATGCGGCTCATCGGGGTGCTTGCAGCCATATCGCGGCGGATCTCCTCGATTGCCCTTGCCTGCGCCCCCGTCAGCGTATAGGGGAGCTGCGAGAGCAGGGGGGAAAGGTCGGTGTGTGTGCAGCGAGGGGCGTTGCCTCCCTCTGCCTTTTTCTTGGTGAGGGCAAGCCCCAGCGCAAACACAAAAAACTCGTCAAAGATCAATCGTCGCTTAGCGGCGGCAAGAGAGATATAGTCCTTGGGGTTGTGAATGTTACGCAGCGCAAAGCCAAGCGTGGCAAGGCGACGCTCGGTGCGGATCTCGTCGGGCAGCGGATCTGCCATCGTGGCGGTCGCGGCCAGCACGGCTTCCATGTTCTGGCTGATCAGCTTGGGGGTCAGCCCCTCGGAAAGGCGGTATACGGGCAGCAGATCCGGCAGGGGCGTGTCGTATTCAAACGGCTCCGACTCCGGCGAGAGCATTTTATAGTTCTTGCCGCTTTTTTGCACCTTGCCCCAAAAGCGGAAGGTGGAGCCAAGCAAAAAGCGATTTTTGAGATAGTCCTGGTTGAAAAAGGTGATCTCACAAGTGCCGCTCTCGTCATAGGCGCGAAATTTGAGCAGCGACATGCGCCCGCGGATGCGCGCACTGCGCGGCTCGGTGCCCACCGTCAGTACCGTGGCACAGCGCACGTCGTTTGGTGCCTCACTGAGCAGGCGGACGTCCCCGCGATTTTCATAGCTGCGGGGGAAATGGTAGAGCAGGTCATCCTTTTTGTAGATGCCCAGCTTTTCATAGGCGGCGGCCTTGGCAGGGCCTACGCCCTTCAGGTCGCGGATGCTGTTTTTATCGGTGGCCATCGTGTCACCTCCTCACACTACTCACCATTATAGCAATCGCCGCCCCGCTTGTCAAGAAAAGAGAAGGGAAGTTTGATAAAAAATTCTTGCAGTACTTGACAGAAAAGAAAATATGCTGTATAATATTATTTGATATTATGCACAAGTGTGCAATTCGCAACACCTTTTTGGGAGGAATTGAGAATGAAACGAATTTTTGCTTTACTGCTGGCGCTTCTGCTTGCCGCCACGCTCGTTGCCTGCTCTGACAAAACAGAAGACGACGAGGAGGGCGTTGATCTTACCGTTACCACCACCGAGATGGTCTACAAGGCAGAGGGCGACTACGACGATGCCTTCTACTACGCGTACATCAACGGTGACGAGGTTGCCATCATCGGCTACAGCGGCTCTCACGTGCCCCACGATATCACCATTCCCGCTACGATCGACAACCGTCCTGTTACCGAGATCGCAGCGCGTGCCTTCAACAGCAAAACCAACATTTCCGGCGTTACCATTCCCGAGGGCGTGCTTCTGATCGGCGATATGGCATTCAACGGTTGCACCTCTCTCAAAACCGTCAGCATTCCCGCTACCGTTACAAGCGTTGGCGTTGCTGCCTTCTCCGACTGCATCCTGCTTTCCGCAATTTCTCTGCCTGCTGCCACCACCGAGATCGGTGAGGCTGCCTTCTACAACTGCAAGAGCCTTGTGACCGTGGCTATGCCCGGCATTACCGCGATCCCCGATCAGGCATTTATGAAGTGCGATCGTTTGACCACCGTTGCCTGGAGCGCGGCCGGCACCGAGATCGGCGCCAGTGCCTTTATGAGCTGCCCTGTGCTTGCTACCGTAAATTTCCCCACCACGCTTGAGGAAATCGGCGCCTATGCCTTTGCCGATTGCGCAGCACTGACGGCCCCTACCCTTGCCGATACCGTTGAGGTTGGCGCAAACGCTTTCTACGTAATTCCCGCAGCCTGAGTTATTTGCTTATAAAATGCAAAACCCCGTGCACGTGCACGGGGTTTTTGCTTTTTAAGGCCGCATCAGGCTCAAAAAAGGCCCCTGCGTCAGCGTTTGTATACCACATAGCAAAAGTGCCTTGTCCGCGCCCTCAAACGGCTTTGAAAGCGAGAGAGGCGTGTAGCGTGGGTCAAGTGCGACGATGCGGAAATGTCGGGCGAGGAAGGGGAGCAGAGCGTTGCCAAAGCTATCCTTGATCACAAGCAGCGTGGGGCGTGTGTCCTGCTCGCCCTGCGTGATCTCCAGCGTACCGCAGTTGCCGCCGAGAAAAACGGCGTACTTGTCACTTGTCTGCAGGCTGGCGCGGTCATAAAGTCCCCGAAAGTCTGCCGGCTCGCCGTTGCGCAATACCTGCAGCGCTTCCTCGCCCGCATAATGCCAAAGCTCAAGGTTGTCGGGGGAGATCAGCGGCAATCCAGCCGCTGCATAGCTGCTGCCGAAAAAGCTGTCGGAAGCCACCTCGATCTCAAAGGCGCTCTCTGCAAGTGGGGTGTACCCCAGCTCCTCGCCAAGGCGGACGTAGGCGTGATACGCGCCCTGCTGTGTCCAATGGTGATCGGTGCGAAACCAGCACCCGTCCCCCCTGCAATCAGAAAAAAACAGCACCTGCGAGGGCAACGCGGCAAGGTCATCCTCCTCGGCCGAGGTATCGTATCCAAGGGGCAACACCTCGCTTCTTGCCTCAATGCGTCGCGGCAGAATGAAAAGCGTAAGCGGCACCTGTGCCGCCCCCTGCAGGTGCCGCATTGCTGCCAGATTTTTGCCGTACATTGCTGCATCGGTCGGCAGCCGGCGCGAAAGACTGCCGTCGCGGCAAAGGATAACCCCGTGCGCCTCGCGCTGCCCGAGAGCCAGCAGTGCGCCGCCCCAAAGCGTGCGCAGCGGCGCGCGCCATGCAAAGCGCTCGCTTGCAAAGCTTTCCAGCCCTGCGCTTACACTTCCGTCAAGTACCCCTGCCGCGCTAAGCTGCGGAAAGGGGGCGAGATAGCGGTTCTCCTGCGCAGAAAATCGCCCGGCAGGAAAAAGCGCCGTTCCCGCAAACCCGGCGGCACACACCAGGGCCGCCCCTATAAGCAAAATTTTATCATAGATCCTCATTTTTGCACCACGTCCCCCCTTTTTATATATCTTTCTTATATTTTTTACGGTATCCGGAAGTTGCATACAAGGCAAAAAAAGAAAAAAGCACCCCCCGTGCGTGCGGGGGGTGCTTTTTATTATTTTAATCAGTTCAAAGCGTCCTTGATGGAGGATTCCATGCGGTTCTTCTTCTGGTCAAAGCCCATGTACTTCACCTTAACCACGTCGCCCATCTTCAAAACGTCCTCAACCTTGTCAATGCGGGTCTTGGCGATCTTGGAGATGTGAACCATGCACTCCTTGCCGGGCAGATACTCAACAAAGCAGCCGAACTCCTTGATGCCGGTGACCTTGCCCTCAAATACGGTGCCGACCTCGGGGTCGTAAGCGATAGCGGCGATGGCCTTGCGGGCGATCTCTGCGCTCTCACCGTTGATGGCAGCAATGCGGATGGTGCCGTCGTCGTCGATGTCGATCTTAGCACCGGACTCTGCGGTGATCTTCTGGATCACAGCGCCGCCCTTGCCGATGACCTCGCGGATCTTGTCGGGATCGATCTTCATGGTGGTCATCTTGGGTGCGTACTTAGAAACCTCTGCACGGGGTGCGGGAATAGCCTTAAGCAGGACCTCGTCAATGATATAATCACGGCCCTTGTGGGTCATAGCGAGAGCTGCCTTGATGATCTCGGGGGTCAGGCCGTCAACCTTCAGGTCCATCTGGATCGAGGTGATACCCTTGTGGGTGCCTGCTACCTTAAAGTCCATATCGCCGTAGAAGTCCTCAAGACCCTGGATGTCCATCATAACGTCCCAGGAGCCGTCCTCAGCGGTGATCAGACCGCAGGAGATGCCTGCAACGGGAGCCTTGATCGGAACGCCTGCATCCATCAGTGCAAGGGTGGAGCCGCAAACCGAGCCCTGAGAGGTGGAGCCGTTAGAGGAAACCACGTCGGAAACAAGGCGGATGGCATAGGGGAACTCCTCCTCGGAGGGAAGCACGGGAACAAGAGAGCGCACAGCCAGTGCGCCGTGGCCGATCTCGCGGCGGCCGGGGGAACGGGTGGACTTAGCCTCGCCGGTGGAGAAGCCGGGCATGTTGTAGTGGTGCATATAGCGCTTGCTGGTCTCGCTGTCGATGCCGTCAAGCATCTGTGCCTCACCAAGAGTACCGAGGGTGGCAACGGTCATGACCTGGGTCTGACCGCGGGTGAACAGACCGGAACCGTGG
>JAZNNA010000083.1:0-11824 GCA_045580065.1 Eubacteriales bacterium
AAGGTCTATGAGGTGCTGCAGATCGAGAAGGACCGCGATTTCCTTGAATATGCAACTGTGGGCGACGAGGTCGGACTGTACGTGGACGGCATGGCAGCGCTTACCGAGGTTACGGCGCTTTCCTTCCTGTACGAGGCCGGAAACATCCCCGAAATGGCAACCGAATTCCTGGCAAAGCTCTATCTGAAGACGCAAGCCGAGGGTGGTAGACAAAACCCTGCTTTCAATGGATATGCGCCCACGCTCCGTGGATTAGGCCTGGCTCAACAGGGAACCATTTACATCATCTCGCACTACGGCAAGGCGGATGCCGAGTTCTGGACCCCCGGTGAGACCATTCTGGCCAAGATCACGCTGACCACGCCCGTGCCCGCAGCCCTCTTGCACGGACTTGAGTTTAAGATGACCGAGGACTCCGGAAGTAGTGTGCGCGAAACCGTTACCGGCGTGGTAGTGGATGGCTTTATCGGCAGTGAGCAAGCCGGTAACAACATGCTGTTGACGGGTGCGTTCAACACTCAAGCATTGACCCCTGTTGTGGTCAAGATCACCAACACCAGAACCACGGCGTTGGATACGCTGGAGCTCTTTGTCAGCACCGGCAGCGGCGGCGGAAACTACCTGACCGATTTCACCCTTGAGCTTTATGACGAGAACTTTAACCAGATCGCAGGTACGCATAATAATACGGAAGGTACCTTCACTAAGGACGATAGCTCCACCTGGTCGCTTGCGGCAGGCGAAACCTGCTACGTTGTGCTGAAGACAACGAATGCGACCAACGACGTATTTGTGCGCTTAATGTGATCTGACACGAAAACACACGGCGGTGGGCAGAAATGCCCACCGCTTTTTTGCGCTTTGGCTTGAAAAGCGCAGAGAAGTGTGCTATAATCAAGATAATTCCTCTCGCGCGGGCGCGTGATGCTGCTGGCCGAGGAGGTGCGCATCCTCGCAAACCGCTATACGTACCTGCGCAATATGTCGGTATTCCGTCAGTTTATGCTGGATCTGCTGCGCTACTTCAAAAACGAGGTGGCTGCGGGCAGAGTGCCGCATTTTGACGTTTGCGACTGGTCGCACGTGGAAAGCCGTGCGGCGGCATTTTTGAGATAAAGGAGAGAGCTATGCAAACACATCGCTTTTCGGTTACTATCAACTGTTATTTGCCGGATGAAGGGGCCGTGACTGACACGCTGCAGGACAAAGAGGAGCTGTACGAGGATCACGGCTTTTTGATGCTGCCCGACAGCTATACGGAAAACGGCGCGCAAACGCGCCTTGTCATCAGCTGCCACGGCGCCGGCGGCACGGTCACCACCGACGACTCGCAGATCGAGCATCAGATCCTCTCGCAGTATCTGCTGGCAAACGGCTATGCCGTGATGGACGTCAACGGCCTGCCCGCGCGCTACGCCGAGGAGCGCGGCATCGACCTGCGCAACAACATCGGCTCGCCCATCGCGGTGCAAAGCTACGTCAAGGCGTATTTTTACTGCATGGAGCATTTCAACTTAAAGCGCGAGGTGTTTGTGCACGGCGGCTCGATGGGCGGCATCAGCAGCACCAATCTGGTGCTTGGCGGCTGCATCCCCGTGATCGCGCACAGCGCCTTTTGCCCCGTGCTGGATGCCTATCACGAGATCTTTCTGCACCCCTGGAGCGGGGGACTGCCCAAGGAGGCGATGGGAAGGATCTACGGCCTTGAGAGGGGTGCGGACGGGGAATATATCTACGATGCAAAAAAGCTTTGCGGCTACGATCCCGCCCAAAACGCCAAGGCTGCGTGCTATCCCGTCCCCGTGAAATTCTGGCAATGCACGGACGATCCCGTGGTGTCCTTTGCGGTGACAAAAGCCTTTGTCGAGCGCATCCGCGAAAACGGCGGCGTGGCGCACCTGCGCGCCTTTCCCCACGGTGGGCACGAGCCGCAGCTGGTGGGTGAGCCGATAGAGCACCCCGCAGGAAACAGCATTTTTGCGGGCAAGCCCTTGCAAATTCTGCCCGCGGTGGAGGAAGTGTTTCTTTGGATCCGCCGCTTTGATGCGCCGGGAGCCTGAAGCCCCCACTATTTCCAATAAACGCAAAAAAGCACCCAAACGGGTGCTTTTTTGCTATTACAGCTCTTGCTCCGCGCGCACCGCCTCGCGGTATTCGCGCGGCGTTTTGCCGGTATGGCGCTTAAAGAGCTTGGAAAAATATTGCACGTCCATAATGCCGCAATGCAGCGCAACGGTCTGGATCTGCAGCTGCGTTGTGGCAAGCAGATGCGCCGCGTGGTGCATACGCTTTTCGCGGACGTATTCGGAAAGCGTTTTGCCCGTTTCCTTTTTGAAAACGCTGCAAAGATAGCCGTGGCTGACGTTCTGGTGCGCGGCAAGCGATTTGAGTGAGAGGCTGGCGGAAAGATCCGAGTCGATCAGCAGGATCGCCCGCTGTACCACAAGCGAGTAGTGCATCAGCGCGTGCTTGCGCACAAGGCGGCAATAGGCGCGAAAGATCTCGCGCATCAGGGGGGCCACCCTTTCCACGTCGGATAATTGCTCGATCCTGGCGGCAAATTCTGAGGAAACGCGGTCGAGATACACGGGATGCACGCCGCCGTTTTCCGCAGCCTTGCGCAAGAGCGTGTTCATGATCACACTATAGTTTTTGGCGTTTCGCAGGGGATCGTGCAGGCGCTTTTCAAAGGCCTGCTCTGAAAACGCAGAAAGCAGCAGCGTCTCCTTGTGCAGCTGCCCCAGCGAAACCGCGCGGATCAGCTCGTTTTCAAAGGCGTAGCGGCGCTCCATCGTTTTCATCTTCAAAAGCACGTCGTCAAGGCGGTCGTTGTGCAGCGGCTCGTTGATGGGGGAGGCGGACACCTCGTCTTTTTTGTTGACGTCAACAATGGCAAAGGCGGGGCGCTGCCAGATGCGCTCGCAAAAGCCGGAAAGCAGCGTAAAGAGGTGATCGCCCTCGGCAAGCACGGCAAGCGCGGCGTAGAATTCTTCAAAATGCGGCTGCTGCGCGGGGGAAATGCCGCTATGCTCACCAAGCTCCAGCAATCGCTCGTGCGAGGGGGTGGCGGTGAGGTAGGGGCCGATCAGCAAAAGGGTGGGGGTGTCGCACTTTGGCAGCAGCAGATACAAATAGCAAAGGTCAAGCGCATCGCTCAGCTTATAAAGCGTATACGGCTCGATGGGGGGAGAGAGGTGGGGGAGTGCAAAGGGGTCGCTTGCATTTTCGGGCAGGATGCCCTGCATTGCCTGCTGTACAGAAAGCGTAGCGGTGCGCACGCGCGCCTTGCGCAGCGTATCGCACAAAAGCGAAAGCTCCGGCTGATAGTGCATCCTCATCCCCCCTTTTTTTGCCGCACGGGTGTGTCGCGGCGCGTATCGGTATATAATATTATATCATAAATTTTGAAGATTTTTCGGCGGAATATGAAAAAAATACAAAAATAGATGAAAAAAATACTCACGCCAAAAGGCGAAAATGTTTCATACTAATGGTAGAGGCTACAATGGGCTTCTGCTTTTCGTTTTGAACCCCAAAAACAAAACAAGGAAAAGAGGAAAACGTGATGAAAAAACAACCCGTTCTCGATGCCAACGGTAAGCGTCGGTTTGGCATGCGTGACAAGCTTGCCTATGCGGCAGGCGACCTCGGCTGCAACATGAGCTTTTCGCTCAAGGGCACCGTGCAGACCTTCTGGCTTGTATTTATGATGCTGGAAACCGGCCTGCTTTCCGCGCTATTGCTGATCGTGCAGATCTGGGATGCGGTGAACGATCCGCTGATCGGTACGCTGATCGACAACGACAAGCGCAAGTACCGTGCAGGCAAGTTTAAGACTTATATCTTTATTGGTGCATGCGGCCTGCTGGTCGGCGGCGCTGCCGTATTTCTGCCCTTTCCCGATGCACCCGTAGTGGTAAAGGCTGTGCTGTTTATCCTCGGCTATATCGTGTGGGATGCCTTTTACACCATTGCAAACGTGCCCTACGGCTCGATGCTTTCCGTGGTGACCGACGATGTGGGCGAGCGCGCACAGCTTTCCACCTGGCGCTCGATCGGCTCGATGATCGGCAACATTCTACCCAGTGTCATTCTCCCCATGCTGATCTGGCAGAAGGTGACCTATGATGGAAGCACCGGCTTTCTTGACCGCATTGAGATCCCGGAAGGGATGACCAAGGAGCAGTTCCTGATCAATCCCGAAACCAATCTTCCCTATGCTATCGGCGACAAGGTGTTAAGCCCCGCCACCGGCAAGCAGGTGGAGATCCTGCTTGGTGACCGCGTATTCTTTGCGGCACTTATCATGGGCGTGCTGGGCTTTCTTGCCTTTTTGTTTATGCTGAAGACCATTACCGTGCGTGTGGACGAAAGCACGGTAAAGACCAATGAAAGCGTTGGAAAATTCAACGTACTGCAGGCATTTGGCAAGTTTATGAAAAACCGTCCCGCTGTTGGTGCAACGCTTGCTGCTATGGGTATGTTCCTTGGCATGAACGCTGCCACCACGGCCAACACCATTATGTTTGCTACCTACTTTAACATGGCATCCTTGTCCGGTCTTGTGCAGATGATCGGCTTTTTGCCGATGTTCCTGTTTATGCCCTTTATCACCAAGATCGTGGAAAAGTACGGCAAAAAAGAGGCATCTGTATTCGGCACCGTCGTTTCGCTTGTGGGCGGCGGCATCATGCTGATCTTCCCCTTGATCAAAAATACGAGCATCGCGCTGATCGTATATCTGCTCGGTCTTGTGGTGTTTGGCGTTGGTATGGGCGTTTATACCTGCGTTTCCTGGGCAATGATGGGCGATGCTATCGACTATAACGAGTGGAAATTTGGCACCCGTGAGGAGGGCACCGTATACTCGCTGCATTCCTTCTTCCGCAAGCTGGCACAAGGCGTTGGCCCCTCTCTTGTGCTTTTGATGATGGGCTGGCTTGGCTATGAGGCAAGGCTTGGCACGATCGGCCAAAGCTTTACCACCTCGCACAATATGTGCTGGCTGGTTGCCGGGCTGTATCTGTTCAGCGCCGTGCTGCAGTTTGTGGGGCTTTCTGTGATCTATAACCTGGATAAAAAGACCCTGAACCAAATGAATGCTGAGCTTGCCGAGCGCAAGGCAAGCGCTGTTGCATCTACTGAGGAAGATGCCTGAAAGGAAAAAGCTTAATATGAGAAACGTTTTAAATCTGAATAGCGGCTGGCAGTTCAGCAAGGCTACCACCGCACTTCCTACCGCGCTTCCCACCGACTGGGAGAGCGTGGACCTGCCCCACACCTGGAACGCCACCGACGGCCATGACGGCGGCAACGATTATCATCGCGGCACCTGCTACTATGCCAAGACCCTGAAAAAGGCTGATCTGCCCAAAGCGGCACAGTATTATCTGGAGCTGCGCGGTGCAAACTCCTCTGCCGACGTATATCTGAACGGCAAAAAGCTGGCGCACCACGACGGCGGCTACTCCACCTGGAGAGTAAACCTTACGGCCGACCTTACCGACGAAAGCCTTTTGGTGGTGGCTGTGGACAACGCCGCAAACGATACCGTATATCCCCAGATGGCAGACTTCACCTTCTACGGCGGTCTTTACCGTAACGTGAACCTTATTTGCGTTGCCGATTCGCACTTTGACCTTGATTATTACGGCGGCCCCGGCATCAAGGTGACCCCCGAGATCTGCGGCAAGGATGCCAAGGTAGAGGTAGAGGTCTATCTTACCGGCAAGCAGGAGGGGCAGACGGTCACCTATACCGTATACGACAAAGAGGAAAACGTGATCGCCACCGCAGAGAGTGCCGAGAGCAAGGCTGTGCTGGAGATCAAGGACGTGCATCTGTGGCACGGCCGCCGCGACCCTTACCTTTATTGCTGCGAGGCAGAGCTGAAGCAAAACGGCGAGGTGATCGACAGCGTTTGCACCCGCTTTGGCTGCCGCAGCTTTCAGATCGACCCTGATAACGGCTTCATCCTCAACGGCGAGGAGTACCCCCTGCGCGGTGTTTCCCGCCATCAGGACAGACTTGGCGTGGGCAACGCGCTGCTGCCTGAGCATCACGAGGAGGATATTGCGCTGATCATGGAGGTGGGTGCCACCACCATTCGTCTTGCGCACTATCAGCACGATCAGTATTTCTATGACCTGTGCGACGAAAACGGCCTTGTCATCTGGGCAGAGATCCCCTATATCTCCAAGCATATGCCGGGCGGACGTGAGAACACGATCAGCCAGATGAAGGAGCTGATCACGCAGAACTACAATCACCCCTCTATCGTGGTGTGGGGTCTTTCCAACGAGATCTCGATCGGCGGCTCTGACGAGGATCTGCTGGAAAATCACCGCATCCTCAACGACCTTGTGCATGAGATGGATAAGACCCGTCTTACCACCATTGCAGCCGTTTCGATGTGCAAGATGGACGACCCCTATCTTCTGATCCCCGACGTGGTATCCTACAACCACTATTTCGGCTGGTACGGCGGCGACACCTCGATGAACGGCCCCTGGTTTGATAAATTCCACGCCACTCATCCAAGCATCCCGATCGGCTGCTCCGAGTACGGCTGCGAGGCGCTCAACTGGCACACCAGCGACCCCAAGCAAGGGGATTATACCGAGGAGTATCAGGCATTTTATCACGAGGAGCTGATCCGTCAGCTGTTCACCCGCAAGTATATGTGGGCAACGCACGTGTGGAATATGTTTGACTTCGGTGCCGACGTGCGTGCCGAGGGCGGCGAGAACGGCCAGAACCACAAGGGCCTTGTTACCATGGATCGCAAGTACAAAAAGGACTCCTTCTACGCCTACAAGGCATGGCTTTCCGACGAGCCCTTCGTGCATCTGTGCGGCAAGCGCTATATCGACCGCGTAGAGGACGTTACCAAGGTGACGGTATACTCCAATCAGCCCGAGGTCGAGCTGTTTGTCAACGGCGTGAGCATCGGCAAAAAGACTGCCCCCGACCACTTCTTTTACTTTGAGGTGCAAAACGTGGGTGAATCCACCCTTGTGGCAAAGGCGGGCGAGCTTTGTGACGAGGGCAGGATCCGCAAGGTTGCCGAGCGTAACATGGACTACGTGCTGCGCGAGGTGGGCGCTGTGCTGAACTGGTTTGACGTGACAGAGATCGAGGGCAGATATTCCCTCAACGACAAGATCTCAGATATCATGCAAAGCAAGCGCGGCAAGCTCTGGTTTATCGGCGTTGGTCTGAAGCTGAAAAAGAAGATGAACGCCAATAAAAAGAGCAAGGAAAAGGGAGAAAAGAAGTCCGGCGGCTTTGACGTGGACCTCAGCTCTGCTGACGGCGGATTGATGCAGATGATGGGCGGCTTTACCGTGCTGCGTCTTTCCAGCATGATGGGCATGATGAACATCAGCTTTAGCAAAGAGGAGCTTTTGAAGATGAACAAAAAGCTCAACCGTATCCGCAAGCCCAAGGGCATGAAATAATATGCAAAACACAAAAAAGACCACCCACGGGTGGTCTTTTTTGCATAAAACGGGGATACGTGCCCCTGGTTTAAAGGTCAATATGCAGCAGACGTGCGGCGTTTTTGTACAGGATCGCCTCGCGGTCGGCATCGGTGATATCGGCTTGCAGAATACTGTCAATAAAGGGCCTTGGCGAGTAGCCGGGGTAGTCGCTGCCATACAGGATGCGCTCGCTGCCCACGCGCCGTACCGCATCGGCAAGCATCCCCCGGCGCGAGGCACCGTGGGCGGAGATATCAAAATAAAGGTTGCTGTATTTTTGCATCATCTCGATCGACCATTCGTAAAGCCCGTAGCCGTCCAGGTGCGCGATCACCACGTTCAGCTGCGGCAAGCTTTTGAGCAGCGTTTCCATAGCGGCGGTGTTTTTGCTTGGGTGAAAGCTCAGTACCATTTGGTGGTCTGCCGCCACGCGCAGGATCTCCAAAAGGCGGGGGTCATCATAGCCCGACCACGCCATCAGGTAGGGGACAAGCTCGCCCACAAGGCGCACGCCGCGCCGCGCGTAGCGCTCCACCTCGCCGCAGGAGAGCTGCACAAAGGCGGGGTGAACGTGGATACCGGGGGTGTAAAGCGAGGGGTATTTCTGCCCAAATTCATAGCCCTCGGCGTTCAGACGTGGCAGGATCTCGGCATACTCGTCAAGGGGGCGTGAGGTGTCTGCTTTATGGATGACACTCCCCGCGCAAAAATCCACGCCGCACGCGGCAAGCCCTTGTACAAACAGCTCGGGCGTGATCTCATACCCAAGCTCGTCGTTGTGAAAATCATATCCGGGGTGAAGATGAAAGTCAAAGATCTTCATGCAGTATCCGCCTTTGCTTTTGATGCTTTTATTTTATCACGCCCCGCACGTCTTGTCAATGCGCGGCTTGGATTTTTGCAAGCCCTTGACAGGGCTTTTTTGCTGTGATATAATAAAAACAGATCAGTAACCAACCGGTTATTTTTGCAAAAGTGAGCAAACGGTATGAGTTTTTTGAATAGGAAAGGAAGCGTTATGGAAAGGAAGGGCTTTTTGCAAAGACGTGAGGCGGCGTTTGCCTATATGCTTGCAAGCGACCCCGCGCTGGATATGTATGCCTACGTCGCCGTTTTGCGGCTGGTGAGGGGTGTGGATGCCGAAATCGCCGAACGCCAGGTGAAGCGCACCGCAGACTGGTTTGAGCTGCCGCACCCCACAGGGCGCGATGCGCGCGGCGAGTGCGATTTTGCCGCTATGAATCTTCTGCACGCGCTCTATCTTTTGCACGGCCGGCTGCAGGAAGATACCCGCGCTTCGCTGGAGCGCTTTTTTTTGCAGCGTAATTTTACCAGCAGGTTCGGCTCGGAAAATCACGCCCTGATGGGGCGTGTGGCGCGGCTGCTTGCGGCGCAGTTTTATAAGGATCGCTACTTTGCACAGTTCGGGATGACGGCGGCTGATGTGTATGTCGAGGCGAGGGCGTATATACTGGAATTTCTGGATTATCGCGCACGGCGCGGCTGGGGCGAGTTTGATTCCTGCGGCTACAATGCCGAGGATCTGGCGATCCTCAACACGCTTTACTCCTACACCGACGACGCGCACCTCAAACGGCTGGCCGCGATGCATATGGATATCCTGCTGCTGGATATGATCGTGGATAGCCGCTACGGCTTGCACGGCGGCGCGCACGGGCGCATCTACCCCAACGTGGCGCTGGACTCCTGCTGCATCCCCCAAAGCCCCAAGTTTTATCACGCTCATACCTACGGCTATTACTGCTATTATTTCGGTGCAGAGGGGGACTATCCCGCGGTGCCGATGACGCACACTGCCACTATCCTTTCCGATTATTATCCTGCACCGATCGTGTGCCGCGTGGCAAAGAACCGCATCTATCCTTATGAGAACCGCGAGCGCCGTCATCTGCACCAGTCGCGCGGCTTTCGTGACGAGATCAACCGCGAGCTGCTTGCCTCGGTTGAGGGGCGCTCCATTGACAAGTACACCTACGTGTGTGACGAGTATATGCTGGGCGCTGTCAACCACCAGGACGATTATCCCGCAGGCAACGTCGGCTCGTGGTATGCGCATCACGAGCAGCACGAATGGGAGCTGACGCTGCTGGGGCGCGGTGACGGGCGCGCCAAGATCTTTTCGCATCACCCCGGCACCCCCGGGTATTATCAGATCCACAACCAATGGACGGGGGACTGCTTTTGTAATTGCGGCACGCATTTTTGCACCGAGGATACCGCCATCTCTATGTACGATATCAAGGACGGGTGCTACGAGCCGCCCACGGGATATACCCCGCCCGATGAGGCGTACGCCCCGAAGCACCCCGGCATCAACGCGGATATTCCGTTGGTGCTATTTGACGAGCAGCTGCTTGAACAAAAGCATTTGTTTTTGCGCTATGACAAGCTTTATGTTATGCTGTGGTTTTCAAACGGATATCACTTTGCAGAAGGGGAGAGCGCGGGCTACGAGGCGTTATCACACGGGTGGAAGCATTGCTTTATCTGCCATGTGGACTATGCCGAAAATTACGCATCTCTTGCCGACTTTGCCGCAAAAATGAAGCAGCATCCCATCGTTTTTGATAAAAACGCGATGACGGTGGAGTTTTTGAACGTGAAGATGAGCTACACCGAGCGGTACGTGAACGGGGAAAGGCAGCGCTTTCCCTACAAGCTGTTTGACAGCCCCTGGATGCGCGCGGAATACGGCAGCGGCATCTATCACATAAGCGACGGAACGGCAACCGAGGTCTACGATTTTAACCTTTGAAAAGGGGGCACCGCCCGCGTGGCACAGGTACTGCCGAAACGTCTTCCGCAAAGCAAAAAAGCCACCCACGTGGGTGGCTTTTTGCAATATTGAAAACGAGGCATCAAAGATCCTTGCTTTGCCCGGCGTAAGCAGAAGGGGAGGTGCCGGTGTGCTTTTTGAAGAATCTGCTGAAGTAGGCAACGCTGGTAAAGCCCAATGTATTGGCTACCTCTGTTATCGTTGCCTCTCCCGTTTCCAGCATAGCTTTGGCATGGCGCAGAAGCAGGCGGTCGCGGTATTCCAACGGTGTCATTCCCAGCCGCTCGCGAAAAAGATTGTAAAACTGTGCCGTGCTGAGGAAGCAGAGCGCGGCAAGGTGATGGCAGCTCACGTTTTCGGTAAAATGTGCGTCAAGATAATGAATGGCTGCCTCCAGCTTTTTACAGTGGCTTGTTGGCGAGGCGGTGCATAGCGTGGAGAAAATGGCGCATAGCTTTTCCACTTTCACGATTCTGTTATCTCCATGGATGCATTCCTGCTCCAGTGCGACCATCGCCTCATAGCATTTGGCGCTTACCGCATCGGCAAGCTTTGTGGGGCGATTAGAAAATAATGTAACTTCACCGTCTACCGTTACGGTGAAATCTATGCGATAAAATTCAATTTTTTCGCTTGTTACTGTCATGGCGTGATGCGAGCCGGCGGGGAGATAGATCAGCGCCCCGGGCGCAAGAAAAATTTCCTCACCGTCACTTTCAAGTATACATGTTCCCTCAATAATGAAAATAAATCCGCTGATGCGGCGGTGCTTTAAAGAAAAAGTACGATAGGTTGGCATACGGCGCAACAGTTTGATATCAGAAAGCAAGAAATCGCATTGTGCAAGAGCATCCCATGTAAGCAGCATCATATCACCTCGTCATAAGTATAGCATCACGCCTTTTGTTTGTCAATCAAAATTAGAATATTGTGCAAATATATTTGAAAAATGTGTATAGACTTGTTGCCCATGGGATGCTACAATTAATAAAAAGGGCGCAAAGCCCGACAAAAAGGAGATCATGATGAAAAAACGGTTGCTATCACTGTTGCTGTGTGCGTTGCTGATCGTCAGCGCGCTTTCTTCCTGCTCGCACACGCACAAATATGCCGACGAGTGGAGCACCTCGGCAGAAATGCATTGGAAACAGGATACCTGTGGGCACGACACCAAGGCAGAGGAGGGCTATCACAGCTTCGAGGTGCAAGGCGGCACATACGTTTGTACCGTGTGCGGCTACACCAAGGCAGACAACGTTTTATCCGTTGCGCAAGCGGTAAAAAGCGTGCCTGAGGGACAGGAGGCTGTGGTAGAGGGCCTGTTTGTCGGTGTTTCCGACGAGGGCGCCTCGCTTGAAAAGGAGCTTTTATTGAAGGACACCGCCTCGGATCTGCTGATCGCGGTGCAGGGAGTGACCTACGGCACCTTTCCAAGCTACGGCTACGAGTACGGCGACCTTGTCCGCCTTTGCGGCAAGGTGGTGCGCGAGAGATACGTTGAAGGGGATAATGCCTCTCAAAACAAGACCTATCTCGCCTTTTC
>JAZNNA010000084.1:0-41880 GCA_045580065.1 Eubacteriales bacterium
GCTCAAGGGCGCGGACAGAGTAAGAAAGCGTCCTGCCGTAATTTTCGGTTCAGACGGTCTTGAGGGCTGTGAGCACTCCTTTTTTGAGATACTCTCAAACTCGGTAGACGAAGCCAAGGAAGGACACGGCACAGAAATAAAGGTAACCGCTTATAATGATCTCTCTATCTGCGTTGACGACCACGGACGCGGAGTTCCACTCGGATATAACGAGGCTGAAGGACGCTGGAACTGGGATCTTATATACTGCGAGCTTTACGCGGGCGGTAAATACGATAACAACAACGGCGACTCTGCCTACGAGTTCTCTCTCGGACTTAACGGCCTTGGCGCGTGTGCCACGCAGTACTCCTCGGAATATATGACCGTACAGTCCTTTGACGGTGAGCAGGTACATTCGGTTTCCTTTAAAAAGGGCAACCCTGTTACCGCACTTTCCTCCCGCCCCTTGGACAAGCGCGAGCGCCGTCGCGGCACGGTGATCCGCTGGCGCCCCGACCTTGAGGTCTTTACCGATATTTCCATTCCCCACGAGCAGTTCATTGACATTATGCACCGCCAGGCGGTGGTAAACCCCGGCATTAAATTTGTGCTGCGCCTGGAGCAGGAGGACAAGACCTTTGCCGAGCATACCTACGTTTACGAGCGCGGTATCCCCGACTACATTCGTGAACGTGTAGGCGATGCCGCCCGCACCGAACCCGTGCTTTGGCACACAGAGGCAGAGGGCCGCGACCGCGCGGATCAGGATGCTTACCGCATGAAGGCGGATATCTCCTTCTGCGTTTCCAACACCGTAAACGCCCTGGAATACTACCACAACTCCAGCTTTCTGGAGCACGGCGGCTCGCCCGACAAGGCGGTACGCATTGCCTTTGTTACCGAGCTGAATGCCTATATCAAAGCAAAGGACAAGTATACCAAAAAGGAGATCGCAGATAAATCAGAGATCACCTTTGAGGACATAAAGGACTGCCTGTTCCTTGTGATCAACAGCTTTTCTACCATAACGTCCTTTGAAAACCAAACAAAAAAATCGATCACCAATGCCTTTATCCGCGATGCCCTGCGCGAGTTTATCCGCGAGCAGCTGCGCTTTTATCTGGTAGAGCATCCCGCCGAGGCCGAGATTTTTGCCAACCAGGTGCTTGTCAACAAGCGCAGCCGCGAAACTGCAGAAAAAACCAAAACCATCATAAGAGGCGCAGGCGAAATCGGCAAGCCGGTCGACATTGCCAACCGCGTAGAAAAGTTTGTGGGCTGCCGCTCTAAAAACCCCAACGAGCGCGAGCTGTATATCGTAGAGGGCGATTCGGCGCTGACCTCCTGTAAGCTGGGACGTGCAGCCGAATTTCAGGCCATCATCCCCGTACGAGGCAAAACGCTGAACTGCGTAAAGGCCACCTACGACCGCATCTTTAAAAACGACATCATCACCGACCTTTTGCGCGTGATCGGCTGCGGTGTGGAGATCGACACCAAAAAAGTAAAAGGCGACTTCCCTCAATTTGACCTTGCACAGCTGCGCTGGTCCAAGATCATCATCTGTACCGATGCCGACGAGGACGGCTTCCAGATCCGCACCCTGCTTCTCACGCTGTTCTATCGTCTGCTCCCCACCCTGCTGCAGGAAAAAAAGGTGTTTATTGCCGAGTCCCCCTTGTTTGAGATCACCACAAAGGACGAGATCCTGTTTGCCTATAACGAGTTTGAAAAGGCAGAGATCCTGCAAAAGCTGGAAAGCGAGGGCAGAAAGTACACGCTGCAGCGCTCGAAGGGTCTTGGCGAGAACGAGCCCGATATGATGTGGCAGACCACGATGAACCCCGCCACGCGCCGTCTTGTTTCGGTTGAGCCCGCGGACGTGGAGCGCACCGAGTATATGTTTGACGTGCTGATGGGCGACAACCTTGCCGAGCGCAAGGTGTTTATTGCCGAGCATGGCCACGAATACGTGAAGGACGCCGACATTTAAAGGACAAGCCCCCTCTTTGAGGGGGCTTTTTTGCCACCTTGTATTGACAGATAACTGAGGTGGCGTTATAATAAAAGAAAAGAATGGAGGCACTTTTATGCAAGAGATCACCTATACGAAAATACACGCAGGGCTGCAGCAGCCCGTAAAGATATTGCACGTGACCGACGTGCATCTGACCTATGCAAACGACAAGGATACCGAGGAGCATCACGCCCTGATGCAGCACCGCCGCGAGGTGTTTGAAAAGGAGGGGCAGTTCCCTCCCTGCACGCCAAAGGAATACTTTGACGAGGCGATCGCGCTTGCAAAAAAGGAGAACGCGCTGCTTGTTTGCACGGGCGACGTGATGGATATTCACACGCACGGCAACATTGAGATGTTCCACAGCATTTTAGAGGGCGAGGACATGATGTTCTCCCCCGGTGGGCACGAGCATCAGCGCATCTGCCGCCGCACGATGGAGGAGCCGTACCCTTACTGGGAAACGGTGCGCCCGCAGCTGGAGAGCGAGTTCCCCATGTTTGACCTCTACTTTGAAAGCCGCGTGATCAACGGGCTGAACGTGATCACCGCCGACAACAGCCTTGACTACTTCCCTGCGCGCACGGTTGCGGCGTTCAAGCGCGAGCTGGAGCGTGGGCTGCCGATGCTTGTGCTTTTCCACGATCCGATCTGGGACAGAATGTTGAATTTGACCGAGCCCTCGCACCCGAACGTGCGCCTCACGCCCGAGGACTATCGCACAAGCCACGAGATGATAGACCTGCTTTTGCACCATCCGCTGGTGATCACCACGGTGGGCGGCCACGGCCACCGCGACGCCGAGCGCGAGATCGACGGCAAGACCCATTACATGACCGCAGGACTGTTCAAGGGCATTGCAAGGATGATTGAGGTGGAATAACACAACAATACTTTGAATTTGAAAACAGTAAAAAGCCGGTATGGATTTCGCTCCGTACCGGCTTTTTCTATTGCAACGCAGCTTCCTTCGGGCGGCGAAGGCGAGCTCTCGCCTTGCTTTGCAAGGCAGAGTCGAACAGAGCCGCTCTCTCCGTCACGCAAAAAAAGACCCCCGATTGGGGGCCTTCTTTTTGTGGCGGAGAGAGAGAGATTCGAACTCTCGTTGGGGTATTAGCCCAAACACGATTTCCAGTCGTGCGCCTTAGACCAGCTCAGCCATCTCTCCACGCGACCTATATATGATACCAAATATTTTAGCGTTTGTCAAGGGGTTTTGCTAAAATTCTTGATAAAATATCAAAAAATTTTGGGGCTACCCACACAGCGCTAGACTATGCGGGCAGTATACGGCTTACAAGCGAGGTATGGATCTATCTGGATGGCTAAAACGGCTACCGCCGTCTGTTGAATAGCCAAACACTTTTGTCAATCGCCCGAAACGCTGCTTTCAGTGCAGTTTAACAAGCACGGGGCGCTCCATGGAGCGCCCCGTGCTTGTTATTTAATCGTTCAACTGAAAAATTTCCTCATAACGCACATTAAGAATGTTTCGTACCAAAAGGATCTCGTCGGGATATAAATGCCGCTGCCCTACCTCAATCTTTGCCACTGCGCTTCTGGTAATGTCACACCCATTCAGTTGCAGTTTGGTAGCCAGTTCTTCCTGCGTTAAGCCCGCTTTTTCCCGCAATATTCTGATATTGTTCCCTATCTTTTTTTCAATAATAGCATTCATCAGCGACACCTTTTTATAATACCTATTGACAATATTATAACCGCGTGCTATAATATTTTTGCACCCATATAAGTGCAATAAGGAAAGGAAGTAATCTACTATGCAGGACAAGCAATCTTTAAAACAGCGATTGGAAGAAGTAACAAAAGAAGCGAACACATTGTGGGAAGCTATGCAAGCCAGAGAAAAAGAATTACAAAGCAAACGGGATGAATGGCTTAAGCAGGTGCTCGTAACTCAGAATTTGAAAGCAAAACGCAAGAAAAATACGCATTCCGGCCTTTGGAAACTATTTCACAAAAGCCAAATAGAAAAAAATCAAGAATTGCTCAAAAAGCTTGACGAAGAAATTGAGACTGCTAATCAAAAGACCGATGCGCTGAGGGAAGAAGCACGCGCATGGAACAAGGTATATGAAGACCCCGAATATAAACGATTGAGCAATATTTGGAGCCCTTTGTATAATGAAAAAACAAAACTTGAAGAAATGTTATCACAGTTAGAATTACAAGAGTTGGTCGGCATCAACAACCTATTCGTCTTTGCCGATACAGCTAACGCCTGTACATATGGCAGTCGTGGACATGTTTCCGTTTCCATGAAAATTGACGGAACCGATCGTGGTTATGTCGCTACTCCAATCTCCGTGGTACCGCTAAGCAATGGTATTCATTCGATCTCTTTTGCACTTTCTTTTTCTGGAGGAGAACTATATACCAAGGAACTTCAATTTTCGCTTCAAGGGAATAACCGTTTCGTTATCATAGACAAAATAAACTGCTCAACTGCTATTTCTAATTCCGGTGCCGACATCAACAAATATGATAAATTCGAAGATTTTATCGACAAGGCAAGATTAAGAAAAAGCGACGTTATAAACTTTTTTAAAAAGCTTTGATAAAACAAATAAAAAACCCGCCCTCTACCGAGGGCTACTTTTTTATTATGCATTAGTCGGCGTAAACGCTAACCTGCTTTTTATCCTTGGTCTTTTGCTCGAACTTAACCTTGCCTGCGATCAGAGCAAACAGAGTGTCGTCCTTGCCGATGCCAACGTTGTTGCCGGGATGGATGGCGGTGCCTCTCTGGCGCACGATAATGCTGCCTGCGGTAACGGTTTCGCCGTCGGCTGCCTTTACGCCAAGACGCTTAGATTCGCTATCACGGCCGTTCTTGGTAGAACCTACGCCCTTTTTGTGAGCGAAGAACTGCAAACTAATTCTTAACATCTTTAGTATCCTCCTTAAATTATTGGGTGCCCCTTGGGGCGCGGGTCATTCGTACTCGCGGTCCACGACCTTGACCTCAAAGCCGCTTTCCTTGGTGAACTCGTACATATCGTCGTGCAGGATCATATCCTCAAGCATGAGATAGTAGGTGAGAAACAGACCCGAAACTGCGAAGCGCACGCGCTCGTCCTGCTCGAAGGCGGGGAGTGCGGAGGGGGAACGCACGGTGATCACGGTATCATCCTCGTTGATGTCGTATTTCACGGTGCCGTGGTATACGTCCTCAACGGCATCGATGATGTACATCGTGATAGAGGAAAGCATTGCGCAGAAGGGATCCTCCCCAATGTCGCCATAGCCAACGTGGCCGCTTTCTTCAAAGCCGTAAAAAATTCCGTCGCTTCGGAAAAATGTGATGGTTGTCATAACCGATCTTAGCCCTCGATCGCGTTGATCTGAAGCTTGGTGTAGGGCTGTCTGTGACCGATCTTCTTCTTCTCGTTCTTCTTAGCCTTGTACTTGATCACGTAGATCTTCTTGGACTTGCCCTGGCGAACCACGGTTGCGGTTACCTTTGCACCCTCAACGTTGGGCGTGCCAACCTTAAGAGCGCCGTCCTTGGACAGAGCCTTAACGGTGTCGAACACAACAGTTGCGCCGACCTCGGCATCGAGTTTTTCAACAAAGATGATCTCGCCTTCGTTGACCTTGTACTGCTTTCCGCCGGTTTCAATAATAGCAAACACGAAAAGCACCTCTCTTTCTTCATAGACTCGCTGATCGCGGGCGATGCTGCACCGAAATGCAGGCATACTTAAAAAAGCCCTTTTCAAGCGGCAAATTATTATACCATATTTTACATTGGCTTGTCAAGTGTTTTTTGCGAATTTTTCAAAGATTTTTTCAGTTGAAAAATCAGTCCCCTTCGGGGGGCTCCTTGTCCCCTTCTTCTTCCTGCTCCTCGCTTGCAAGCAGCCGATCCGGCAGCAGCACCAGCATGATAAGCAGCACACCAAACAGCAGCGCCACAAGCTTGCCCGCGCCCGTTTGCAGCCCGGTTGCAAGATAACCAAGCAGCGGCAGGTCAAACACCACCTTGCCGATCACGTTATCCGGGTGCAGCAGCTCCTTGTCCGGCACGTCGTTGGCATCGCCCTGCGTGCGGAACAAAAAGGTGCCCGGCTCGCTCTCGTTTGGAACAAGCTCGATCACGCGGTGCGTGACCACGGCGCCCCCTGCACGAAAGGTCAGAATATCCCCCTCGGCGATATCCTCGCTATCTACCTCTCTAACGTATACCACGCCCCCCACCGAGATCTCCTGCTCCATAGAGCCGGAAAGCACCGAAAAGATCTGCAGCCCGAAGATCCGCATACCGACAAGCAGCATGGCAAGCGCCGCGGTAAGGATCACGACCGTGGTGGAAAGCACGGAAAAAAATCTTCTTAGCTTCATATTTATAATATCGCTCCTGTGTTTATGCTGCAATTATACCACAAATCGCGGCAAAAGGCAACAGAATTTTAAACGAAAATAAAAGACCGCGCCCTTGGCGCAGTCTTTTATTTCAGGAAGCTCCCGATGATTATTGTGCGTTCTTTCTTGCCTCGAAGCAAGCGCTGCAATAAACAGGTCTGTCGCTGGAGGGCTGGAAGGTTACTTTAGCCTCACCGCCGCACTCGGCGCAGGTGGTGATAAAGTACTCTCTGGGTGCACGGCCTGCATTCTTCTTCGCATCGCGGCAGGGCTTGCAGCTCTTAGGCTCGTTCATAAAGCCTTTTTCTTTGTAGAAAGCCTGCTCGCCTGCGGTGAATACGAACTCTTTGCCGCATTCCTTGCAAACCAGTGTCTTGTCCTCAAAGACTTCGTCGGTTGCGCCAACCATGGTTACTTCTTCGTTCATTGTGTTTTCCTCACTTTGTGATAATGGTTTTTGCCCTTAGACGGATTTCGACCGACACCTTTGAGATTTTCAACGCTCTGGATTAAGCTACCGGGGCATATAGAGGTGTGCGCTCGCACACCTTAATTCTGCGTATCGTCCGGCGCAAACTCGCGGCGGAGCTTTTGACGGATGCGATACACAGCATTTTCAATGGAATGGGGGGGCTTGTTTAACAGCTTGGCGATCTGCCCTGCAGAATAGCCCAGCATTACGTAGCCCCACACGCGGTTTTCGTAATCGGAAAGCACGCGGCGCACACGGCGGTACAGCGCTTGCGCGCACTCCTCCTCGATCAGGCGGCTTGCAGGATCCTCAAACGGCGCGCCCTGCTCGACCTCTACCACCTCGGCAAAGATCTCGGACCTGCGGCGATTGAAAAGGCGCAGCTGCGAGATAAGCGCATTGCCGATGCAGATCTTGGCATACAGCCCGAACTCAACCCCGCTTTGATCGAAATCGTAGTTGAGGGCGGAGCGATGCAGCGCATACAGCGCCTCTTGACGCAGATCCTCGCGGTCCTGCTGTGTCAGCTCTTTGCCGTATTGAAGCACCTGGCTTTCAACCAAGGGTGTGTATTCGGCAAGCAGTTGATCGAATGCCCTTTGGTTCCCCTTGCGGATCGACAAAATGCATTGCTTTAGCTGATCGCGCCCGTGATCGTTTTGCTTTTCCATAAAACCTCGCAAAAGTAACAAGATATTTCCTTGCACTTAATAAAATTATATCATATTTTTACAATTTGTCAATAGAATTTTTTGTAATATCTATGAAATTTTTCGCCTTTTTTTCAAAAAATACGTGGTTTTCACCAAAAATCTCCTTTTTGCACAAAAGAAAAGCGCGGCGCCACTCGGCACCGCGCGTCTGTTTAATCGTCAAACAAAAAATTCATATTTCCGGCAAGCAGGGCGTGCACGCCACGGTAGATGACCTCGGGCCTGTCGTGAAAGTTTTCCTTTAAGCGCACGGCACGGTCAAGAGAGTCGACCACAAGCATGGTGGAGTAGATCTGCTCCCCTTGCTCGGAAAGCGAGCAGGTAAAGGTGTAACGGCCATCGTCGCGGCGGGAGATCTCGCAATGCCCTTCGATGCCGCGCTTTTTGAAATCGAGATAGCGAAGCGCCGCTGCCAGGCTTTTATCCAGGATAGAGGAAAGGATCTCACTATGCAGGGATTCAGCCACGCATCTGCCCTTATCCGTGATCTCAAAAACTGGGTCGCCCTCCTCGCCCTCGCCTGCCTCACAGATCAGGTCGTCATCCAGCATTTTGTGGAACGCCTCGGCAAAATCAAGGTACATGATATAGTCGGTCTGCATCACGATATCGTTCAGCGTAACAAAGCTGAGCGGCGTGCCGACGTTTTCCATCAGATAGAGCACAAAAATTTTTACGTTTTTCATGCTGCCAATCATGGAGCCCATGGTTTTCCCCCTCCTTGGTTGCGGATTTTATATTATTTTATCACAATTTTATGTTTTTTTCAATAGTTTTATTTGCATTTTACGGAAAAGTGTGATATAATGATGTGTAATACACCCACAGAAAGGAAATTTCCTTATGGTAAACGTAGCAATTCTCGGTTTTGGCGTAGTTGGCAGCGGTGCTGCCGAGGTGCTTGCACAAAACCGTGCAGTCATTGAAAAAAAGCTGGGCAAAGAGGTTGCCGTCAAGCGGATCCTTGATCTGCGCGACTTCCCCGACAGCCCCTTCGGTCACCTTGTGACACACGATTTCAACGATATTTTAAACGATGCCGATATCTCCATCGTTGCCGAGATGATGGGCGGCTCGCACCCCGCATATGATTTCACCAAGGCCTGCCTTGAGGCGGGCAAGAGCGTGGTGACCTCCAACAAAGAGGTGGTGGCACGCTTTGGTGCGGAGCTTTTGGAGCTTGCCGAGAAAAACGGCGTGCGCTATCTGTTTGAAGCAAGCGTTGGCGGCGGTATTCCGATCATCCGCCCGATGGTAAACGACCTTGCCTCTAACGAGATCAATGCCGTCAGCGGTATTCTCAACGGCACCACCAACTATATCCTGACCCAGATGCTGGAGTGCGGCACCGCCTACGAGGCTGCACTGAAGGATGCACAAGCGAAGGGCTATGCCGAGGCAAATCCCGCAGCGGACGTTGAGGGGCTTGATGCGGCACGCAAGATCGTGATCCTTGCCGCGCTTGGCTTTGGCACGCTGCTTTCCCCCGACAAGATCCATTGCGAGGGCATCACCAAGATCACCGCAGAGGACGCAGACACCGCCAAGGCGCTTGGCTGCTCGGTCAAGCTGATCGGCCACACCGAAAAGGTGGACGGCAAGGTGCTGGCAATGGTTTCGCCCCGTATGATCCCGATGAGCAATCCCCTTTCCGGCGTTTCCGACGTATTCAACGGTATTCTGGTAGACGCCAATATGCTTGGCGAATGCATGTTCTACGGCAAGGGTGCAGGCAAGCTGCCCACCGCCAGCGCCGTGGTAGCCGATATCATTGATATCGTGGCGCACATGGGCACCGAGGTGCGCGCGCCCAAATTCACCGTTGCCGCTGACAGCGACTACGCTGATTTTGCCGCTTACAAGTGCCGCTCCTGCTTCTCGTTTGCAAACGGGGCAGATGCCGCCCAAAGGATCGCCAAGGTATTTGGCGATGCCAAGACCGTTACGGTAGGTGATCGCATTGCCGTGATCGGTGCGGAAATGACCGAGGCCGAGGCCGAGGCCGCCGCTGCCGCCACCGGACTTGCGCTGATCTCCCGCATCCGCGTGCTTGGATAATTTATAAAAAAGCCACCCGATGGGTGGCTTTTTTGAAAGGAGCCCCTTATGGTTATTGACCTCCAACAAATAGATGCCAGCGGAGCGCAGCAGGGCTTTCTGCTCTCCAAGGACAGATCCCCCTATTGCCGTGCGCAGGTTGGAAACCTGAACCGTATGCAGGGCATCTCGCTGCAATTCAGCAAAAAGGAGCCGCTTTGCGGCAGCTTTGAGCCGCCTGCCTTAAAGGACTGTATTCCCCTTCTCCATTGGCTTGGGGTGGAGCGCTGCTCGCGCCGACTCCGTGTGGAAACAGACGGCGGAACGGTGGCCCACTTTGCCTACTCACGCCACGGCTTTTGCAAAAGCTGCTATAGGATCACGCTGTCCGGCGGAGAGGAGATCCTGTGCTACCTTCACGCCTCGAACAGCTTTTCTTACCTTTGCTTTTACAAGGATGGTGTGCAGATCGCCCTGGCTGAAACCTATCTGGTCAGCACCAACGGGGCCTACAACCACAAGCTGTATCTCCTGGACGAATACGGCGCACACGCGGATATCTGCGCGCTGCTTGTGCTTCATCATGCCAATCACACACTGACAAAATCCTTGTCCGCCCAGAACCATACCGTATACCATCACGCTCTCTCGTTTTCCCGCTATACCTGCAAGTTTGACCCCACCTGGCGCGAGCGCCACTTTCCCAAAGAAAACTTTTGGGGAAGGATGCTGTAAAATATGCAAAAAGCCACCCGAAGGGTGGCTTTTTTGTTTTGGATCATCCCTTACGCCAATAGTAGTCGGCATAGGTGCTTGAGAGCAGGGTGACGTTTGTGGTATGCGAGCTTAGGTTAACTGCAGTCCCCTCCCCATCCACGGTGGTGCTGACGGTCCAGCCCGAGGGATCCTCAAAGGTCGCCTTTCGCAGCGCCTCACCGATACCAAAGGCTTGCTTGCCGATGCTGACAACGGTTTTGGAGATGCTGATGGTTTCGCACAGATGATTGTAAAGGGCATAATCGCCGATATACTTTACGCCTTGCGGGATCACCAGGAAAGGTGCGGCGCCAATTCCTTCAAAGGCATACTCAGCAATGCCGACGGTGTTGGCGCGCAGGGCAAGCCCTTCTCTGCCGTGATACTCCCACGCGACCGCCCAGTTGTCTACGTAAACAATGTCTTTGTCCAACACGCGCAGGGATGTGCAGCCGTCAAAGGTATTCCGACGGATCGTCCTTATGCTTTCCGGGATCTCAAAATGGCACAGCGCAGAGCAGCCCTCAAAAACGCGATATTCAAGGACCTCGATGCGGCAATCCTCAGAAAAGGTAACACTTTGCAACGACGTACATTCGTAAAACGCCCAAGAGCCGATCTGCTCTACGCCCTCCGGAATGACAATATCGATAAGGGATGTACAGCCTCTAAATGCTCGCTCCTCGATCGTTTTCAGTGTATCCGGAAGCGTAACGGAAACCAAGGTGTCATTATAGCCAAGGCCGCTGACGGCAACCACGCGACGACCTTCAATATAAGGCGGAATGATCATCTCGGTCAGCGTGCTGTTCCCTACTCCGGGGCCGGTCACCCGGCAGGTCTCACGGTTTTCCTCTAAAATGGTATAGGCAAGGCCCTTGGTATACACCAATTCCTCGTGGCAGTTCTTGCAGATGTTCCATGCATCATAGTCGCAGCGGCCAAGTGCGGGGATTGTTTGCAGCTCGCTCTCCCCACACGCGCACTCGCGTTTTTCGGTGCCTTCCTTTTTACAGGTTGCGGCCGTGAGTGTCTTCCACTTGCCAAAGCTATGGATGCCGGTGGCGGCAACGCTGCGTGTTTCGCTCTCGCCGCACGCGCACTTGCGCACCTCCTCGCCCTCGCTCACGCATCCGGGGGCAACGGTCTGCTCCCATTCGCCGTATTCGTGTGTGTGCCCACAGGCGTAAAGGGCAACGGTACAAAGCAGCAAAGCGATCAACAAAAACAGAATTCTTTTCATTTTTCTCTCCTTTACGTGCTGTTTTTGCTTTATTATACTATGTTTTTCCCGTTTTGTAAAGGGGGCGCTTTCAGCAGCTCACTCTCGCGGATCACCTCACGCCGAAGAAGCAGCAGCGCCGTTACGTTGATCAGCGCCATCAGAGCAAGGATCAGGTCGGTCAGCTCCCACAAAAGCGCAGGGGCGGCAACGGCACCAAGCACGCAGGAAAGGCCGACCGCCACGGGAAAAAGCCGACCGGCGGCGCGCTCCCACCGCAGCATCCGCAAGCTTTCCGCACCGTAATGTCCCCAGCAAAGCACCGTGGCAAGCGCAAACAGCAACACGCACGCGCAAAGCAGCGGTGCGGCAAGGCTACCAAGTGTCGCACCGTAGGAAAAGAGCGCATAGCGCATTCCCCCGCCCTGCTGCACCGGTGCGCCGCTTGTCAGAATGGCAAGAGCTGTGAGGGTGCAAAGCAGGATCGTATCCACAAATACCTCCAAGATCCCCAAAAGCCCCTGCCGTGCCGGCAGGTCGCTTTCTGCTGCGGCGTGGGCAATAGGGGCGGTGCCACAGCCCGCCTCGTTAGACACCATTCCGCGCGACACGCCGTAGCGCACGGCGCGCGAGGTGAAAAAGCCCAGCACACCGCCTGCGGCGCTTTCCCCCTGCCACGCACCGCAAAAAATAGCCCGAAATGCACCCGGAAGCTCCTCAACGCGCACAAGGATCGCCACAAGCGAGGCAAGCCCAAACAGCAAGCACGCAAAGGGCACCAGTGCGGTGCAGGCGCGCTCCACCCCCCGTGCGCCAAGCAGCAGCACCGCTGCGGCGATACCGCCAAACGCGATGCCGACCCAAATGGGCGGCATCGGGCAAAGCGTGGCAAGCGCCTCGGCTGCGGCGGCAGTTTGGATCATAGCGCCAAGCGAGAGCGCGCAGCACGTGCAAAGCAGCGCAAACAGGGCGGCCAGCACGCTACCGGCTCTGCCCCCGAACGCCACCTTAATATAATACGGCGCGCCCCCGTGCGCGCGCCCCTGCGGATCAAAGCGACGGTGCTTTTGGGCCAGCACCACCTCGGCGTATTTAAGCAGCATGGCAAAAAGCGCGGAGATCCACATCCAAAAAACCGCGCCTGCACCACCAAGCGCGATAGCGGATGCCACGCCCGCAATATTCCCCACCCCAAGCGTGCCCGCCAACGCCACGGCAAGTGCCCGCTTTGAGCCGCCGCGCCCTTTGGGCGCGCGACGGTGGCGACAAAAAAGCCTTGGCAAAAGCAGCACGGCAAAGCAGCCGCCCGCTACAAGCAAAGCAATAGGCAAAATAGCGCCGCATACCACCTGCACCACGCCATTCATCGCAAATCCCCCTTTTTTGTTAATATTATGTGAACATTGGCAAATTCACTTGATTTTTCCAAGATTTGTAGTACAATAATCTTATGAGTTAGCACTCCCCGGCTATGAGTGCCAAAATTCTACAAAAGTTTCAGGAGCCAAGGGCTCCAAAAAGGAGGATACTATGACCTTAAAGCCCCTTGCCGACCGCGTAGTTGTCAAGCTCGTGGAGGCTGAAGAAAAAACCACTTCCGGCATCTTTTTGACCGCCGCCGCTCAGGAAAAGCCCCAGATCGCAGAGGTGATCGCCGTTGGCCCCGGCGGACTTGTTGACGGCAAAGAAGTTGAAATGATCGTTAAGGTTGGCGATCGCGTGATCACCAGCAAGTACTCCGGCACCGAGGTAAAGTGTGACGGCGTTGACTATAACATCGTACGTCAGAGCGATATTCTGGCAATCGTAGAGTAATTTTGTAAAGGAGAACACAGCAATGGCAAAGGAAATTCTTTACGGCATTGAGGCGCGCAACGCCCTGTGCCGCGGCATTGATAAGCTGGCAAACACCGTTAAGATCACTATGGGTCCCAAGGGCCGCAACGTGGTGCTTGACAAGAAGTTCGGCACGCCCCTGATCACCAACGACGGCGTGACTATCGCCAAGGAGATCGAGCTTGAGAACCAGGCCGAGAACATGGGTGCGCAGCTTGTAAAAGAGGTTGCCACCAAGACCAACGACGCAGCCGGCGACGGTACCACCACCGCTACCCTGCTTGCCCAGGCATTTGTACGCGAGGGCATGAAGAACGTGACCGCAGGCGCCAACCCCATGGTTTTGCGCAAGGGTATGAAAAAGGCTGTTGACAAGGCTGTTGAGTGCCTTGTTGCCAACTCCAAGAAGGTCAACGGCTCTGAGGACATTGCTCGCGTTGGCACCATTTCCGCAGGTGACGAGGTGATCGGCCGTCTGATCGCCGATGCTATGGAAAAGGTGACCGCCGACGGCGTGATCACCGTTGAGGAGTCCAAGTCTGCCGACACCTACTCTGAGGTAGTTGAGGGCATGCAGTTTGACCGCGGCTACCTTTCCCCCTATATGGCAACCGATATGGATAAGATGGAGGCCGTGATCGACGACGCTCTGCTTCTGATCACCGACAAGAAGATCACCAACATTCAGGAGATCCTTCCCCTGCTCGAGCAGATCGTTCAGGCAGGCCGCAAGCTGCTGATCGTTGCCGAGGACGTTGAGGGCGAGGCTCTCACCACCCTTGTGCTTAACAAGTTGCGCGGCACCTTTACCTGCGTTGCCGTTAAGGCACCCGGCTTTGGCGACCGCCGCAAGGAGATGCTGCAGGATATCGCCATTCTGACCGGCGGTCAGGTGATCTCTGCAGACCTCGGTCTTGAGCTGAAGGACACCAGCCTTGCACAGCTTGGTCGCGCCCGCCAGATCAAGGTAAACAAGGAAAACACCATCATCGTTGGCGGTGCCGGCGATCCCGCAGCCATCAAGGCGCGTGTGAACCAGATCAAGAACGCCATCGAGACCACCACCTCCGACTTTGACCGTGAGAAGCTGCAGGAGCGCCTTGCAAAGCTTGCCGGCGGCGTTGCCGTGATCAAGGTTGGTGCCGCTACCGAGGCGGAAATGAAGGAAAAGAAGCTGCGCATCGAGGATGCTCTCAACGCGACCAAGGCTGCCGTTGAGGAAGGCATTGTGGCAGGCGGCGGTACCGCTTACCTCAACGTAATTGCTGAGGTTGCCAAGCTGATCGACACCGTTGAGGGTGACGAAAAGACCGGTGTGCGCATTGTGGTGAAGGCTCTTGAGGAGCCCGTTCGCCAGATCGCTGCAAACGCAGGCTTTGACGGTGCCGTTGTGGTTGACAAGATCATGTCCTCCGGCAAAGAGGGCTACGGCTTTGACGCTTACAACGAGGTCTACTGCGACATGATGCAGGCAGGCATTGTTGACCCCACCAAGGTGACCCGTTCTGCTCTGCAGAATGCTGCTTCCATCGCCTCTGTGGTATTGACCACCGAAAGCGTTGTGGCTGACAAGAAGGATCCCGCAGCTGACGCTGCCGCTGCTGCCGCAATGGCAGGCGGTGCCGGCATGGGCGGCGGTATGTACTGATTTTAGTTGGTACGGATATAAAAAGAGGAGAAACCCTTTGCAAAGGGTTTCTCCTCTTTCTCATTTTTCGCCCACGCGAAAAATGATGCAATCTCCGTTTCGGAAAGCTTGGAAGATAAATTTATGGGCAAAGCATAGCCGCTATCGGTCGCGGATACGGACACGTCCAATCGCCTCGCCTATGGCGAGCTGTGCCTGTCCCTACAAGGGAAGGCCTCTGTCTTTCCGGAGCGAGGGGTGTGTTGCTTTTATATTTTCTTGTATTTTCCGCTTCTGTAGCGGATGTAAACGACGGAAAGGATCACGATGTTGCAGATCATGGTAAGGATCCAGGAAACGACAAAGCACAGGATCAGATTTATATACGACGTATGCACGGGATAAACGGTTGCCATCCAGACGGCGCGCAGGCAAAGCACCCAAACAACCGAGTTCACGGTGCTCCAGATGGGATAACCGAATGCCTGGATCGCGTTGCCGAGAACGGCGTTCATCGCCGCAAATATCGATGCTGTGGCAAGCATATCGTTTCGGTCAAGCGCGTACTCTATGGCCGAAAGGTCATCCCCCAGGAAAAGCTGCATCCAATATTCGTTTGTTAAAACGACAAGCAGGCCCACAGTGGCGTTGATAACAAGAGCAAGCCCGATATTATACCACAGTGATTTTTTGACGCGATCGTCTTTTTCGGCACCGAGATTTTGCCCTATAAAGGTTGCGGTAGAAACGCCGAAGGAGGTGCGGAAGGCGGCTGTCATTTGCTCGACCGTGCTTGCTGCGCTGTTCCCTGCCATGCAGGCAACGCCATAGCTGTTGATCGCAGAGGTGATCTGCAGATTGGCAAGCGGATAGATCAAGACCTGCAAGGAAAGCGGAATACCGAAGCGCAGCAGCTGCATACAAGACCTGAGATGAAAGCGGATCCGCTTGATGCGAACGCGCATCGCCCCATCCAGATGGCAAAGGCGGATCATGACAAGCGCTGCTGCCAGCACCTGAGCGGAGGCGGTTGCAATGGCAACTGCCGCCACCTTTTGCGGAAGGATCAGGCACAAAACAACGTTAAGCACCACGTTGAGCAGGCCGCTGGCGATGGCGTAGTACAGGGGTCTGCTTGTATCGCCGGAGGAGGTTAAAACCGCCGCGCCGTAATTGTAAAGCAGTATGGCGGGGGCTGCCACAAGGTAGAGGCGAAGATACAGCACGGCATCGTCAAAGCATTCTGCCGGACAATCTATCCACCGCATAAAAAGCGGTGCCATCACAATGCCCACAATTGAAACGATCAGGCCAAAGCCGATTGCCAGCAGGATGGAGGTGTCGATCGTGCGGTGCAGCTCCTCCTCGTCGTTTTTGCCGACAAGCCTAGAAAGAACGATCTTGGCGCCGCCGGAAATACCGACAAAGGCATCAATGATCAGATGTATGATCGTAGTGGTTGCACCCACGGCTGCAACCGCCCGTGTATCCGCCATATTGCCAAGCACCGCAATATCTACTGCATTGAACAGCGTTTGTATCAGCGTTGTCAGGATCAAGGGGATGACGAAAAGAATGATCTGGGGGATCATTGCCCCCTTTGTTGCATCTATCTTTTTTGCGCCAAGCACCTTATCCACCACCTTTTTAATAAAATTAATATCACCTCTATTATATCACTTTTTGTCGAAGTAGTTAATGGGCATTTCCACCAAGAATTTAAGTGACAAGCATTATTTTTTCAGCACAACATCAACGCGTGAGAAAAAATGATTTTAAAAAATGGGAAATAAAAAAGCCGCCCGCTTGCAATGCCGGGCGGCTTTTGAAAGGTCATTCGGGTTGTTCCGGTTCGGGGGTGGGAGCAGGCTCAGGCTCGGGAGTGGGCGCGGGAATCTCGCATTGGATGCTGATATCGGGGACGTTTTGCGACTGCAAATACGGGAAAAGTGCCACAACGTCAAGCATGCCCGTATCAAGGCCCACGTTTTCGGGATCGGTAAAGGCGATGGTCAGCCCGTTCTCTCCCAGGGTAAAATCAACGCTCAGCTCAAAGGCATACGGGTTTTCGGCAACCGGGGCCGGGGTGCATCTGACAAAGGCGTGATCGGCCAGCAGCTGCTCGTAGGTATACGCGGGGCAATGCTCCATGATCATTCTGGCAAGCCACAGCTTCTGCTCGGCAGATACGCTGTGGTCAAGCACGTAAACGTCGATATTTTTTTCACCCACCACAGGGTATGCCGCGGCGATCCCCTCGGCAAACTTAGTGTCGCCACCGGCAAGGCGCGTGGCGTAAAACAGCTCGTTATAAAAGGCCTTGAACTTAGCGTAATCGCGGTTGGCGGGGTTCAGCTTTTCGGCCATGGGGCGCAGGATCTTTTCTTCAAAGGCCTCGCGCTCGATCATTTGCGGCAGCACAAGCCTGCCCTGCACCCTATGCTTTACGGTAAGACCGTTTTCGATAAGGGTGGCCTGGTAGCTCGCGGCGCCGTAATCAACGATACGGATCTTGGAATGCGTCCATGCCTCGCTCTCATCCTCGGGCAGAGGAAAATCAAACACGAAGTGCGAGGAAAGCTCTACCCCGTTATATACTTCGCTTGAGGCGTTTTGCGGATGGTGCGGGCGGCTGAAGGTCACGTCGCCGCTTTGCGTGCTGACATATGCGACCGTACCGCTATTGGGGTCGAAATAAAGAATGCCGTACTGATTGGAAAAGGAAATTTCCATCATATCGGGAAGACGGAGCGCCTGCTCTGACAGGCCGCACTGTGTGCAGGTCCTTTGCTGGTTATAGAGATGGATCCCCGTTGCGGCAGCGGGGCGTGTTTCGCTCTCGCCGCACGCGCAGCTGCGCGTCTGCTCACCCGGCTTGCCGCAGGTGGGGGCGATGGTGGTGCTCCACTTGCCAAAGGCGTGGGTATGCGGCTGATCGGCAGGGGGCGTACCACTATCGGTATCGGGCGAAACATCGCCACCCGCACCGCTGAAGGCGCCACCCTTTAAAATACCGCAGGATGCAAGCGAGCAAGCAAGCAGTAACAGCAGCAGAGCTACAAGCAATTTTTTCATATGATACCCTCCTTTACCGGCCGTGCAAAACGGCTTTTTATTTGGTCTGCAATTTTATTATACCATATAACGCCGCTATTGTAAAGGGGAGCGAGCGTGAAGCTCTTTTCAGGCAAATTTGACACGTTAATACTTTGTTCACAATGTGGTGTTATACTGATGGTGTTTTTCCATCATTTCCCCGCATTTTGCGAGAAAGGATCTGACACCAAAAAGCATGAAGATCAGATATTTGACAAGCAAAAAGGCAAGCCTTTTGCTGTTTGCTGCGCTGTTTTCCTCGTTTACCTTTATTTCAATGACAAAGCAGTGCTTCTCCTCTGCCATGGCGTTTATCGTGGAGGAGGGGCTGATGACCAAATCACAGACCGGCACGATCGTGGCGGTGTTTTATTTGGTATACGGTTGCCTGCAGTTCCTTGGCGGCGTGCTGACCGACAAGTGGCACCCCGAGCGCTTTATCACCTTTGGTTTTATCGGCGCGGGACTTTGCAACCTGGCGGTATATTTCAACCAGAGCTACGGATTTGTGCTTGTGATGTGGGTGCTGAACGCCTGCTCGCAATTTGCAGTATGGCCCGCGGTGTTTAAAATGATCTCCAGCATGCTGAAAAAGGAGCATCGCACAAACGCCCTGTTTGCCATCACCTTTGCCAACCCCGGCGGCACCGTGATCAACTACGCGGTGGCTGCGTTGATCCCCCGCTGGCAATACAACCTCTTGATCTCTGCCATCGGCCTTTTCGCCTTTGCTTTTATCTGGGAGATCGTAACGCACGGCATCAAGCCGCTGTTGCAGGAGGAGGAGATCGAGGTGGCAGAAAAGCCCACCCCCAAGCACACGCACTTCCACCACGAGCAGGACGATATTCACATCCTCTCGCTGATGCTTTCCAGCGGCGTGGTGCTACTCTTGCTTGTCATTTTGGTCCGCTCGATCTTTGATAACGGCCTGAAAACGCTGATCGCTACTATCATCAACGAGTCCTATAGCACTGTGACCCCCGCGATCTCGACTGCGCTGACCATCATCATTTTGATCATGGGCACCGTCGGCCCGGTGCTTGCGCGCAGGCTGTATCCGCACTATATCAAAAACGAGCTGACTGCCTTGATCGCCTTTTTCATGCTTGCGCTCCCCTTTGCGGCACTTTTGCTGCTGCTGGGCCGCGCGCACTACGTGGCGATCGTGATATTCACCTCGCTTGTGGTGCTGATGACCAGCGCCGCCGCTTTGTTTACAAGCTACATTTCCGCGCGCTTTAACAAATGGGGCAAAAGCGGCACGGTCGCAGGCGCCTTTAACGCCATGACCTCGCTTGGCATTGTGGTTTCTAACTTTGTGTTTACCCGTGTGGCCGAGCGCTTTAACTGGATCGTGACCATAGAGATCTGGATCGTGATGCTTGTGATCTCGATCATTTTGCTTTTCATTATCGCAAAAATGTGGAAGCGCTTTTTGCAGACGAAATATTATCATTAAGAACAAACAAAAACACCCAAGTGCCGCACGGCACTTGGGTGTTTTTTATAGTAACGAAAGGTAGCAATGCCAATCGGCACGCGAGAAAAAGTGCGTGCCCTCACGCAGATGGAAGGTAACGGAGCCGGCGCTGAAGAAATCCCCCACCTCAGGCAGGCGGTCGGGATGCACAAAGCCCCTTTTTCCAAGCAGCTCCCACGCAGGCGAGGCGGCACACGCCGCCAGATACTGCGCATCGGTATCTGCCCAAAGATCCTCCACAGCCGTTCCGATCGCCACACGGCGCGGTGCCACGCACGCGATCAGAAAATGCTGATCAAGCGGCAAGCTCTCCTCGTTTCCGGCATATTTTTTATAATTTTCGCAAAACCAGTACGGAAAGCGCGTTGTAATATCCGAGATGCGCTCCCCCGTTTTGCCGCGTGCCAGCGCGGCACCGCTGCAGCCGCTGTCGTTGACGCAGGCAAGCGCAAAGCGCGTATCCTGCGCAGCGGCAAGCAGCGCCGTTTTGCCAAGGCGGGAGTGGCCTGCAACGGCAATGCGGCCCTTGTCAACGTAATCGGTGGTCAGCAGATAGTCCAGGGCGCGTGAGGCGGCAAATGCCCACATTTGCAGCTTGCCCCAGGTGTATTTGCTGCGGTCGTACATGGCGGCAATGCCGCCGGAAAAGCCATCGTCGCAATCCTTTGCAACGTCGTTATAATAAATGCGCAAAACACCGTATCCGGCATCCAGGATCTCCTCGATCGGGAGGTATTTATCCGGAATATCGGGGCGGAAATTCAGCAACACGAACATCGGGCATTTGTGCGGCACACCGTTGGGGCGCACCTCGGTGACGGGAAAGGAGAATTCCCCCTTGTCCGCATCAAAGGAAAGCATCAGCTCGCGCACGGTGGCCTTGCCGGCAAACTCCTTTGCTTTGCTGCTTTGCTCGGCAACACGCACCTCGCTTGGTGCTGCGGGAGCTGCGCCGTAGACATGGTTTTGCAAGAGCTGCAGCATTTCGGTCCGGCGTTGCTCAAACCCTTCGCGCGTGACTGACGCCCCACTTGCAAATTGCAATAGAGGCGGCAGCTTGCGATCTTCTATCAGCTTATCAAAAGCGATGCACATGCTCATCTTTTGCGCAGCTTGCCGATCACGCGGCCTGCAACACGCACGTCCTGGAAATCCTTAAGCAGGATATCGCCAAAATCGGGATTGAGGGAATACAGGCGATCGCCGCCGAATACCTTGAAAAAGCCGCTGCCGTCAAGAATGAAGATGCCAAGCTCACCAAACTCGACCGTGTCGGTTTCCTGCACCAAAAGGATGTCGCCGTCGTGATAGCGGGGCTCCATGGAATTGCCGCTGATACGCAGGGCAAAATCCGCCTCGCGCGTGCGGCTGTTGTCGCGCACGGTGATCTCCTCGGTAGAGTCGCCGTCAAGCGTGACACCCACCCCTGCGGAAACGGGAAGATCGTAAAGCGGGAGCGTGCGCTTGCCGATGCCGTTATCGTTTTGCGCATAGGCAGCAGAAAGGCGCTCGGCCAGGGTCTCGGGTGCAAAAACGTGCGCGCTTGCCTTGCGCTGCGCGGGCTTTGCGGTATAGGTCGCCTGCTGCTCGATCACGGCCTGCACGCTTTCGCGTCCGCGCTCGTCAAGGGTGCGAAGCTGCTCGATCATCTCGATCTCGTCATCGGAGAGCGTGTAGTTGTTTTTGTTTTCTTCAAGCCCGTACATAATGTAGTCCAGCGAGCAATTCAGTGCCTCGCAGATGGCAACGATGTTGCAAAGCTTGGGCGATTCGCTGATGCCGGCAAGAATTTTGGAAAGCGTGCCGCCGGGGATCCCCGTGCGGACAGCCAGCTCGTCATTTGTCATTTTTTGGGCGTTTTTTACTTCTTTAATACGCTTGATGTAATCCATAAGGCACCTCTGTTTCCGTATTTGACATCATTTTAGCACATTTTTCCGATTTTGTAAAGGGGTTTCGCAAAATATTTTTCCGATTTTGGATATTTTTTCGATTTTGGAACTTGTCGGAAGTACTCGGAAGCGCCGGATCCGGCAATTTTCGCGCCGGATGGCGAAAAAAAGAGAAAAAGCGCGGAAGTGACACTTCCGCGCTTTTTCTGTGTTATTCGTCAGGCAATTCCCTTGCCAGATTTACGTTTTTATAGCGCTTATCCTCGGTAACCTCGCGGATCACCGTAAGATAGGGCGGAAGCGAGAATGGCTCCTTTTCGCTTGCAAGCTCCACCTCGGCAGTGGCACGATCCTGCCAGAAGTCATACACGTCCACCTCAACGGTGTGCCCCGCGTGAGGGATACAGTAACGTGTTTTGGCGATGGGGCGACGGGTGGGGTCGGCCTCGGCAAGGGCTGCTGTATATTCCGCCTTAGAAAGCCCGTTTTCCTCCTCTACGGCGCGCAGCATATCCACGCGATGCTTAACGGTGCGGATATAGCGCACGGCATCCCCCTCGCGCACCTCGCGCACGCGACGCGTTTCGCCCACAGGCGCGTTTAAATAGGTTTGGATCATGCGCCTTACGCGGCAGCCCTCCTGCGCCGCGAGCAAGGCGGTATCGGGATAGGCGATCAGAAATTTCCGCTCGATCTCATAGGCAGAGCTGCCGAACAGATCCCAGGGGAAATCGCTTGGCACGGGGGTGGCAAAGTGCAAGGGCTTGCCGCTTTGCGGATGCACAAAGCGCAGCGCGGTGGCATAGAGCGCCGGGTATGCAGCCTTTTGGCGCGAGCCGTATTTTCCATCCCCCACGAGGGGACAGCCGCGTGAGGAAAATTGCACGCGGATCTGATGCGAGCGGCCTGTTTGCAGCGCAATGCGCATGCGCGTGAAAAGGGTGCCTTCCCTCTCCTTTTGGTCGATCAGGCTATAAGAAAGCAGCGCCTCCTTGGCGCCCTTGCGCGGCGTTTGCACCACGTAGCTTTTGTTGGCACGGCTATCCTTAAACAAAAGGTCGCGCAGCTCGCCTTGCGGCGCGGGCAGTGTGCCCGTGACCACGGCGGTATATTCCTTGTGCAGCTCCCCGCGCCCAATGGCGGCGGAAAGCACGGCAGCGGCCTTTTGCGTTTTGGCATAGACCATCACGCCCCCCACGTTGCGATCCAAACGATGCACGGGATAGACGTTGCCGCCAAGGAGCGCGACCATATTTTCCTCTTGCTCGTGATACTCGGAAAGCACGCCGCGCGGCTTGACCGCGACCACGACGTGTCGATCCTCGAATAAGATCTCCATAGAGCGCTCCCTTCTTTGAAATTTGAAAAAGGATCAGGCGAACACGGTTACGCCGTCGGCAAGCAGGGCGCAGCGGCGCAGGATGCGATATTGCTCCTGCAAGGGATCTCCGCCCATCAGGCCTGTTTTTTGGCGCAGGACGGTGACAAGTGCTTCGGGGGTGAGGTAATTCCCCTCTCCCGCCGAAAGCGTGGCACAAAGGCGGATCTCGCCGTTTTCAAGGGCGACGCTGTAGCCCTTGAGAAAATCCTTTACGTCCACCTCGCGCTCGCCGGACTTGGAGCGCTTGACCACGGTAAGGGGGCGCTGGGCAAGGGCTTTTTCAATTTTTTCTGCAAGCGCGGCGCCGGCCTCCGGGGTATGGAAGGTATACTCGTAGGTAGCATATGCGATCTCGGAGAACTTGCGCTCGGCAGGATAGACCTCGATGGCGGCAAGCTCGCTTGTCAGCTCGGCATTGAGGCGCTCTTTGATCTCCTCGCAGGACATTTCGCGCTCGATGCGGATATCCAGAAACTCGCACTCGCTTTCGCATCCGACGGGCAGCGGCATACCAAACACCATTTTGATATGGGGGTTAAAGCCCTTGGTATACCAAAGCGGCAGCCCTGCGCGCACAAGCACACGCGAGAATGTGCGCTGCAGATCCAGATGGGAGATATATTGCAGATTGCCCTTTTTGCAAAAGCGCACGCGCACGGTGCGCGGTGCTTCCAGCATGGGCAGGGTAAATTTCTTTTCGTTATCCTTCATAATCATCTCAAATATTTTTCTACACGATAATGTTCTTTTGCTAACTTGTTTATTTCTTGTTCAAGTCTGTCGGTCAACCCCTGACTATCGCGATAATCATCTTTTTCTATTTCTATTAGCGGAAGATTATTTTCGCGATATGCCTTGCGCTTCCTCTCTTTGTTTTGTAAATACTCTTTGGTATTCATTCCCCAGTACTCAACATAAATTCCGTGTCTGTCATCCTGTACAGGAATAAACCAATCACACTTAACCGTTTGCTCATCCGCATCAATCGGAACCTTTCGCTCGTAGCAGTGCACTATGCGCAAATCATAGAAAATATCATCAATTTGACGCTCCGGATCGCTTTTAACATAATGGCCGTCCTTAGTTCTAAGCAATTCCTCCCTATGGCTATCCTTTTCCAAAACTTGTTCAGACGCCTTTGCTCCCTCTTCCGCCTTGGGTTTTTTACTTTCTATAATTTCCTTGATATCGTTAACAACCCGATCCGTCAAAGAAGAATCGCGATGCAGCTCGCTTACAAAATTAGAAATCGCCATCAATTTATTGCAATTGCTTTTGATATAATCAAAGGTCTTCATTCGATAAATATTAGAACGCAGATTAAAATAATAATCTCTCATATCGAATGATTTTGCGTTCTTATCAAAGCTATCCTTGTAGTCACGCATCTCGTAATAGCACTCGCGGCAGAGATAGCCGTTGGGGGCTTTTTCGCCACACACAATGCAAACACCATCACCGGCAACCTCTTTTGTTGCCGCTTTGGGCGCAGACTTTACGGGCACTTTTTCAGTTTTTTTGCAAGAGCAACCCTTATCAGTGTAAAACCACTGCTCACAATCAGGACACTTGGCAGCCTTGCCTTCTTCTTTCAGCTTATTACATTTAAAACAAAGCAGATATTTTCCGCTTTCTCCACCGCACAATTTACAAGTCATTTTTAACTCCTATCATTGCTAATTATTCGTGAGGGCACCCGGGGCAAGGGGTACGCTCTCCTCCCAGTCGATTTGCGCCGCAGCCCGCGCATTTTTCGCGGCAGTTGGGGGTGGTGGCGGCCTCGTAAGCCTTGGCGCGCTCGCGCTTGAAGAACTCCTTGGTCACACCGCAGTCGATCACGTCCCAGGGCAGGATCTCGTCAAGGCCCCATTGGCGATTGGCAAAAAAGGCGGGGTCAATGCCGGTGCGCTCAAATACGGAAAGCCACTTATCGTAATCAAAGAACTCGTCCCACGCGTCAAAGCAAAAGCCCTCGTTAACGGCAAGCTCCAACGCCGCGCCAAGGCGGCGGTTGCCGCGCGCCAGCACGGCCTCTATCCTGCTGACTCTGGCGTTGTGGTGCGTGTAGCGCACCTTACGATCCGTTACCTTTTCGGCAAGATACTGCTGCTTTTCCTTCAGCATCTCCATGGTGTCCTGCGCCTCCCATTGAAAGGGGGTGAAGGGCTTGGGCACAAAGCAAGCCACGCTGATGGTGACCTGCGGCGAGCGCCCCTTGGGGCGATCGGGGTTTTGATAATAGGCATGCACCACGTTTTTGGCAAGGGTGGCAATGCCCTCGATATCCTCTTTGGTTTCGGTGGGCAGACCGTTCATAAAATACAGCTTTACGTTGGTCTTACCGCCGGAAAACGCCACGTTTACGGCGTGCAGCAGATCCTCCTCGCGCACGTTTTTGTTGATGACGTCGCGCAGGCGCTGCGTGCCCGCCTCGGGAGCGAAGGTCAGCGACGAGGTGCGCACCGAGGCGATGCGATCCATCAACTCCTTGCTAAAGCTATCCACGCGCAGCGAGGGCAGCGACAGACTGACCATATTGCGGTCCGTCCACTCCAAGAGGGAGCGGGTCAGCGGTTCCAGCTGCGAGTAATCGCTGATGGAAAGCGACATCAGCGAGATCTCCTCATATCCCGTGGAATCGTACAGGCAGCGCGCCTGCTTATTGAGCAGATTGGGGGTCTTTTCGCGCACGGGACGGTAGATCATACCGGCCTGGCAGAAGCGGCAGCCGCGGATGCAGCCGCGGTAGACCTCCAGCATAATACGGTCGTGCACCGCCTCGATATACGGCATCACAAGCTTTTCCGGGAAATAGGCCTTGTCCATATCGCGGATGATGCACTTTTGCACCTGCTGCGGAATATCCTCGTGCTTTCTTGTAATGGCGGCAATGGTTCCGTTATCGTGATACGTGACCTCGTAAAGCGAGGGGACGTAGATGCCCTGAATGGTGGCGGCAGCCTCGTGCAAAAAGGCGGAGCGGGTATATCTTCCCTCCTCCTTCATTTTGATATAAAGCCTTGTGAATTCCACCAGGTTATCCTCGCCCTCGCCGATCGAAAAGCAATCGAAAAAGTCGGCAAGGGGCTCGGGATTATAGGCACACGCGCCACCGCCGATGACGATGGGATCCTGCTCGCTGCGATCGGATGCACGCAGGGGGATGCCTGCCATTTTCAACATCTGCAGCGAGGTGGTATAGCACATTTCAAAGCCTAAGGTAATGCCGAGAATGTTAAAATCGCGCACGGGATCGCCACTTTCCAGCGCCCAGAGCGGGATATCGTATTCCTTCATTTTTTGCTGCATATCCACCCACGGGGCAAACACGCGCTCGCACCAGATATCCGGGTCGTTATTCAGCGCACCGTAAAGCAGGCGCATACCGAGATTGGACATACCGATCTCGTAGGTGTCGGGAAAGGCGAAGGCAAAGCGCGCCTTGACCTTTGTCTTATCCTTGAGAACGGCGCCGTATTCCCCACCGCAATAGCGGCCGGGCTTTTCTACCGTTTTCAGGATCGAGCTGATCTTTTCGTTCATAAATACCTCGTTTTAATCACGCCTCGTCCTCGTCGAGTGAGGGGCGCAGAAAAAGATAAGAAAGCAACGCATAAAAGGCACACCACAAAAGCATCCAGAGCGTTACGGTAAAGCCGGAGGGGATGCCGTCAAGCAGGGCGAACAGCCCGGCGATCAGGGTTCCCGCCCCAAGCGCCAGCGCCTGCAGGAATTTGCCCCATGCACCCACGCGGCGCACACGGCGGCACGCGACGTAGGCGCGCGCGACCTCCTTGCAGGAGCCAAGGGCCACCACGGTGGCGTCCACGCGGTCGGTGCGCAGCTCCAGCTCGCGCACGTCGGGCTTTGAAACAAGCACGGGGGTGGAAAGCTGGGGTAGCACGTCCTCTAAAACCTCGTTGCGCACACAAGGGTCCTTGGAGCGCACGGTCAGGCGCACGTCGGCCCGATCCAGCTCGCGCAAAAGCTGCGGCACGTCAGAGGAGATCACGTAACGTACGGCAAACACAGCGGCAAAAATGCCGTTGACCGCCACGCAAACGCGGCGGCAGGCAAGCTCGGGGGGCAGGTCGCGGCGCACGGTGCAAACGATCCCCCGCTCCTCAAGATATTCCACCGTGCCGTAATGCACAGTGATATTGGCATCGGCGATCTCTACGGCAACGCCGCACTCTGCGATCTCGGTAAACGTGAGCGCCGCGGGGTCGATGCGCGAATCCTCGTCAACACCAAACGCCTCAAAAAGAGGGCTGTGCAGCTTTTCCAAAAGCGCGCGCAGCAGCACTGAAACGCGGTGCGCATCACACTCCGGAGCAAGGCGCAGATGCTCGTGCTCCATAGAGGAAAAGATCTCGTGATCCGGCAGCACCAAAGTGGCCGGCTCGCCGCACGCGGCGATCGGCTCCTCGCCGATGATAGCGCTTTTCCCACGCAGGCGCAGCAGCGCCGCAAAGAACATGGGGGCAGAGGTAAAGAGCAGCGATACCGCAGGGGTGCAAAGCAAAAAGGTGAAAAACACGGTTGCCCACACACCGCTGCCGGCTTTGCCGGCGGCAAAGGTATATAGTCCAAGCGAAGCGGAAACACCGCAAAGCAAAAGCACCAGCGCGCCAAAGTTACGGTGGCTTTCCATGCGCTTATCGGTATTGGCGAAATAATTGCGCACAAAGCTGATGGGGGTAATATGCCACAGCTTGCCCTCAAGATCGGTATCCTGCAGGCGCTCACGCGCACCGTTGGCGCGGTTGCCGACAGATACGCGCCCCAAAAGTGCATACTTTTGCCTGCGGGCACTGACAACGTCAAAGGCAATAGATTCGCGGTACCAGTTTAAAAACTCCACACCGGAAAGCGCACAAAGGCAAAACGCCGCGGGAGAGAGATACAAAACGGGATACCCCTCGTGCGGGATAAACAAAAGCACAAGATGATAAAGCAGCGTGGCGATCACCACCACGGAAAACAGCGAATAGTCACCGGGGGTGAAGCGCAAAAGGCGGGAAAGCCCGTCACACAGGGGCTTGTAGCAGATCGCCGCGGAAAGCAGCAGGAGCTGCAGGCCGATCAGGATGTAGGAAACGGGATAGCGGATGCCGTCAAGCGGTCCGCCGATGAAGCGCGCCATCCAATCGGCGCGCTCGTAGATTAGAAGAAGCAGCAAAAGCAAGCCGGATGCGGCAAGGCGCAAAAGCAGCCCGGTCTTACGCTTGGCATAGGAGCGGCGCAGCTGCATATCCTGCGACTGCATCTCAAACTCCTTGCTCTCTGCGCGCCCACGGCGCCGTGCGCGGGAGATATCGCGCCCGTTAAGTCCTCTCTCGTGATAGGCGCGGATCTTTTCAAAGCCGATGGCATTGCCCAGCTCGTCCTCGTAATCCATATCCAGAAGCAGACGGAAATCCTCGGTCGAGGATTCGATCTGCTCCTTGAGGGTCAGCTCCTCCTCGGGGCCGTCGTCAACGAAAACGGAAGTGACGCTCTCTGCGTTCTCGTCACCTTCGCTGAAGGCGGAAAGCGGCTCTGCCTCCAGAGCGCCCTCGGCATTCGGCTTGAAATCCTGCTCGCTCTCGCGGACCTCGCCCACGATCCCATCACCGTACTGCTCCTCGCGCTCGGCCAGGGCCACGGCAGCCGTGGCTCTGCCCTGCTCGCCAAACAGATCGCGGATCAGGCTATCTACCTTTTCATTGGCGCGTCGCGCCTCGTCGGAAAGGGCGCTTTCGTTGGGCTTTGCCGCTTCATCGGATACGTAGGGTAACAAAACGTTATCGCCTATGCGTCTGCGCTTGCGCTTTTTAGCCATAGCGATCCCCTCCTTTCTTTCTTTTCAAAATAGGCTGTTTAAAATAGGCTATCAGCCCTTACGCTGCTGGTAAGCAGCCTCGCAAAGCAGCACGGCGGCTGCGGTAGATACGTTAAAGGAATTCACCTTGCCGTACATGGGGATAGACACCACGTAGTCGCACTTTTTGCGCACGACCTCGGAAACGCCCTCCCCCTCGCTGCCAAGCACAAGCGCCACGGCGCGGTTCATATCGGTTTCGCGGAAGTCGGCACCGCCCGCCTCCGCGGCGTAGATCCAGAGGCCTTCCTTTTTCAGCATTTCAACGGTTGCCGCAATGTTAGAGACCTTGGCCACGGCCAGATGCTCGATCGCGCCGGCAGATGCCTTGGTGACCACGGGCGTGAGGCCTGCAGCGTGGCGCTTGGGAATGATAAGTCCGTGCGCGCCGCACCCCTCGGCACAGCGGATGACCGCACCGAGATTGTAGGGGTCGGCAATGCCGTCTGCCACCACAATCAGTGGCTTTTCACCGCGCTCGGCGGCGATCGCCAAAATATCCTCGGGTGTGCAATATTCCTTTTCGGCAGCAAGCGCGATGATGCCCTGGTGCGGCGCGTAGCCTGCCAGCGCATCCAGCTTGCGGCGCTCGGTCTCCACCACGGGAATGCCACGCTCGATCGCTTCACCAACCAGGGGGACGAGCGCGCCCTCGCGCTGACCGCTTTGCACCAAAAGCTTATCGATGGCACGGCCGGAGCGCAAAAGCTCGCGCACGGCGTTTCTGCCGATCACGGCACCGTTACCAACCTCGTTTTCATCGCGGGGAGTGACGGGGCGCTCGCGGCGATAGCCGCCCTCGTTGCCCTTCCCCTTCGGGCGATCTTTATGATAATATTTCTTTTTTTCTTCCATAGTGGCCTCCTTGCGCGTGCTTGCGCGCAGAATATTCTTTATCATTATAACATAAAATCTAATATTTGTACACCCCCCAATTTCTATTTTGCTTATTTTTGACAAATCTGCGCAAAAATCGGCGCCCCTCTTGCCTTTTGTGGAATTTTATGGTATACTGATAGTATCATTTCACGCGAGGTGTTACTTATGAAAAAAGATTATAAGCTGATCGCATTTGACCTTGACGGCACGCTGACCCAGCACCGCACCAAGCTTGGCGACGAGAACCGCGCCGTTTTGGAAAAGCTTGCAAAGAAATACAAGCTCATCATGATCGGTGCCGGCAATTGCGCACGCATTTTTGCCCAGATGAACGAGTTCCCGATCGATATCGTAGGCAACTACGGCATGCAGATCTCCAAGTACAATTACGAAACCAAGCAGCTTGACATCATTGAAACTGCTTACATTGCCCCCGACAAGGAGCGCACCGACCGCATCTGCCAGGAGATCCGTGAAAAATACGGCTTTACCGAATATGCAGGCGAGCACGTGGAATATCATCCCACCGGCTCTATCACCTTCCCCCTGCTTGGCACCAAGGCAAAGATCGAGGACAAGCTGGCATTTGACCCCGACCGCAGCCGCCGCAAGGTGTTTTATGACGAGATCAAGGCCGCTTTCCCCGACTACACGGTGTTTATCGGCGGCTCCTCCTCCTTTGACATGGCTCCCGCCCCCCACAACAAGCTCAACGCGCTGGACAGATATTGCAAGGAAAACGGCATCACGCATGCCGACATTCTGTTCTGCGGCGACGACTACGGCGTTGGCGGCAACGACGAGCAGGTCTATCTTTCCGACATTGATTTTGTAAAGGTGGACGATTACCGTCGCCTTGGCGAGTATCTTGCCCCCCTGCTTGAGGACTGATTTTAAAGCAAAAAGACCACGGCGATCGCCGTGCGCCTTTTGTTTATTCTTTTTCCGAAAACAGCCGGCGCAGCGAGGTGAAGGCGTTTGCCATCAGCGCAGCTGCCTGTACGGGTACAAGCGGTTTTTTGGTCAGCCTGCTTACCACGCGCTCGCGCTCCTTGGCCTTTTTCTGCTCCTTGACCTCCTGCTCACGCAGGACCGTATTCATCAGAGAAAGACGCTGCTCCGGAAGGATCTCGCCGGGAGCCGGAGAAAGCGGCGCCCAGATCCGCTGCTGACACGGCGACATATCCTGCGAGGCCGCAAAAAGCAGGGGCTGATCCGCCACCGGGTCCTCGATACGGCAATAGCTGCCATAGTAGGCGCGCGACACCGTAACGTCGCCGTAGCAGATATCCACGGGATGGCCCGCCGTATCCGGCAAAAGCAACAGCTTGTCGGTAACAAGCAAGTCCTTGCCTTCTGCAAGCGCGGTGCCGTAACGGGCGTTGAAATCCGACACCGTGAGGGGGCTTTTGACATTTTTGCACCAGATCACAAGCGTTTGATCCGGCTGCAGCGTAATGCCGCTTAAGGGATAATGGACAAGCGAGTTGGGGCGGTGAACGCCCTGCTCGTGTCTGGCGCGCAGCACGTACCCCTCAAGATCGACGACCGAGGCCGTCTGGTTGTAGATCTGGATATACGGATAGGGGTTTTCAACCTCCCCCTCCCCTGAGGTAAGGGGGCAAACGGCGCTGACGATGACGGGAGATGCCAACAAAAAGCCCGTATCCGCCACGCGGCGCTTGCCAAGCTGCCCCTGCACCACTGCCGTGACGCGGTAATTGGGGGGCAAATGAGGAAAATCACGGCAAACGGTATGAGTTTCTCCTGCCTCCAAGCGCCCGATATGCACGGTTTTATAAGGGAGAAGATGCCCCAGCTCAAATCCGCTGCGCGGGGTGACGTAAAAGCTGACGGCAACGTCGGTCACGGGGGTCTGTGCCTTATTTTCCAGGGTGGCACACACGGCAAAGGGCAGCTCCCCTTGTTCACCGCTGCCCTGCTTCAGATCAGCCAGCACAAGCGACGGCTCGTTTTCCACAAAAACGGGAGCGGTGACGGAATAAAGCTTGCCGTTCAGGATCTTGAGGTAATAGTAGTCGAAATCGGGGGCAAGCTCGATCTCCCAGCACACGCTTTTGGAAAGTCCCGCCTCAAGCGAGGCCACAACGATATTATCCTCGGCAACCAGCAAAAGCGTGCCGATGCCCTCCTCGCGCTCGGTACTGACCTTGACCTCGACTGCAAGCCTTTCGGGGGCCTTCAGCCTTGCGCCAAGCCATTCGCCGTTGACGCGGTAGGAAATGCGCATCGTGTTATCCAAGGTGGCATAGGTGCGCCTTTTTCGCATAGCATCCATGATGTTTTCGCGCGTGAGGGAGTGTGCCAGCACCACGCTGGTGCCCGTGGTGCGCGTGGTCCAGTCGGCACCGTGATTATCCTCGTTATACATAGGCGACACGTGCCAGCCGCGCGCAAGCGAGAGCGCGTAATGGTCGTCAAACTCCATACGCTTGACCTCCTGCAGGCAAATGCGGCGGTCGATCTCGTCGTCGTGCCCTGCAAAGGAGTCGAAATCCCCCCAATTTTCGCCGGGGTGATTGAATTGGGCGATCACATCCTCCTCCTGCTTCAGCCTTTCAAACAGCTGCGGCATCGGCGTGTGGGGCGCGTAGAGCAGCCACTCGTTGCCCAGCACGTTCATATGCCCCCAGAAGCCGCGCTTATCCCACCCCGGCTCGTAGCCGTAAAGGGCTGCAAAGCTGCCGTTTTTATTGAAGCTGTCTGCCACACGCTTATGGCGCAGCATATCCTGCGGCTCCATATAGGTGCAGTGGTCGGTAACGGCGAAAAAATCCACCTTGCCCACGTCACGTGCATAGACCATTGCCTCCTCGATGCTGCCGCGCGCATCCGAATCCACGGTGTGGCTATGCACCTCACCGCGATAGAATTGCAGCTCCTTGCCATCGGTTATCACAAAGGCGGTGCGGCGGTAGGTGCGGTTGCCCAGCGTATCGCGCAGGGTGACCTCCACCACGTGCTCGCCAAGCGTGGGGGGCTTTTTGGGAGTAAAAGTCACCCCGTCTGCCGTCCATTTTGCCTCGCCCGACACGTTGAAGCCATCAAAGCACAGCACGGAGGTGCGCAAATTGACCCCCGCTCCGTCAAAAAAGCGGATGCGGACAAGCGCGCCACCGTCCGGCTCGACCGCCTGCCCCTCGGCAGGATAGTGCGAAAGGATCGCGGGGCCAGCATTATCGGTAATGCGGCGCGTTAAGGGATGCTCCGCGCTGCCAAGGCGTGCCGTATAGCACGCGCCGGTGACCTCGATATAATATTGCAGCTTGCTGCCAAGATGAGCAAGGTGCAAAAAAGGAATATTGGCCTCGTATACGCCCGCGGTGTTCAGCGCGGCGGGATAGCGCTGATACTCCGCCCCGTTTTTCACAAATACCGTGGGGCAGCCCGCAGCGCCGCCAAGCACGGCAAAGCGCAAGGAAAGATCGCCGCCGGCAAGCTTGATGCTCTCCCCTGCCTCTAAGGCAAGGATAGCGGGAACGCAGGCATCCGCCACGTTGGGAAGAACCTGCCCTACATCCGGAAAACCGGGGGTGCCCTGCCGCTTTGTGGCAAGGCGGACCGCATTTTGCGGCGCGGTGAGATCTATGCCGTAAAGTGCAACGGTCTGCACGGGAACGTCAAGGCAAAGACCGTCAAGCGAGATGCCGATGCTGTAAAGCGCATCGGAGATACCGCCGCCGCGCGGCACGACAAGCATACGATACGCGCAATATTGCAGCACGTGAAAGCTGCCGGGGGTATCCTCATACCCTTGCGACGTTTTTTGCGCCGTTGTTACGGTAAAGCACTTGGGCAGATGCTCGGTGATCTCCTCACAATTTGCGGGAAAGGCGCTTGCAAGGGCTTGCCAGAAAACGGCATCCAGCGTAGCCTCGTCGCCGTGCTGCTGCAGCAGTTTTGCGGTAAAATAGCGCAGCACCGCCACCTCGCCGCCAAGAAGCAGATGCTCGCCCTTGGCGTTTGCAAGCGGGTTGCGTCCGGCAAGCTTGCCGTCGATCTCCAAAAGCAGCTCAAAGTCAAAAAGATCCACCTGCTCCTCGCCGGGGTTACAGATCTCAAAATACGTGATCCCCTCGCGCATTTCGGGGCAGAATTCGGTAACTACAAAGGGCGGCAGCGCGGGCAGCGTGCAAAGCGGAACGCGGTACCCTTCCCCCGTGACGCCATTGCTTGCAAAGCGATAAAACAGCTCGTCGCCTACAAGATCGGTACCCGGGATGGTGGTGCCGTAGAGCGAATAGCTCTCCTCGGCAGTAAAGCCATCGGTGGGAAGCATACGCAGCGAGCGCGTTTCTCCCTCCACCTCATAGCACAGGCAAAGATCCATCACTGCACTCCCCGTATCGGGAAGCAGCACCTGGACCGTCATATCCCGCCCGCGAAACCCGAGGGCTGCGGGCGAGTGGATCAGCTCAAGCATTTTTTACCTCCTTAAAAGAGTAAAGAAAACAGCGGCACAAGCGCCAGCGGAAACAGCATGGAGGGCGTAAGGTTCATCACACGGATCTTGGTGATGCCGATAAGGTTTGTGCCGATTGCAACGATCAAAAGCGACCCGACGGCCATGATCTCACCCGTGATCAGCGCAGGGATAGCGCTGCCCGCCAGCACGGCGATCAGCACAAGCAGCCCCTGCACCGCAAACACGCCTGCAGCGGAAAGCAGCACGCCCGCGCCAAGCGAAAAAGCAAAAATGACGGCGGACACCATATCGATCATCGCCTTGGCATAATAGGTATCGTGCGTATGCAAAAGCCCGCTTTCCAAAGCGCCCGTTACCGTCATAGCTCCCACGCAGAACAATAGCGTGGCGCTGACAAAGCCCTCGGCAAAGCGACCGGTGCCGCCCGCCTTGCACTTTTTTTCAACAAAAGCGCCAAAGCGACAAAGCAGACCGTCAAGATCCAGCAGCTCGCCCACCAGCGTGCCAAGCACAATGGAAACGATCATCACCAGCATATTTTGCACCTTGAGTGCGCCGGAAATACCGATCAGCAAAACGCAAAGCCCCAGCCCCTTCTGGATGCTGCCCGCGATATCGCGGCGCGGAGCGGTAACGGTAGCCTCGTCGCCGGTTTTTTCTTTTTTGGCGGAGAGCTTACGCGCAATTGCGCCGATGCCAAGCCCGCAAAGCGCGCCCAGCAATACCGCCACGGTATTTACCAGGGTTCCCCATATTGCCCATTGTGTCATAGCCTTCACCTCGCGGCAGCCGCGCTGCCAGTAAAATCAAGATAAGTATATTGTATCATTATCGTTTTAAAAAAGCAAGAGGATTTGCAATACTTTTGCCTTGACAAACGCCCTGCAACGCGGTATAATAACAAAAAAACAAGGAGATCCGTTATGTCGATCACATTAGAGCGCTTTGAAACGCTTCCCTATATCCTGCAGCTCCCCGAAAATTATGAAAAAGGGCGCCGCTACCCCATTCTTTTAAACCTGCACGGTGCCGGCACGCGCGGCATCACCTTAGAGGAGTACGCGCAAAGCCCGATGTTTGATCGCTTTGCGGAGCATATGCAGATCGAGCCGTTTATCACAGTGGCCCCGCACTGCACCGCGCACACCTGGTTTGACAGGTTTGAAACGCTGATCCGCTTGGCACAGCTGCTTCCCACTCTCCCTTTTGCCGACCCTGACCGCATTTATCTGATGGGCACCAGCATGGGCGGTTATGGCGCGTGGCAGCTGGGCATGAGCCACCCGGAGCTGTTTGCGGCCCTGCTGCCGATCTGCGGCGGCGGTATGCGCTGGAACGTTTCGCGCCTTGTAAACGTTCCCGTTTGGGCTTTTCACGGCGGCAAAGACACCGTTGTTTTCCCGGAGGAATCGATCAAGCTGGTGGAAAGACTGCAGGAAAAGGGCGCAAACGCCAAGCTGACGATCTATCCGGAAAACGGACACGACGCCTGGAACGACACCTTTAAAAACCCCGAGGTGTTTGCCTGGATGCTGGCCCAAAGACGGCACTGTGAAAAAGAGCTTCAGGACGAGTGCAAGGGCCGCGCGCAATTCGGTTAAAATACAAAAAAGGCACCCACGTGGGTGCCTTTTTGCGTTATTTGCATCAAGCATTGACCTTTGCAACGGCGCGTGCGGTCTTTTCGCGGATCTCGTCGGGCGTGCCCTTCATCATCCAGCTGCCACCGCAGGCAACGATCTTGTCAAAGGCAAGATACTCCAGGACGTTGTCCTCGGAAATGCCGCCGGTGGGCAAAAAGCGCACGGTGGGGAAAGCAGCGGAGAGCGCCTTGAGTGTGCCAAGGCCGCCATAGTTGCTGCAGGGGAAGAATTTAACGATCTCGATGCCATAGGAGATGGCAGTAATGATCTCAGTGGGGGTAACACAGCCGGGCAGGTACATGACGTTGCGCGCGCGGCAGACCTCGGCGACCTCAGCGGCAAAGCCGGGGCCAACGATGAACTTTGCGCCGCAATCGATGGCACGATTGCATTGCTCGGCATTGATAACGGTACCGGCACCGATCAGCATTTCCGGGAACTTTTCGCACGCGAGGCGAATGGCATCGGCAGCACAAGCGGTGCGGAAGGTGATCTCGGCCACGGGCAGGCCGCCATCCACCAGTGCCTTCAACGTAGGCTCGGTGTCGGCAAGCTCCTTGATCACTACAACGGGTACGATCTTAGCGGATTTGATCTTTTCAAGCATATTTATTTCTCCTTTGAGATATTATTTGACAAATTCATGGCCTCCTGCAGCTCCTCGCGCGAGAGAAAGGGGGCCATATCCTCAAGAGAGGAGCTAACCATGCTGCCATCCGGCAGGCGGCGCGCGGCGCTTTTGGGAGCAAAATGTTGCGTGGGGTCTACAAAAATCTCAGCAATGCAGGCCTCTTTTTGTGAAATAAGTGCCGCAACGGTATCAGAAACGGCAGAATTTTCATGGCAAGAAAGGTACGGATAGCCATAGGCTGCGACAATTTTTTCAAGCGAGGGGAATTCCAGATCGCCGCTTTGCGGGCCAACGCCCACCAACGTATGCGAGGCAAAGTGGTTGCCCTGCGACTGGCGGATAGAGTGATAGCCGCCGTTGTTCAGCACAACGATCTTGATGGGCAGGCGGTTGGTGAGGATGGTCTGCAGCTCCTGCAGATTCATCTGCAGGCTGCCGTCGCCGGTAAGGCAAAGCACTTCGCCGCGTCCCAAGGCCACCGAAGCGCCGATGGCGGCGGGCAGATCGTAGCCCATAGAGGCCGCGCCGGAATTGACCAGAAAGCGCGTACCGTGCTTGGTGACAAAGGCCTGGCTGCCCATGATGCAGGCAGAGCCGTTCCCCGACACGGTAACACAGTCCGCCGGCAGGGCGGCAGAAAGTGCGCCTATGAAAAAGTAGGGATTGACAAGCCCCTTAGCGGCTTTATATTCCGGAAGGATAACAGGATAGCGGCAGCGCCACTGCAAGCAGGCTTTTTCCCACCCGTTTGCCGCCCAAATGGGGGTATCAGTGCAATTTTTCAGCAATTCTTCCGCAAAATCGCGCACGTCGGCACAGATCGGCAGCTCCACGTGCAGCGTGGGCTTTTCCAGCTCGGCGCGGTCGATATCCACCATCATCACAAAGGCGTTTTTGGCAAAGCCCGCAGCATCGTAGCCCACCTGACGGATAGAAAGGCGTGTACCAAGCGAGAGGATCACATCGGCATTCTGCACGGCAAAGTTCCCTGCCCGATCCCCTGCGATCCCGGCACGTCCCACGTAAAGCGGATGGTCGCACGCGATCAGATCAATGGCATTCCAGGCCGTAACAACAGGGATACCGAGTGCCTTGACCAGCCCCTCAAAAAGCGGATGCGCACCCGACAAGCGGATGGCGTTTCCTGCATAAAGAAGGGGGCGTTGCGCGGTTTTCAGGCGCTCCAGCACCGTTTTTATCGTTTCTTGCGAAGCCTTGCAGACCTGAAAGCTCTCCGCTGTGGGATCAAAGCCACGCAAGGCCGCAGGGTTGATCATTGCACCTTGAAAATCAAGCGGAATATCCACCCACGTGGGGCCGGGGCGGCCGTTTTTTGCAAGCCAGATCGCCTTTTCCAGCACGTAGCGGATCTCGGCGGGATCCTCGAGCATTACGGCATATTTCGTCATAGAGCTCGCGGCGCGTGTGATGTCAAACTCCTGATCGCCGAGTGCGCGCAGCCGAGGATCGGCAGCACGTGCGGTATACGCGTAGCGCACCTGCCCCGACAGCACAAGCATCGGGATAGAATCAAGCCACGCGCCAAGCACACCGGTCAGCGCATTGGTGCCACCGGGGCCGGACGTTACGCAAACGGCGGCGATCCGGTTATGCACACGCGCGTACGCCTCTGCCGCCATAGCCGAGGCCTGCTCGTGATGATTATACAGGCAGGTAAGCCCTTTTTTGTGCCCCAAGGCATCGTTTAAATGCATGGCGCCACCGCCCGTAACGGTAAAGCAATCGGTAATGCCGTTTGCCACCAAAAGCTCGGCAACGTAATCCGCAAGCCGCATCTGCATAAGGCTCACCCCCCTTTGAATTTATACTACGTATAATGATACCACACGGCGCACGGTTTGTCAATATTCAAGCACAGATTTCGCCCGGAGAAGGTTTGCAATGCCCCTGCACCCTTCCCCGCCCCGTACTGCGGCAAGGCTTTTACACACCAAGCGACAGCAGCAACAAAAAAGGGCCCCACGTGGGCCCCTTTTTTGTTGCGAGTATCAGCCAAAGGAAAGGATCTTGCCCCCCTCGTTTATGCTCTCGCGCATACGCTCGATGAGTTGGATGGTAGTGGCGGCGCTTGCTGCAGGATTTTTTTCGTTCTTTATTTTGCCCGCAACAACGTCGCAGAAATAGTCGATCTCAGCCTGATATCCGCTGACGTTGGCAAGCTCCACCTTATAGGGGGCGTCTCCGTTTTTGGGATAGACTGTGAGAGCCGAGTCAAAGATTACGGTAGCTTGCTCGAAATTGATCTGACACTTCGCCTGAAAAGGAACACCAATCAGTGACCAGTCGCCAATAGCAGTGATGGGGATTTCACCACAGAAGAAGGAGGTGTGAACGGTATCGTTTACACAAATGCTTGAGGATGCGCGGCAGCTGACGGCCTCAGGCTCGCCAAAGAGATAGCGAATGATATCCACGTCATGAATATGCAGGTCGGTGATGCATCCGCCCGAGCGGGCAGGATCCATAAACCAATTTTCCCAGCCCCACACGGGGGGCGGGCTGAGGCGACTGAATGAAGCACCGATCACCTTACCGAACCTGTTTTGATCAATTACCTCTTTGATATAATCAAATGCCGGATAAAAGCGTAGACACTGGCCGATCATAAGCTCGCGCCCTGCCTCCTCGGCCACCCCGATCATTTCCTTACAATCGGCATAGCAAAGCGCCATCGGCTTTTCGCAAAGCACGTGGATGCCGCGCGCCAGCACCTTTTTGGAGATTTCTGCGTGGAGAAAGGTGGGGGCACAGATGTCAACAAAATCAAGCTCCTCCCGATCAAGCATTTCATCAAGGTCGGTGTAAAATCTAAGCTCCTCCTTGATTTCACAACTCTCTCCGTCGATATTCGTTGAAATTTTTTTGGTAAAAGCCTCGGGGGTAACGTCGCAGGCACAAACCAACTGCGCCTTGCCCGCGGCCTTAAGATTTGCATATCCGCGTCGGTGTGACTTGGCGATCCCGCCAAAGCCGATGATGGCAGCCTTTAACATTTTGCCTTATCCCCCTTATCTTAAAATGCTTTTGAGAAGCGCCAGCGTGTCGATGATATCCTTGGTCTGCTGATCGCCTCTAATCTCGCGCTCGATGATGTAGTTACCCTGATAATTTACCGCCTGCAGGCGTTTGATCACCTCGGGGAGATTGGCCATTCCCTCACCAACCTTGACCTCGCGGCCGAGCTTGCAGCCGTCGGTGGGATAAAATCCGTCTTTGATGTGGGTATCCATAACGTATTTGCCGAACACGCTGATGGCATCGGCAGAATTTGCCTTGCCGTAAAGAATCAGGTTTGCCGTGTCCATATTGATGCCGACGTTATCCGTGCCGATCGCCTCGATAAAGCGAAGCAGGGTGACGGGGGTTTCCTGCCCTGTTTCAAAGAGGAAGCAAAGATTGCGCTTTTGGCACTCCTTCACAAGATAGCGAAGCGCGGCAAGCACGGGATAGTACTGCGGATCGTTGAAGTTTTCGGGGAGAAAGCCCACGTGGGTAGCCATGCGGGGAGCGCCGATCTTAACGGCAAAATCAGCCCCGACAACCAGCTCCTCCAAGCGCTTCATACGGTATGCCTCGGGAACGATGCCGAGTGTCATGGGGCCACCCGTGAAGTTCCATTCCTTGGGGCCGGACCAGCCCGCCCAAAGGGTGGATATCTCAATATCGTTTTCCTTGGCGGCACTCACGATCTCAGCCGCCTTTTCGTCGGTGTAAAGCGACATATCCCAAACGGTAAGCTGGCAGCACTCACACCCCAGCTCCTTTGCCTTTTTCATTTCAAAGAAGATATCGGTATCATCTCGCAAAACGATCAAAACGCCTATCTTGTTCATACAATCCTCCAAAATAACACAAATTTTGTTTTTACCGTTGACAATTTCATTATACTATGCGATAATACACTTGTCAATCACACATTCTTGCGATTGCTATCATATTTTTGCGAAGAGGTCGATCATGAGCCAATACGAGAGCCATCATCTTGAAAAGGAAGAGCTCCCTTTTATCTACAAGGAAATGTCAATCAGGGCACAAAGAAAGCTTGGGGCCTCGAATTGGCATGAAAATATTGAGGTTTTATACATCGTGGAGGGCGGTGGCGAAATATTCAATAACGGAACTCTCCTCACCGTAAAGGCAGGGGACGTGATCGTGATAAACGCAAACCACCTTCACGCCCTGGCAACAAAGGAGCAGAAAATGAAATACCGTTACCTGATCGTTGACCGCTCCTTTTGTCTTGCCAACGGCTTTGACAGCACAAGCCTTTCCTTTGAGCAAAAGATCGCTGACCCCATGGTAAGAAGCGTTTTGAACGACATTGATAAATCCTATGCCATACACACCGACGAGGCGTATCGTACGCTTAGCATCAGGGTGCTTGTTTTATCCCTTATGCTTTTGCTTTGCCGCGATCATGCAAAAAAAGCTCCGGAGGCCAAGCGTCCGGAGCGAAGTCTTTCCTATGTAAAAAAAGCCATTGATTACGTGCGTGCAAATTATCATAAGGATATCTCGCTTGATGATGTTTCTGCCTTTGTTGGGGTAAACAAATGCTATTTGTCCCGAGAATTCCACAAATACACGGGATACCCCTTTGTTGCTTACGTCAATATGACGCGCTGTAAAATGGCCAAGCTGCTGCTGTTAGAGGGCGGGGGCAGCATTTCTGAGGTGGGGGCTCTGTGCGGATTTGAAAGCCCCTCGTATTTTGCAAAAAGCTTTCAAAAATACGTTGGTATGCTGCCAAGCGAATACCAACGTCAAAAGAAGACGTAATGGCCTGCCGGCACAGCTCTCAGAGAAACGGCACCTCAAAATCCTCCATAAAGCGCTGCTCGACAAGGTCCTTCATCAATCGCAGCGAATTATCAAGGCGCTTGACGTTTTCGCAATCCGCCAGATATTCCTCACGGCTGATGGTGGGAAATGCGGGATAGGCCGACACCGTAAGCGTGCGCGGCAAAAGCGACTTTGCAAGCCCGATGCTGCGCTTCATATGGTCGTGCGAGGTGACGATGATCACGTGATCTATTTTGGTGAGCGAGAGCGCACGGTGGATCACGATCGCACCGCAAAGCATATTTTCCTTGGTGGTGCGCGCATCATTTTCTAAAAAGATGGCCTCACGCGGCACACCGTTTTCCTGCAGCACGCGCGCCATCAGCTCTGCCTCGGAGGGGTTTTCGCCCTCATACTCCCAGCGCACACCGCCGCTGGGTACAATGTATTTCACGCGCCCCGCGCGGTACAGCTCTGCTGCGGCCAGCGCACGCTCGATCGCCTTTTCGGGCGAGGTGCCAAGCAGCAGCGCCACCTCGGCAGTTACGCCGTCATCGCGGATCTCGCCGCAATTAAGCTCGTATTTTTGCTCAGGCGTCAGGGCCCAAAGTGCTTCCAGACTTGCCTTGGAAATTTTCATAGTTCTACCTCTTTTTCAAAGCACCGCGCGCATTTTTCCGCGCGGCTTACTTCGCTTATTATAGCATAAAAGCGGCG
>JAZNNA010000085.1:0-2561 GCA_045580065.1 Eubacteriales bacterium
CCTCCGACTTATTTTTTCTTTACACCTGCCGTATCGCGCGCTCCCCTGCCTTTTGCGCCGCACGGCGGTGGTGCCGTGGGGCTGGGCGCTGCAGCGCCCCGTCGCGCGTCCAAAAGCCGATAAGCTCGCGCCGATCGCACTCCTCCTGCCGCGCTCCCTTCTGCAGCGTTGCAACAAGCTTTACGGCCAAAAGCCCCCTGACGGTATCCGTTTTCAGGGTGATCCTGTAGCGATGCGCCGCAAACGAATATCCCTTGCCCGCCTGCACCGCTTCCTCCAGCAAGCGGCAGGCCTCCGGCAGCAGCTCCCGCTCGGCAAACCCACACAATGCACTCACCATCGCGCGCACGTGTGCGTGCAAGGCACTCTCCCCTTGGGGCAGCTCCGCCTGCACGTGCAGCACCGCCCTTCCCCCGTGGCGATAGGTATATCGGATATGCTCGCACTCTGCAAACAGCTCTTTTTTCATCCCATTCCCCCCCTTTTTTCAAAAATTCTATGCGCGCGCCGCCTCAAATATGAGCCCGCCGCACGGACGGGGCAGGTGACCGGAAACGCTTTTGGGAATTTAGCTCTTGCTTGATAATCCCTCCGCCTCGCCTTCGCTCGGCACCTCCCTTGAATCAAAGGAGGCGCTCAGTGAGTGCGAACACACCAAGTAAACCAACGTGCGGCGCTCCCCTTCGTCCGTGTCATCCTGAGCGTAGCCGAAATCCGAGGGAGGCGAGGATCAAACGGCGAAAACGCTGTTTGGGATCTCGGATGAAAAGAGAAACCAATACGCCATAGAGCGGACCGCCGGGGACGTCGGTCCCTACGGGATGGCGATACGCCAACATACCGCGTGCTTTGTCTGCACTTATCCAAGGCTTCCCCTTGAGGGGAAGCTCCCGCGCAGCGGGTGATGAGGTGGATGCGTAGGAAAAGTTACTTTTGCAACAAACACCTCATCCGTCAGGCTTCGCCTGCCACCTTCCCCTCGAGGGGAAGGCTTGCATGTGCCCTCATGCCGCTCCCTTTCGTCCGTGTCATCCTGAGCGTAGCCGAAATCCGAGCGAAGCGAGGATCAAACGGCGAAAGCGCCGTTTGGGATCTCGGACGAAAAGAGAAAGCAATACGCCATAGAGCGGACCGCCGAGGACGTCGGTCCCTACAGGAATAGCGGTTCGCCAACGTGCGGTGCGCTTTGTTCGCACTCACCAAGACTTTCCGTCCTCCCCCACACGCAGCGTGTGAGCACGTCACTTGCCTGCGGCAAAGCAAAAAAGAAACGGCTGCAAAAGCAGCCGTTTCTTGCCCCGTTTTGGGGTATTTTTAAAATTTTGGATTACTCCTCTTCATTTACAGGGGTCTTGGCATCGGCAGGCAGCGAGTTCTTTTTGCGCTCGGTAGCGGCACGTACCTCAGCTACCACAAGGCCGGAAAGCGCGGCAAGCGCGATCACGTTGGGCAGCACCATCAGGTTGTTGAACATATCCGTCAGCGACCAGACAAGATCGTTGGAGAAGATAGAGCCAAGGAACACAAATACGATGGCGATGGCAGCATACACACGAGAGGTGTTTTTGCCAAACAGATGCATAAAGTTCACCTTACCAAAGTAGTTCCAGCTGAGAATGGTGGAGAAGGCGAAGAAGAACAGACAGAGCGCAACAAAGACGCTGCCGATCACGTTGGCTGCATCAGAGCCGCCAAACGCCATAGCAAATGCCTTTTGCGCCATATTGCCGCCGCTGATGCCGGCAGCACCCGCCATATTTTTTAGCATAAGCGAGTTGCCAAGCATCTCGTTGGTGGCGATCATCTTGCCCAGCGCGCCGTCCTTTGCAAACAGCGTGCAGATCACGATCAGCGCAGTCATGGTCAGCACCACAAAGGTGTCGATAAACACACCGATCATAGCGGTAACGCCCTGATCGTGGGGGTTCTTTACGTTAGCAAGCGCGTGTGCGTGGGGAGTGGAGCCCATACCAGCCTCGTTTGAGAACAGACCACGCTTTGCGCCTTGAGTCAGTGCGGTTTTGATGGCAAAGCCGATCGCACCGCCGGTGATCGCCTGGGGCATAAAGGCATATTTGAAGATCATACCAAAGGCAGCGGGCACGTACTGGATACGGATGCCAAGCACCACAAGGCCACCAAGCAGATACAGGCAAGCCATAATGGGCACGATCTTTTCGGTAACGGATGCAAGACGGTCGGTACCGCCGATCAGAACGATGCCGGCAAGCGCTGCAACCAGCACGCCGATCACGATCTTTACAACGGTAAGGGCTGTTCCCTCTGCGCCAAACGCGCCAACGGCACCTGCCACGTTCTCGGCGATCGAGTTAGACTGTACCATTGCACCGACAAAGCCAAGTGCAATGATAGCGGCAACGGCAAAGAACCCTGCAAGGAACTTGCCGAACTTGCCGGTAAAGGCAGTGCGGATATAGTGAACGGGACCACCCTCAACGGTGCCGTCCTCGTTGGTCACACGGGTCTTTTGTGCCAGCACAGCCTCGGAATAGATGGTAGCCATGCCGAAGAAGGCGATGACCCACATCCAGAAGATGGCA
>JAZNNA010000086.1:0-6126 GCA_045580065.1 Eubacteriales bacterium
AATTATTACAGCCATAGGCAATCATGACGAGGGCACGGGTGAGGCTGTAAATGCAGTTGCGGCAGCCCTTATAATTGCTGACAAAAGCGACGTGCGTCGTAGCCGTGTAAGAAACAGAGATATTCCGTCCTTTGATATACACGACCGTGTAAACTACTCTGTTATTGAAACAAGCCTGACAATTAACGAGGAAAAGACAAAAATTATTTTAAGCCTTACAATTGACACCCAAATTAGCCCTGTTATTGACTACTTTGAAATCTTCCTTACCCGTATGCTAATGTGCAAAAAGGCAGCCAAAGCCCTTAACCTCGAATTTAAGCTAATGGTAAACGGACAAGAGCTTATATAACAAAAATGCCCTCTCCAAAAGGCAGGTTCTCATAAGGAAGTTAAAAGCCATCACGAAAATATCGTGATGGCTTTTATAATATTGAGTTATTTTAACAAGGCAATCGTTTCTGAAATCTCACGGTACAATTGCTCTTTACTTTCAAGAGTATATGAGATATCGTCATCAGGCTCGTCCAAATCAAATGAAATGCTGAATTCATTAGGGTAAATTTGTATATCTGCAAAGTATTTATTGTATCGTCCTTGTATGCCAATGCATTTTATTTCATCTAACCAATCAATGTGAATTTCATTTTTTGTTATTCCAAGCAATTCAAGATCTGCTTTTAATGTCCCGTCTAAATAATTGCAGAGAAGAAAATCAAAAGCATTTTTGTCACTCTCTGCTTTTTGCTCTAAGTATTTCTGTATTTTCTTTTTCTTTGTGAAAAACATTTTTTGTCTCCTTTTAGCGCCAGTTTCGCATTTGTTTTACAAATGCATCGGGCAAAGCCCATACCCCTTATTTTTGTAGGGCGGGGGTTTACTCCCGCCGCCTCATTGGCATAAACCTTTCGTCACGGCGGGAGCAAGCCCCCGCCCTACGATGTAACCCCATTATAACACAAATCGGCAGAGAAAACAACATCTCTGCCGATTTGTGTTTGTAGGGGCGTTCATTGAACGCCCGCGGGCGACCGATGGTCGCCCCTACAGATCAACATCCTTATGAGAGCGAGCCTAAGGCAACGGGGCTTTTTTTATTGTTTTATTTGCCCACAAAGGTGGGGGCAGCCATAGCGTCGGCAAACACCTTGTTAGAGGAATCGGGCAGGCCCACTGCAAGCGTTTCCTTTGCGGTGTTCCACTCGTCCTCGGTACCGGCAAGAGAAAGTGCCAGCACGCCGGAGGCGGCATTGTTTTTGCAGGCGTTGGTAAAGGCGCCGTCACACACCTCGGAAAGCGAGGCGGAAAGCGTGATCTTTTCCAGACGGGAGCAGCCGTCAAACGCGCAATCCTCGATCACGGTCACATTTTTGGCCACTACCTTTTTCAGGCTGCGGCAGCCGGAAAAGCACTCGTACGGGATGGTGGTCACGTCGTTTTTGATATACACCTCTTCCAAAAACAGGCAGTTTTTAAATGCCATCTGCGAAAGGCCGGTCACGCCCTCCTCGATCACGAGCTTTTTGATAAAGATCAGGCCGCCGTCAACGTATGCGGACCAGGGCTGGCTGTTTGCGCCACCCTCTGCAGAGGTGACAAGGTCGGGGGGCATAGCGCCCGTTCCCTTGATATACAGGGTGCCGTCCTTGTAGATCTCCCACTTGAGATCTGCACCGGGTGCGGGGATCAGACCGGTATCGTACTTGATGGAGGCGGGGTCGGTAATGGTGGTGTTGGGGGGCTTGACGGTGGTGTCGTCCTTACCCTCGTCGTCATCCTCCTCCTTGCAGGAAGCAAGGGTGAGCGTGAGCAGGGCGAGCAGCGCCATCAAAAGCGCCAGAATACGAATTTTCATAGGGTACTCCTTTCCGTTTTGAGGGTGGAATTACTCTTCACTTACAACCGCAATGCCAAGATCGGTCAGCGCTGCGGCATCGGGAGGCACGGGGCAGCCGGACATCAGCTCGCTTGCATTTTGCACCTTGGGGAAGGCGATGACGTCGCGCAGCGAGTCGGCATCTGCCATCACCATTGCCAGGCGGTCAAGGCCCATACCGGAGCCGCCGTGAGGCGGTGCGCCGTACTTGTAGGCCTCTACAAGGAAGCCGAACTTTGCCTCGATCTCCTCGGGGGTAAGGCCAAGCGCGTGGAACATCTTTTCCTGCAGCTGCCAGTCGGTGATGCGGATCGAGCCGGAGAGCAGCTCGGTACCGTTGAGAACCATATCATAGCACTTTGCGCGCACCTTGCCGGGGTCGCTTTCCAGATAAGGCAGGCACTCCTCAAGCGGCATGGTGAAGGGGTGATGCATCGCATCCCAGTGCTGTGTATCCTCGTTCCATTCAAAGAACGGAAACTCGGTGATCCACAGGAAGTTGAACGCGCCTGCGGGGATCAGGTCCAGCTTGCGGGCAAGCATACCGCGCAACGCACCAAGCGTGGGCAGGACCACCTTGTCCTTATCGGCACAGATCAGCAGCACGTCGCCCTTTTCCAGACCCGTTGCGGCGTAAATGGCGGCAAGCTCCTCCTCGGTCATGAACTTGGCAAACGAGCAGCTCGGGGCATCCTCTACCCAGCGCACGTAAGCAAGACCCTTGGCACCAATGCCCTTTGCATGGTCGGTAAGCTTGTCGATCTCTTTTCTGGTGAGGGTCGCGGCGGCATTTTTTGCCACGATGGCGCGCACGCTGCCACCTGCCTCAACGGCACCCTTGAATACGGCAAAGCCGCAGTCCTTCACGATGTCGGAAAGGTTCTGGATCTCCATACCAAAGCGGGTGTCGGGCTTATCCGAGCCGTAGCGCTCCATGGCCTCGGTAAAGGTCATGCGCTGCATAGGCAGCTTGATCTCAACGCCAAGCACCTCTTTGAAGCAGCGGGCGATAAAGCCCTCGTTCATCGACATGATGTCCTCTTGCGTGGCAAAGGACATCTCCAGGTCGATCTGGGTAAACTCAGGCTGACGGTCAGCGCGCAGATCCTCGTCGCGGAAGCATCTGGCCAGCTGAATGTAGCGATCAAAGCCGGAAAGCATCAGCAGCTGCTTGTAGATCTGGGGCGACTGGGGCAGCGCGTAAAAGCTGCCCTTATGGATACGGGAGGGCACGATGTAATCGCGCGCACCCTCGGGGGTGGGCTTGATCATCATCGGCGTTTCGATCTCCATAAAGCCGTTTTCGTAATAGTATTCGCGGGCCACACGTGCAATATCGTGGCGCATCTTGATATTTTTCTGCAGCGAGGGACGGCGCAGATCCACGTAGCGGTAGCGCAGCGCGGTCTCGTCCTTGGTCTTTTTGCTGTCAGACACCTCAAAGGGAGGGGTCTGTGCAGCAGAAAGGATCTTCAGCTCGCTCACACCGATCTCCACGGCACCGGTGGGCAGGTTGGGGTTTTTGGCACCCTCTCCGCGGGCGCGCACCACACCGTGTGCCGCCACCACGTATTCCGCGTGGCAGGATGCCGCCTTTTCAAACACGGCTCTGTCGGTGTCGTCGTCAAAGGCCAGCTGCAAAATGCCGGTGCGGTCACGCAGGTCGATAAATACCAGCGCACCAAGGTCGCGGCAGCGCTGCACCCAGCCCATTACGCAGACCTGCTCGCCTACGTTATTTTCATTCAGCGTGCCGCAATAATGCGTACGCTTGTCCTTGTCTGTCAAAAATTCAGCCATTTGAATTCTCCTTTATGCAATCACCTCACCCTGCGCATCGAACAGGGGGAGCTTTTCCAGATAGATCAGATCCTCGCGCTTCTGGGCATCACCCTCAGCCAGGATCGCCATGCGGCCGCAGATCTCGCCGCCGGCCTGCTTTACAAGCTGCTCCAGCGCATACAGCGACTCGCCCGTGGAGATCCCGTCGTCCACGATCAGAATGCGTTTGCCGCGCATCAGGGCGGCATCTGCAGTGTCAAGATACAGCGTTTGCACCTTTTCGGTGGTGATGGAATGCACAGTGACCTCCATCACACCGGTCATATACAATTTGGGTGCCTTACGGGCAAGAAAATACTTTTGATTTCCGGCAAGGCGTGCCATCTCGTGCGCAAGCGGAATGCCCTTTGCCTCGGCGGTGATGATGTAATCGTAGTCGGGGGCCTTTTCCAGCAGCGCCTTGGCGGCGGCGGTGGTCAGCTCGGGATCGCCGAAGATCACGAACGCGCCGATATACAGATCCTTATTCAGGGGGCAAAGCGGCAGCGCACGCTCTACACCCGCAATGTTCATTTTATAAGCCTTCATTACAATTTCTCCTTATGCAATATCATTACTATTATACTATAAAAAATAAGAAAGTCAAGAGCAAACACTTACAAGCTGCAGATCAGCTTTTCGATGGGGGTATAGTCGGCATAGGAGCTTTTCAGCGCCATATCCGCCTCGGCGCATAGGGCAACCGCGCGGGAAAGACGAGAGAGCGTGGTGCGCGATACCGCGCGCACGATCAGCCCCGTTTTGTATTCGTGCAGCTTCAGGGCCGCGGCGATCTCCTTTTGTGAGCGCCCCGCATCCAGAAAAAGGCGCGTAGCGTACATATCGCAAAGTGTTTTGGCAAGCTCGCCCAGCACCATCGTCGGCTCAATGCGCTCAAACTTCATCACCGCAAGCGCCTCCAGCGCCTCCTTATACTTCCCTGCCAGAATGGCGTTGGAAAGCGCAAAGGCATCGGTCTGCGGCTGGGGAACGGTGACAAGGCGGATATCCTCCTCGCTGACGCTGCTGCGGCCGGCGGCCAGCACGTAGTAGGCAAGCTTTTCGATCTCGGCAGCAAGACGGAACATGCTCTCCCCCACGTAGGACACCAAAAAGCCGCACGCGGCGGGGGATGCCTGCACACCAAGATGCGCAAAATGCTTGCCGGCCCACGCGGCAAGGCGCGCGGGGGTAGAGGCCTCAAAGCGCACCGGGATCAGCACCTCGGAAAGCTTTTTGAAGATGGCAGAGGGGCGCTTAGGGAGATACCCCTCATCCACAAGGCCTGCCGCCACGTAGATCAGCACCGTATTATAGTCATACTCCGGCAGGATCGCCAGCGTTTCCAGCAGGGCGTCCAGGTCGGTCGGCTTCATAGAAGTAAAATCAAGCCCGCGCAAAACGATCAGTCTGCCCTCCGACATCATGGGGGGCGGCGACATGGCGTTCAGCAGCCCGTCGGGGGTGTAATCCGCCGCGTCGATGGTGATATCGTTAAACACCGCAAAGGCGGCATCCTCACAGATGGCTGCGCGCGTTTGCTTTACCGCATGCGCCTTGAGATAATCCTCCTCGCCAAAAAACAGGTATGCCTTACCTGCCGTTTTGCCGATCTGCTTGCGATAGTCAGCCTCGCTGATCACAGCATTCACCACGTATCACCTCCCAAGAGCAAATTTTACCTCTTACATTATACACTTTTTTTATTCCCTCGTCAATCAGCACAAGAGATTTTGCACAAAATCGCAAAGAAAAATTTAACTTTTTTCTTGCATCTGATGCGAAAAAATATGTTGAAAATACTTGCATACGCTAAAAAAAAGTGATATAATTATATTCTAAAATAAAAATGAAAACGGAGGATAAAAAAGTATGACACCAAATACACGTCCCGCAGAAATGCAACGCATTACCACCCCCGAGCTTGCAAAAGCCTTTATTGACGAGCAAATTGCCGAGGTCCGCGCGCAGGTGGGCAATAAAAAGGTGCTTCTGGCACTTTCCGGCGGTGTCGACAGCTCTGTAGTAGCGGCCCTCCTCCTCAAGGCAATCGGCGACAACCTCGTATGTGTGCATGTGAATCATGGTCTCATGCGCAAGGGAGAGTCTGAGAACGTAATCGAAGTGTTCCGCAACCAGCTTAGTGCAAACCTCATATATGTAGATGCCACCGACCGTTTCCTCGGTCTGCTGGAAGGCGTCGCCGATCCTGAGCAGAAAAGGAAGATCATCGGCAGCGAGTTCATCCGCGTCTTCGAGGAAGAGGCACGCAAGCTTGACGGCATAGACTTCCTCGGACAGGGCACCATCTATCCTGACATAGTGGAAAGCGGCACAAAGACTGCCAAGATGGTGAAGTCACACCACAATGTAGGCGGTCTTCCTGAAGACCTGAAGTTCGAACTGGTAGAGCCTCTCAAGCAGCTTTT
>JAZNNA010000087.1:0-8582 GCA_045580065.1 Eubacteriales bacterium
CCTTGGCCAGCGCGTTCCAGAGCTTTACAACAGTATCCGTGGTCTTAGAAGCCTCTCCGTTTGGAAAAACAAAGGTCTTAACGATGTAGCCTGCTTCGGTCAGCGAGGTCTGCAGTATGTCGCCCCAAAGGGGAAATACACGGTCGTCACTGACCAGCATCACGGTGCGCGGCGGGGGCAGAAGGGAAGAAAGCAGCGCGCCGCCCTTCTTTAAAAGCCCCTTGCCGATCTGCACCTCGTAGGTGCGGGAGGCCTTGACGGTAACGCTTGTCATTTGTCGTCCTCGCTTCCTTGGTCAACGCGCTCCTTGGCAAGTCTGCCCTCACGCAGGAGTGCGCAAAGCGTGTCGGCATCTCCCACCGACATCGCATCGCGGTAGGCGGTAAGCGCCTTGATGATGCCGTCGATCTCCTCGATCAGATAATCGCTGTTTTCAATAAACAGCTCGGTCCACATTTTTTCGTTCAGCCAGGCCACGCGCGTGAGGTCCTTATAAGAGCCTGCGGAAAAGCCCTTATGCACCTGGGCGTTGGGGCTTTTGACGTATGCGTTGGATACCACGTGCGCCAGCTGGGAGGTAAAAGCGATGATACGGTCGTGCTTTTCGGCGGTAGCGATGGTGATGGTGCCAAAGCCGACGGGAAGCAGTAGCTCGCGCACGCGCGTTAAGAGCGCCTCATCCTCGGCATCGTCGGGTACGATCACCATAGGTGCGCCGCGGAACAGCTCGTCCTTACTGTTGGAAAAGCCGGAGTATTGCGTGCCGGCCATAGGGTGGCCACCCACAAAGCGGAAGCCGTATTCCTTTGCCATGCCAAAGCAGGTCTGGCAAATGCCACGCTTGGTGCCACAAAGATCGATCACCACCGAATCCTTGCGAAGATGCGGTGCGGTGGCGCGCAGCCAGGCCATGGCGGCGTTGGGATACACGGCAAGAAAGATCACGTCACATTCTGCTGCGGTTTCAGCGGTCAGCTTGCCACAGATCGCGTTTTGTGACAGAGCTTCTTCGATAGAAGCGGCGCAGATATCGTGTGCCAGAACGGTGTGACCCGCGGCACTGTATGCCCGTGCCATAGAGCCGCCGATCAGGCCAAGCCCCACAACACCAACCTTTAATTGCTTACTCATTGTTTTGCTCCTTTTTCAAACGTGATATGACAGCCCTCGCAGGTAAGGGAACAACAGAGCTTTGCCATATCGGCAACCGATTCCTTTTGCCCGTTTTTGAGCCAGTTGATAAAAATATTGTAAAACGCGCCCGCAATGTGCAAATGGCGATAGCGCTCGGTCGCCGACATTCCCTCGCCGGGGAAGGTCAGCGCCATGTTTTTTGTGATCTGCGCAAGGATCAGCTCGCCAAGGCCGGCGTGATAGGCGGTGATGGCAAGATCGTTATAAGAGCCAAGCTGCATAAACAGCTCGTAATAATAGGCGTAAACGTCTGCATGAGAGCGCAGGCTTTCCAGCTTTTCGTGAATAGAAGTGCCAACGTCGTCAATAAACTTGTTTATGATATCCTCTTTTGAAGTGTAGTTGCGGTAATACGCCATACGCGACACCCCTGCCTTTTTTGTGAGGTCGGTAATGGTAATGTCGTGATAATCCTGTACCTTCATCAATTCGATCAGCGCCGTAACGATATATTCCTTGGCCAGCTTATTGGATTCGCTTTTTCCTCGCATAAACAAAACCTTTCATGTTGTCACATTTTATTATATTTTTTATAGAAAAGATTGACAGAGATGCTAAATGGTGGTATAATTGGTGTGTTACGAATGTAACTTGACCCCTTTAGTTTAGCACGGCCTAACACGGTTGTCAAGTGTTTTTCAAGATAAATTCAAAACGAGAAAGGAAAAAAATATGCATCCTTACGTTATCGTTACGGATTCCTCCAGCGATCTGCCCCGCGATGTCATTGAGCAATACGATCTCAGCGTTATTCAGCTTGCTGTTACGGTAGAGGGCGAGGAAACCAAGCCCAATAACGAGATCGATATTACAGAATTTTATGCCAAGCTTCGCGCAAAGAAGGGAGCTAAGACCGCTGCCGTTAATATCGAAACCTTTGAAAAGGAGTTTGAGGCCCAGCTCGCACAAGGAAAGGATGTGCTTTATCTCGGCTTTTCCTCCGGCCTTTCCGGCACCTTCAACGCCGGCTTTGTTGCCGCACGCGAGATGTCGGAAAAGTATCCCGAGCGCACCTGTGTTGCCATTGATACGCTCTGCGCATCCCTCGGTCAAGGTCTGCTTGTGGTGCTTGCCGCCAGAAAAAAGGCAGAGGGTGCTTCTCTTGAGCAGGTGCGCGACTACGTTGAGGGCATCAAGCTGAACCTCACGCACCTCTTTACGGTAAACGATCTGTTCTTCCTTCACCGTGGCGGTCGCGTCAGCGCCGTTACTGCCGTTGCAGGCTCCGCGCTTGGCATCAAGCCCATTATGCACGTGGATAACGACGGACATCTTGTTAAGATCGGCACCAAGCGCGGTCGCACCGCCTCGATCGACGATCTGTGCGCCCGTATGCAGGCGCTTGCGATCGACCCCGCCGAGCAGCTTGTCTTTATCAGCCACGGCGATTGCGAGGACGAGGCAAAGTATCTTGCCGACCGTATCCAAAAGACCATGGGCGTCAAGCAGCCCATTCTGATCTCCCACGTTGGTCCCGTGATCGGAGCGCATTCCGGCCCCGGTACCATGGCACTGTTCTTCATTGGAAAGGAGCGCTGATCGTAATATGAAAATCGACGGCAAAACATTTAGTCAGATGTGCGTTTCTGCTGCAAACGCACTGGATAATAACCAAGCAACCATCAATGCCCTGAACGTATTTCCCGTTCCGGACGGCGACACCGGCATCAATATGAGCTTGACGATGAGCACCGTGCAGGATCTGACCGCCTTCGAGGGCACGATCTCTGATTGTGCCATGCGCATTTCGGATAATATCCTGCGCTCCGCACGCGGTAACTCCGGCGCTATCTTGTCGCTGTTCTTCCGCGGCTTTGCCAAGTCCATGAAGGGGCTTGAAAGTGCAGATGCCGAGGATATTGCCAAGGCCTTTGAATTTGGCACCAAAGAGGCCTACAGCGCCGTGATGAACCCCACCGAGGGCACTATCCTCACCGTTATGCGCTCCTGTGCCGAGGAGGCCGTCCGCGTGGTGCGTGAGCGCCGCTTTGAGGGCGACACTATCGGTCTGTTCGCTTATCTGCTCAGCGTTGCCAATAAGGCTCTTGCCGAAACCCCCGAGATGCTGCCCCTGCTCAAGGAGGCGGGTGTGGTGGATGCCGGCGGCAGCGGCTTTGTTACCATGATCTCCGGCATGCTGGCTGCCCTTAACAATCACCCCGTGCTGCGTGAGCGCATGGAGGCCGATGCCAACAAGGCAGCAGCTGATTTTTCTGACTTTGATACCGCAGACATCAAGTTTGGTTATTGCACCGAGTGCATCGCAGATAAGGACGAGGCACATATGGGTGAGGGAACTGCAGCCGACTTCAAGCCCTGGCTTGCTCAGATGGGTGACAGCCTTGTGTTTATCGAAACCGACAGCTTTGTAAAGCTGCACGTGCATACCAACCATCCCGGCGAGGTTATCGAGCGTGCGCTGACCTACGGCAACCTTTCGATGATCAAGGTAGAGAATATGCGCCTGCAACATACCTCTCTCACCAAGGAGGAGCCCGCAAAGCAAGAGGCTCCCGCAAAGCCCACCGAGCCGCCCAAGCCTTACGGCTTTGTATCCGTGGCAGTCGGTGAGGGTGTAACCACCCTATTCCGCGATCTGGGCGTGGATTATATCGTGCCCGGCGGCCAGACCATGAACCCCAGCACCGAGGACGTGCTTGAGGCGATCGCTGCCGTTAATGCAGAAACCGTATTCATTCTCCCCAACAACAAAAACATCTTTATGGTGTCCGACCGTGCTGCTGAGTTGACCAACGACAAAAAGGTGATCGTGATCCCTTCCGCGCACTTCACGCAGGGCTTTGCCGCTATGATGAGCTTTGACGAAGGGGTCGGTGCAGAGGAGAACGCAGAGGCAATGAAGGAGGCCATGAGCCTTGTGACCACACTTTCCCTCACACACGCCGTACGAGATGCCGAGATCGATGGCCTGCATATCAAGGACGGTCAGGTGCTTGGTCTTGTCAACGGCAAGGTCAAGGTTGCTACCGCCACCGATTTTGAGGCCGTAGGTGCTTTGCTTGGCTTTGTGGGGGATGACCCGCAGTTCCTTTCTCTGTACTGTGGTGCTGATGCCACCGAGGAGGAAACTGCCCGTATTGCAGCTCTGCTTGAAGAAAAATATCCGGCAGCGGAGCTTGTTGTGGCTCCCGGCGGTCAGCCTTTGTATGATTATGTGATTTCCGCTGAATAAATTTTCAAAAAGCTATTGACAGAAAACTGCAAAAGATTTATAATTAGCAGTAGTTTTTTAAAGAAAAGAGCGTAGATCCCATGAACAACATGAATTTTATTTGTAAGCTTCCCATTCCCAAGGATACCAAAGAGCGTTATCCTGTTACTCCCGAGGCGCTGGCGCAAAAAGCAAAGCGTGACGAGGAGATCCAAAAGATCTTCACGGGCGAGTCCGACAAGCTGGTGCTTGTGATCGGTCCCTGCTCGGCAGATGCTGAGGAGCCGGTGATGGAGTATATCTATCGCCTTGCTCGCGTACAGGAGCAGGTCAAGGATCGCCTTGTGATCATTCCGCGTATTTATACCAACAAGCCTCGCACCACCGGCGACGGCTATAAGGGTATGTTGCATCAGCCAGATCCCACCGGAAAGCCCGATCTTTACCACGGCATTCTGGCGATCCGTGAGCTGCACGCCAGGGCATTGACCGAAACCGGCCTTTCCACCGCTGATGAGATGCTGTATCCCGCTAACCACCGTTATCTTTCCGATCTGCTTTCTTACGTGGCAGTCGGCGCGCGCTCCTCTGAAAATCAGGAGCATCGCCTTGTTTCCAGCGGTCTGGACGTTCCCGTGGGCTTGAAAAACCCCACCGCCGGTGACCTTTCGGTCATGATGAACTCCATTACCGCAGCGCAGCACCCTCACGCCTTTATTTACCGCGGCTGGGCCGTGGAAACCGCGGGCAACAAGCTTTCGCACGCGATCCTGCGCGGCTACGTCAACAGACACGGTCAAAGCCTGCCCAACTACCACTACGAGGATCTTGTCGGTCTTTGTGAGCTTTACAAAAAGTCCGGCCTTGCAAATCCCGCTGTTGTGGTGGATACCAATCATGCAAACTCCGGCAAAAGGTACGACGAGCAGCCCCGTATCTGCAAAGAGGTGCTGCACTCCTGCCGCCACAATGCAGAAATCAAGCAGCTTGTCAAGGGCTTTATGATCGAGAGCTATCTTGTTGACGGTGCCTGCAAGATCGGCTCGGGTGAGTTCGGCCAATCGATTACCGACCCTTGTCTGGGTTGGCAAAAAACCGAAAAGCTTATTTTGGAGATCGCCGATCTTCTTTGAAGCAAATAAAAAAGCGCAAATTGCAAAAATTTGCGCTTTTTTTGTTGACAAATCTTGACAAGGGTGCTATGATTGTTGTATTATATAAAGGAGGTACTTTCACTATGGGAAAGGCTGATAGAGAAGCTCTTGAGCGCAGGATCGCTGAGGGCGAAAGAAAAGAAAGAGAAAGAAGGAAACATGAAATGAAAAAGGAACTCAAAAAGAGAAAAGACGGCTTCTTTGCCGACTTTAAGAAGTTCATCACTCGTGGCAACGTGCTTGATATGGCCGTTGGTGTTATCGTTGGCGGCGCGTTTACCGCGATCATCAACTCGCTCAGCAATAACATCTTAAAGCCCATCATCAACTGGCTGCTTGCCATGATCCTCGGTAAAGACTCGCTCAGCGATATCTATACCTTCCTGTCCAGGGTAGAGGTAACCGACGAGGCAGGCGTTACCACCGTGGATCTTGCAAACTCGATCTACATCGATTGGGGTGCGTTTATCAATGCCATCATCAACTTCCTGCTGATCGCCTTCACGCTGTTCGTTATCGTTCGCACGATCAACAACATCCGCAAGAGATTGGATGCTAAGGAGCTCGCCGAAGCAGCCGCGAAAAAGGCTGAGGAGGATGCCAAGAAGAAGGCAGCCGACGAGGCAGCCGCCGCAGCCGCAGCCGAGAAGGCAGCAGCTGAAAAGGCAGCTCTTGAGCAGATGTACGCCAACATCGCTCGCCAGACCGAGCTTCTGGAAAAGCTGGCAAACAAGTAATTAAAAAGGCTTGCAGCGCGCGCTGCAAGCCTTTTTCTTTGCACAAAAGGGCGGATTTTGTCATATTCTTGTATTGCAGGCGTGCCTGCAATACAAGAAAGGATTTTTCAATATGGCAACACTTCAAAACCAGGGAACGCTTCGTTTCACCCCCGAAGGGGGGATGCAAAGCACCGTGGTCTCTAATATCACCAGCACTGTTTTTGACGTAAGCTACGGACTGCGGGTGACACACGGCGTGGCTCCTTCACTTTTTGGTAACGGGGAAACGCTGCGCTATGTCGTTGTGATGGAGAACACGGGGAGCGGCATGCTGAGCGCCCCCGAGATCCGCGTTGATCTGGCAGGCGGCGTGCTTTCCTTTGTGCCGGACAGTGCCGAGGCATTTTTATACACGGGAGCAGATCTTGTCGCATTGCCGTTCGCGGTAAGCGAGGATGGCTCGGGTCTTGTGTTCACCTTTGCGCAGGAGATCCCTGCAGGCGGCAGCATTCTCCTCGTTTACGATGCCATCGTTAGCGCACTTGCTACGGGGGACAACATTGCTTCCACCGCTATCGGTACGGCAAATGAGGGGGACACCACAGCTGCTATCAGCGATAGTGACATCGCCACTGCGACCCGTCGCCCGCTCAGTATCGTAAAAAGCGCTCCTGCTACCGCGGTTGTAGGGGAGAGCATTCAGTATACCTTCACCATCACCAACAGCCTTTCTACTCCCATTTTCTTGGATGATCTTTCCGATCAGCTGCCCGACGGCTTTCGCTTTACAGGCATTTCACTCAGCATTGCGGGCACGGAGGTGCCCCTGGTCGCCACCGACTATACCCTCACGCCCGAGGGACTGCTGACGCTGGACCCTGCCGCTACCGTTATTTTGCCGGCGGGAGAGCAGGCGATCGTGACTGTTACCGGCGTTGTAAGCGCCTGATATCCATGCCAAAAGATCCCCACTTAAGTGGGGATTTTGCTTTTTTGAGGCGAAAATCACAAAAACCGGAGGGTTTTGGGGCAAAAATATGAAATTAGCGAAAATTTTAACAATAAATACTTGATTAAATGTCAATATTATGATAAAATAAATCTGTTGCAAAAAAACGAAAGGTGGAGTTTATTATGACCTACAACAAAAAAACAATCGAAGACATTGCCGTAGCCGGCAAAAAAGTCATCGCTCGTTGCGATTTTAACGTGCCCATGAAGGATGGCAAGATCACCGACGACAAGCGTATCGTTGGCGCTCTGCCCACCATCAAGTACCTGCTTGACCAGGGTGCTGCCGTTATCCTTTGCTCTCACTTCGGCCGTCCCCATAACATCTTCAACGAAAAGCTGAAGCTGGATAAAAAAGAAAAGAAAAAGGTTGAGGCTCTCCCTGCCGAAGAGCAGGCCGCCGCTATCGCTAAGTATCTTGAGGCTGCAAAGAACGACAACGTCAAGTTCTCCCTCGCTCCCGTAGCTGCCCGTCTTTCCGAGCTGCTTGGTATCGAGGTAAAAATGGCTAAGGACGTGATCGGTCCCGATGCTAAGGCTAAGGCTGCAGCGCTGAAGGGCGGCGAGGTCCTTCTGCTGGAAAACGTCCGTTTCCACGAGGAAGAGACCAAGAACGATCCCGCATTTGCCAAGGAAATGGCTTCTATGGCTGAGATCTACGTAAACGATGCGTTTGGTACCGCTCACCGCGCACACGCTTCTACTGCAGGCCTTGCCGATTACCTTCCCGCAGTTTGCGGCTACCTGATCCAGAAGGAGATCTCTATCATGGGCGGCGCTCTTGCCGATCCTCAGCGTCCCTTCGTTGCTATCCTTGGCGGCGCCAAGGTTTCCGATAAGATCGGTGTGATCAACAACCTCATTGAAAAGGTTGATACCCTCATCATCGGTGGCGGTATGGCTTACACCTTCTTCAAGGCTGCAGGTCACAGCGTAGGAACCTCTCTTTGCGAGGAAGACAAGCTCGAGCTCGCTAACGAGATGGTTGCAAAGGCAGCAGCTAAGGGCGTTAACTTCATGATCCCCGTTGACAACGTTGTTGCAACCGAGTATGATGAGAACGCTGAGTACAAGATCGTTAACTCTGACGATATTCCTGATGGCTGGATGGGTCTTGACATCGGTCCCAACACCCGTGAGCTCTTCGCTAACGCTATCAAGGGCGCAGGCACTGTAGTTTGGAACGGCCCGATGGGTGTTTCCGAGTGGAAGAACTTCGCAGCAGGTACTGAGGCAGTTGCAGCAGCAGTTGCTGATTCGGGCGCAATCTCCATCATTGGCGGCGGTGACTCCGCGGCTGCAGTTGAGAAGCTCGGCTTTGCTTCCAGAATG
>JAZNNA010000088.1:0-5741 GCA_045580065.1 Eubacteriales bacterium
CTTTGCGGTGGCCGTCAATCACGAGGAAATGCGCACCGTTTCGCTTGCTTCCTCTATCACGTACCTGGGCGTTCCCAAGGGTGAGCGCCTGATCGCCGAGGCGCGGTGTGTGAAGGACGGGCGCAGCACCTGCTATTACCGTGTGATGCTCTCGGACGAGCTGGAAAGGCCGGTCGCCGAGGTCGTGATCAACGGTTTCCACAAAAAATAACCCCAAAACGGGTGAAAAAAAGCGGTGCGGAAGGCAGCTTCCGCGCCGCTTTTTTGTTGCGTTGTACTGCTGTCGCCCAAGTCTTGAAATGCAGAGGGGCAAAAGGCGCGGTTTACACTTTGCTACATATTGTTATTATGTTGCACAAAAAGGGATGTTACAATTTTGTCATTTTTGCTCAATATGAGAGAATTGTGCGTTTTTTGGGGGAAAACACTTGCAAAAATTGTTGATTTATTATATAATCTATAGTAACTCACCGCGTGCGTCCGCAATGTGCACGTGTGGCCGTATGCTTTGCGGTCGCTTGCGGCGAAGTAAAAGTAAAGGAGAAAAAGCAATGACAACAGCACTCATCATCTTGGTAGCTATCATGGGTGTTGCAGCTCTTGGCATGATGTCCATGGCGGTTTGCGAGTTTATGATCGGCTTGCGCCAGACCCGTGGCATGTATTACCAGGCAGCTCCGCAACAGGCACCCGCTCCCGTGCAGCAAGCTGCACCCGTAGTGGAAGCGCCGGCCCCCGTAGAAGAAAAACCTGCACCCGTTGCAGAGGAACCTGTCTGCGAAGTGGTTACCGCTCCTGCAGCTCCCGCTGAGGAGAAGCCCGCCGAGGAGGACGACGAAAACGCCGTTTCCTTTGAGGTATCCCAGACCGTACGCCTCACTCTGAAAGAGGCATACGATGCGCTCAAAAAGGTTGACCAGCGCCGCTACGACAAGATCGTAAAGGCAGCAGGCGAGCTTGAAATGGCGCGCATCCTTGAGTCTACTTATGCATTTACCGTAATGCAGGGCCGCGATACCATCGCCCGTCTGCGCATCATGCGCGGTGCGGTCACCCTGGATTGCACTGTGGTCAACGCCGAGCTTGTAAAGTACAACAAGGAAAACGGCAAAAAGATCCGCAACAAGCCCACCCGCTTCCGCATTGTTGACGATGCCGAGCTTGACGCCGCCATCTTCACCATGCAGGTAGCAAACCAAGCCGCACTTGAGAACCGTAAGGTTCGCCGTAACAAAACTGAGGACGAGAAGGAGGCATAATCATGCAGCAGCAGAGAAGAGGCTCCGTAATGAAAGCCGCGTTCCTTGCAACCCTTGCCTTGATTATGACTCTGGCCGTAGCCACCTCCCTGACGTTTGCTCTTTTCACCGATGACGTGATAAACGAGAGCCACGTGCAGGCAGGCAATCTTACCATCGACGTGGAAATGATCCAGAAGACCGGCAGCGTGCTCAACACCACGACCGGTAAGCTTGATCCTCTCCCCGCCCTGGCAAACCCCGTTGACCTGGTGGCTAACGAGGATTCCATCTTCATGATCGAAAATGCGGTTCCCACTCAGACCCAGACTGCGCTGATCAAGGTGATCAATAACGGTATCGTGGCGTTCACCTACGACGTTACCGTTACCGACGTGATCATCGGCGAAAACAATGCAAAGGATGCTGCCTCTGTCGCTCTTTCCGAGCAGGTAAAGGTCACCATCGTTGCAGCCGATGCCGACGGCAAGCCCCTTGCAGGCGCAACTCCCCAGACCATGTATCTCAGCGGTGCCGCTGCCGGTAACTTTACCGTAGCGATCGAGGAGCTTGCGCCCAACAGCGCGATCCCCGGTGAAGCACCCACCGCAGACTCTGTCGGTCACTTCCTTGTGATCGCCGAGTTTGAGGACATTCAGGACCCCGCCGATCCCCGTGACAATAACGACACCGAGGGCGGCAAGGTCACCTTCGACATCAAAATCTCTGCAACCCAGGCCACCTGATCTAAGCTATGGGAAACAGCAAAGTATGGAAAAGCACCGCGCGTGTTCTCACGTGGGTGCTGGTTGCGGCCACAGTAGCCATGCTTGCATTCACCATTCTGACCTTGGTCATGGGGCAAAAGGGTAATGCATCACTTTTCGGATTTCGCGCATACGTGGTTTTGTCTGACTCCATGTCGCAAAACAACGATATCGTGTTTGATGCCGGCGACTTGATCCTTTGCAAAAAGGTAGATCCCTCCACCCTGGTGGAAGGCGACGTCATCTCGTTTGTGTGTATGGATCCGGACAGCGATGCGTACGGACGCGTTATCACGCATAAGATCAAATCAAAATACGTTGACGACGGCGTTCCGTATTTTATCACTTACGGTACAACAACCGGCGCAGAAGACGCGCAGCCTGTTGCTTATAACTTTGTTATGGGCAAATACAAACTCAAAATCTCCAATCTGGGCAACTTTATCGAATGGATGGAGACCCCGCTTGGATACATTTTGGTCGTTGGCATTCCGTTTCTGATCCTGATCGCCATCCAGCTGCTCACGTGCATCCGTGCATGGCGCAGCTATAAGCAGACCAAGGATGCACAAAGAAACGCCGAGCGCGAGCAGCTTGCTGCAGAGCGCGCCGAGACCTTGCAGATGATGGAAGAATTGCAACGCATGAGAGCGGAGCTGGAAGCTGCACAGCAGCAACAGCGATCCGCCACCCCGATCGTCGAAGAAAAAACCGACCCCACCGTATCATCCCTTTCTTCTACCGACGAGGCCGAAGGTACTTAACGGCATTCGTCATACTTTATCAAGGAGAAAACATTAATGAAGCGTTCCACCAAAAAGCCTTCTACGGCGCTTACGGCAGGACTTTTGTCGCTGCTGCTATGCGTTGTATTCATGGCAGGTACTACGTTCGCGTGGTTTACCGACAGTATTTTCAACAACAAAAACAAAATATTGGCCGGTAATCTGGACGTGGATCTGGAGTATTCCAAGGACCTGGTTACCTGGAAGCCCGTTGAAGGCGACGAAAACCTGTTTGCTACCGCACTTTGGGAGCCGGGTGCAGCCGAGTATATTTACTTCAGGGTAAGTAACGCGGGCACGCTGGCACTCAAGTATCAGCTAACGGTTTACGTCGATAGCGAAACCGCCGGCACGAACGTGGATAACGAGCCATTCCGCCTGTCTGACGTACTGAAGCAGGGAACCGTCAAGGATCCCACCTCGGTATTTGCAGATCGCGCTGCGGCCATTGCGGCCGTAAAGGATAGCGCCACTCCGCTCTCCACCCCCTACGTCAAGCAGGGGACCGAGCTGCTCAGCGGCAAAAACGATATCCTGGCCATGGTTATCTACATGCCCTCTGACGTTGGCAATGCCGCCAACTATCTCACCGGGACCGAGCCCCCCTCCATCACCCTTGGCATCAGACTTGAGGCCACGCAGGTGGAAAACGAGGAGGACGGCTTCAACTCCCCCGAGTATGATAAAGAGGCAACCTTTGCAGGTGTTATTTCGGTGAACGAGCTGCTTGCCGAGCTTGCAGCGGGCAAGGATGTTTCCCTGCTTGTAAACACCTCTATTGCCACTCTTGCCGATCGCCCCGTTATGAACGGCGGCTCGCTGAACGGCAACGGTAACACCATTACCTATACCGGCGATAAGCTCCCGAGCATGTCTGCCCCTGTGCTTACCACCAAGGGCGGCACCATCGCAAATCTTAAGATCGACGGTGGTGCAAACGGCAGAGCGTTGTACGTTGACAGCACGCTTGCAGGCGACCTGTACGTTCAGGATTGCGTTCTTAGCGGCGCATATGCCTTCAACTACAACAGCGCTGTAAAAACCGACTACACGCTCAACTTTACCAGAACTACGTTCAAGAGCTGGACCTCTTATGCAAACAGCGTTGCAGCTGTTTACTTCTCAGATTGTGTCTTCGAGGCCAACCTGAGACCCTACGCATCTACGATCCTTACGAGATGCAACTTTACCTCCACCGCCACCCTTGATCTTTCCGAGCTTGAGGCTGGCGAGAGCATCACGCTGATCGATTGCACTCTGAACGGTAGCAAAATTACCGACGAGGCGATCAAAGCTTGGAATACCGACGTCACCAACGTCAGCTACGACGTTCGTCCCGACGGCACCGTCACCATCACCGCTGAATCCTGATCACTTGGGATCGGCAAAAAATCTTTAGGTTTGTTTCCCTTAGCGCGTTGCCCCTTCTGCGGGAGGTAACGTGAGGAAAATATTCACCTACCCACATTTATTTAAAGGAGAAAATTTAAAATGACTGAAATGAAGAATCGTAAGAGAGCTCTTCTTGGTTCGGTACTTGCTCTTCTTTTGTGCATCGCACTGTTTACCGGAACCACGTTCGCTTGGTTTACCGATACGGTATCCAGCACCGGCAACCAGGTTTCTACCGGTACGCTGAAGGTTGACCTTCTCTACAAGGGCGCTTCTCTCAAAGACACCGACACTGCTATTTTCGTTTCCCCCGAGCACGGCTGGGAGCCCGGCTTTGTTCAGTTTGAAGAGGTAACCGTTGTAAACAAGGGTTCTCTCCACTTCCAGTACTTCCTGAGCATCGCTCCTCAGGGCACCCTCACCAACCTTGCTGAGGTTGTTGAGGTCTACGTTGCTGACATCACCGCCGGCAATCCCTTTGATATGACCGACCGTGAGGCAACTCTTGCTGCTATGACCCCTGCCGGCACCGTTGCCGACCTTATGAACACCGACGGCGGCGTTCTTGCACAGGGCACCTCCACCGTTGCTAAGGATGCAACCGTTGCTACTTACGCCATCGCGCTTAAGCTGATGGAGTCCGCAGGCAACGAGTATCAGGGCATGAACCTTTGCGAGGGCGGCTTTAACGTAACCCTTCACGCCGTTCAGCTTGCAAGCGAGAGCGACGATTTCGGTAACGATTACGACTCCGCGGTTGACCTTCCCGTTGCAAACGTTGCAGATATGCTTGATAAGCTTGCAGCAGGCAAGAACGTTGAGCTTGGCGCATACGTAAACATTTCCAGCGCTGCTGACCGTCCCGTTCTTGAGGGCGGTGTATTCGACGGCGCAGGCAACACCCTTGCTTACACCGGCGATAAGCTGACCTCCCCCAGCATGTCCGCTCCCGTGCTTACCGTTAAGAGCGGTACCGTAAAGAACCTGACCATCGACGCTAGCGAGAACGGCCGCGCTCTTTACATCAACAACACCCTGAACGGCGATCTGAACGTTGAGAACTGTGTGCTTGACGGCGCTTACTCCTTCAACTACAACAGCTCTGTAGTAACCAACTACAAGATCAACTTCACCAACACCGTGTTCAAGAGCTGGACCTCCTACTCCAACTGTGTTGACAGCGTAAACTTCACCGGCTGCACCTTCGAGGGCAACCTCAGACCTTACGCTACCTCCGTTCTTACCGATTGTGAGTTCGTAGGCGAAGGCGAACTTGACCTTTCCTGCCTTGTAGCAGGCGAGACCGTCACTCTGATCGACTGCAACCTTGCAGCATCTGCTATCACTGCTCCTGCAGGCTACGCTGTTACCGAGAACGGCACTACCATCGTTATCGCTCCTATTGCTTAATTGCAGCAACGATACACCGGAAGGTGGCACGGGCAATGCCCGTCCCGCCACCCGGCCAAACAGTAAAAAAGCCCGTGACCGCAGCATGGGCTTTTTTTATTTGCTTTTTACACAAAAAGCTCCGCTACCGTGGGCACGGTAGCGGAGCT
>JAZNNA010000089.1:0-11473 GCA_045580065.1 Eubacteriales bacterium
TTTTTTACAGCTTTAAAAACAAAACGGCAAGGATGCCGATGGCGAGGGCAAGATAGTGGTTGAGCTTCAGCTCCTCCTTGAACATAAACTTGCCGCAAAGGATGGCGCACAGCAGCGTTCCCACAGAGATGATGGGGAAAAGAACGGAGGCGTTTTCAAAGCTTGCAAGCAGCAGCGTTAAAAAGTTTGCAAGCCCGTTTGCGATCCCGGAGAGGGCCGCAAGCCATTTCCCTTTTGTTTTTTTAAATTCCGAAAAGGACACGCGAAAGGGCAGGATCGCGCAGAACACGATGCTGCAAAAGAGCACCGCAAATAGCATAAATTCGCGGTTGTAGGCATCGGGAAAAAGTGATTGATGCTGCTTTTGCAAAACCGAGCAGGCACCGTTGCACAAAAAGGTGATGCCCACAAAAAGCAGCCACATGCCGCGCCTATTTTTCATCGCATCCTTGCCTAACATACGGCGAAGAATCAGTCGCTCAAAAAGTGCATCCGCATTGGAAAGCACGATGGCTGCGATCAAAAGGAGCAACGCCGCAAGCTGCAGCACGCTGATCTGCTCGCCCCCCACGGTAAAGCCCCAAAGGATGGGGATAAACACAGAAAAGGATACCAGCATGCTGGTCAGCGCCATCGGGCCGCGACAAAGCGCCTGATACCCCGCATACAGCGATGCGCACAGGCAAGCGCCGTAAAGCACGCCAAAAAGAAGCGTGGTGAGGTGCAGCGTAAAGCCCGGGATCGCCATCAGGGCAAACAGCACAAGCGAGGTCAGTGACTTGACCGCATTGAAAACTGACGAATTGGCAGAGCCCTGGTGAAACAGCTTGGTGGTTGCGGACTGCGCAACCGAAAAAACAACAATGATCAGATAAATACCGATCGCCACGTGAGCTACCCCCTTTTTTGATACCGTATCCAAGCCTGAAGCGTTGCTTGCATCGGCTTTACAGTATAGCACGGGGGCCACTTTTTTCAAACTGTATTTTTGGTCACAATGGTGGACTTTTCAGTCATTTATTTTGCTTTGTAAATCCAAGTATTTATCAAAAAATTTTCGCCTGGTGGAATATTCGGTTAAACAGCTCCCCCACCTTCCCTTTGCGCCTTGCGAAAGGCAAGAGGCGAGCAGCCCACGTGCTTTTTGAACACGTTGGAAAAATAGTTTGAGTCGGAAAACCCAAGCGAGCAGGCAATATCCGTTACCCCAAGATGCGAGTGCTGCAGCAGCGCCTTGGCATCCTCCAGGCGCAGCGCAGTGAGGTATTCGCGCATCGTTTTGCCGGTTTTTTGCCTGAACTGATGGCTGACGTGCGAGCGGCTGCAGGAAAAATGCGCGCAAACGTCTGCCAACGTGATATTTTGCGTGTGGTGCAGCTTAATGTAGTATAGAATGCGATCTATCAGCGCCTCCTCTGCTGCAGCGCTCTCGCGCGATCTCAGATACGCCAACTCCAGCATATCACATAGCGGATAAAGCAGCGCGTCGATCTCTGCGCGGTTTGGGAGCTCACCCCTCAGCGCAGCATACGCCTTGCCAAGCGATTCGCGCGGGATGGCATACTCCTTACTGAGTGCGTCGAGGTAAGACCCCGCCCCCTCGCCGCCGTAGCCGCTGACGGAGATAAAGCCCACCACGCGCTCCCCGTTTGAGATGGGGTACACGTACTCACCGCACCCCGCATAGCAGCGCCCGAAAAAGGCGCCGTCGGCGCATTTTTTCAAAACCTTGCGTTGACATGCAACACAATGCTTTTGTGCAGCGGAAAAAGATTTAACGTAAATGCAATACGGGTTATCGTGAATGTTAAAGGAGATCAGCTCGCCGGAAAGGATGACGTTTTCCCTTTCCATAGGGTGCAGCGTGATCGACAGATGACACCGCGTTTTGAGAAACAGAATATAGCTTTTGATATGAGAAATGATATCCACGGCACTCTCCTTGCACAAAATTACATATTTCAGACACAGAAATAAAGGAAAAACCGGTGCTTTTGTGTTATTATACTATAAAAGCGGCAAATTTTCAAGTAGGAGAGAAAAATGCGATGAGAACCTTGTATTACGATACCGACCTTTGCGTGGTGGGCGGGGGCCTTGCGGGGCTTTGCTGTGCCATTGCGGCGGCGCGCCACGGCATCCGCGTGGTGCTGATGCAGGATCGCCCCGTGCTTGGCGGCAACGCTTCCAGCGAGATCCGTATGTGGAGCGGCGGCGCCAAGGGAAAGGACAACCGCGAGGGCGGCATTATCGAGGAGCTGTTTTTAGAAAACTTTTATCACAACCCCTCGCTCCACTATCCGCTGTGGGATATGCAGCTTTACGAAAAGGCGAAGGCCGAGCAAAACATCACCCTGCTGCTGAACACCAGCTGCCTTGATGCGCAGATGCAGGGCGAGCGGATCGCCGCCGTGAAGGGGTGGCAATCCAATGCCGAAAGCTTTCACGTGGTGCGCGCCGCGTATTTTGCCGATTGCTCGGGCGATTCGATCCTTTGCCCCTTAACGGGTGCGGAATACATGTACGGCAGAGAGGCAAAAAGTGAGTTTGGCGAGAGCATTCCACCCGACGTTGCCGACAAAAAAACAATGGGCATGAGCTGCCTTTTCCAGATCCGCGAGACCGACCATAAGGTCCCCTTTACTCCCCCCGAGTGGGCATATAGATACGAAAGCGACGAGGATCTGCCCTACAAGCCGCACGCGCACGGTAAGGACAACAACTTCTGGTGGATCGAGGTTGGCGGCGAGTGGGACTGCATCCACGACACCGACCGCTGCCGCGACGAGCTTTTGAAGATCTGCTACGGCGTGTGGGATCACATGAAAAACCACGGCGATCACGGTGTGGAGAACTGGGAGCTGGAATGGATCGGCTTTCTGCCGGGCAAGCGGGAAAGCCGCCGCTATATCGGCAAATATATCGTTACCGAAAACGACGTGCGCACCGAGGGGCGCTTTGAGGATCTTGTGGCATATGCGGGCTGGTCGATGGACGATCACTTCCCCGCCGGCTTTTACTACCGCGACTCTCACCCCACCATCTATCACCCCGTGCCGCAGCCCTGGGGGCTGCCCCTGCGCTGCATGATCTCCAAAAGCATTGAAAACCTGGTGTTTGCGGGCAGAAATATCAGCGTAACGCACGCGGCGCTTTCCTCGTCGCGCGTGATGTCTACCTGCGCGATCTTAGGGCAGGCGCTCGGCACGGCGGTGGCGCAGGCATTGCAAGAAGGGTGCCACGTTTCCGCCTTGGATATCCCCAGGCTGCAGCAAACGCTGATGGCGGACGATTGCTATCTCCCCTGGCACACGCGCGAGGTGCCGCAGCTGAGCAAAAACGCATACTGCAGCGCCGATATCGTGCGCAACGGTATAGATCGCGGTGCCGAAAACTGCTGGGTGGGCAAACCCGGCGACGTGATCGAATACCGCTTCGAGCGTGAGGTATCGGTGCGCGAGATCCGCCTGGTGTTTGACAATGATATGAACCGCAAATACCACAATATGCCCTGCAACTACCCGCTGGTGGAGACCCGCTTCAAGCTGCCGCAAACGCTGCTTAAGGCATACCGCATAGAGGGTGAACGCGAGGACGGCGAGCTGCTTTCGCTTTGCGTGGACGACAACCATCTGCGCTTTGTACGCCACGCGGTGGACTGGAAGGTCAAGGCGCTGCGCCTGATCCCCCTCTCTACCCACGGCTGCGAGGAATGCCGCGTATTTGACTTTGAGGTGAAATAAAAGCAAGCAAAAAAGCACCCGTTCGGGTGCTTTTTTGCTTTATTCTCTGTTACTGCACCGTCAGCACGACTTTGCCGACGTTTTTGCCCTGATAAAGGATATCCTGCGCTGCTTCTGCCTGCTGAATGGGCAGCACGGCGTGGATGGTGGGCTTGACCAGCCCTGCCTCGATCTTGGGGTAGACGTCGCGCACGATGCCGGCAAGGATCTGCGCCTTCATTTCGGGAGTGCGGGAGCGCAGAGTGCTGCCGATGATGCGCACGTTGCGCACGTAAATGTTTTTGAGGTCGATCTCAGTCTTGGTGCCCGCAAGCGCGGCGATCATGATCCAACGCGCGCCGTGGGTGAGGTAATGGATGCACTTGCCCATGATCTCACCGCCAAGGCAGTCGATGGCAACGTCAACCGAGTGGCCTGCCTCCAGCTCCTCCTTCAGCACAAGCGAGATATCCTCCTTGGTCGTCACCACCACGCGGTCGGCGTTCAGGTGCTTGATGCTCTCGGCAATGTCGTCGCGCAGCACCGTGGTGATCACGCGCACGCCAAACGCCTTTGCCATCGGAATGATCACACTGGCAAGACCGGAAGCTCCCGCATTCATCAAAAGGGTGTTCCCCGCTTTGATGCCACCCTCGATAAACAAATTGAGGTAGGCGGTGGCAAACGCCTCAGGAATGGCAGCTGCCTCGATCATAGAGCAATTTTTCGGCACCGGCATCAGCATATCGTATTTCACGGCTACGTACTCGGCATATCCGCCGCCGCCAAGCAGCGCGCAGACCTTGTCGCCAAGCTTCCAAGAGGATTTTTCACCCACCTCGGCGCCCAGCTCCACGATCTCGCCCGCAACCTCAAGTCCCATCCATTCGGGGCAGCCTGCGGGGGGCGGATAATCCCCCTCGCGCTGCATCAGATCCGCACGGTTGAGGGCTGCCGCCTCGATCTTGACCAGGACCTCGTCCGGCTTTATTTCGGGGTTGGGAACGTCGTCCCAGCGCAGCGATCTTTTACTATCATCATTTACAAGTATTGCTTTCATTATCGTTACCTCTCTGTGTGTATTCATGGCATTTTGTTATGCAACTAAGCACCTGTTCTCTGCCCGACACACGGTCGGTAAAAAACGGCTCGTAGGCGTGAGAAAACAAGATGCTTGTGATGCGCTCGTCGCTTCTTATTCTATCGAGCGTTTCCAAATACATCCCCGGATCTTGCGTGTAGCACGGGTATTTGTCCACCCCCGCGCCCTGCAGGCCGTCACCGGAGATCAACGTGCCCGTACGCACGTCAAGCACACCGATCGAATCCTCGGTGTGACCGCCCATCGGATAGGTGTAAACACCGTCAGCGAGCTGTCGCAGATCCGTCACGATCTCGATATCGGGGACATGGCACAAAAGCGCATCCAAGCCGCCTGCATGATCACCGTGACGGTGCGTCAGCACAAGCATATCGATATCGGTGGGGGCGCGCCCCATTTTTTGTAGTGCGGGAAGGATGACGTTCTCCACGTCATCCTCGGTCATGGCGCAATCCACCAAAATTTTTTTGCCCTGTGCTTCGATCAAAAACACGCACGTGTAAATTGATTCAAACGGTACGCGCAAGCGGTAGATGCCCTCGGCTTCTTTTGAAAAACGGTGCACGCTCAGTTCCTCCCGATCAGCTCGCGCAAAAGCTTCATATCCGCAAGCAACGGCTGCGAGGGCGTAGCCAGCTCGTCGTACTCGTGTACGCAAAGCGACATACAGTTGCCAAGCGTGCCGCCAAGTCGGCGGGAGATATGGCACTCGCCACCCGTGAGGAACAGAAAGGGGACCTTTAAATTTTCTTTCAGCAAGGTAATGATGCGCAGATTTTCGATCTGCTGCGCCATATTTTCCGCACCCGTTACGATCTTGCAGATATCCGCGCCGCGGCGCTGATGCTCCAGCGCAATTTCAAGCACACGCTCGGCGGGAGTGAATTTTAACACGTGCGAGGACATCAGCACCTCGGCGCCCGCCTTGTGGAGTGCGTCGATCAGCTGCATCTGCTTTTTGACGGCTGCCTCGTTCATCGAGAGCTCCCCCTCACACGGGTCAAAATAATCCCCCATCACGTCGCACAGTGTGGCGCCGCACTCGGCAAGCTCCAAAAGCTCGGCGGCAAGCTGCTCGTCATTCTTGCCCGCGTTTGAGCCGTGCTTGCGGTAGTTGGTAACGTAAACGGGCAGGGGGGCTGCCAGATCAAAGAGTGCCTTGTAGGTGTCGCGGTTGCGGTATTCGGGCTTCATCTTACAAAACTGCATCCCGAACGCCTCCGCGCCCTCGGGGAGTGATCTGTCGATCAGCGCCTTGATGCGCTCGGGGTTGTCTGCCTGCACCATGCAGGTAAGCAGCGGCTTTTCACGATTTAAAAAAGTAGGCTTGCTCATAGTTATACCCTTCTTTGCATGGCGTTTCTGCCGCCGTCGATCATAATGTTCTCGCCATTGATGAATTGCCCCTTCTCCGAGGCGATAAACAGTGCAAGATCAATGATCTCCTGCGGCTCGGCAGCGCGCCCCAGCAGCGTTTTCATCTTTGCCATGGCGGCGCGTGTCAGCACGGGGCCGGGCGAGATGCACACGCAGCGGATGCCGTAGGGTGCGCCGAACTGCGCAATAGATTTGGTAAGGCCGTACATCAGCCCCGCCTTTGAGGTGGGGTAATCCATGCCGTAGCCGTCGCCCTCGGCACCGGTGATCGAGCCGATGTTGATGATCAGGCCGCCCTTTTGCGCGCGCATCTGCTTTGTTACCGCATGCGCAAAGTAAAACGGGCCCTTAAGGTTGACGTCAATGCCCCAGTCGTACACGTCGATCGGCACGTCGGGGAATTCGGGGTGCGCTTCTCTGTCGACCTTGCACATCCGCACCGCCGTGCCACCTGCAAAGTTGGCCATCACGTCGATACGCCCAAACGCTTCAACCGCTTTATCTCTTGCGGCGCAGACCTGCGCGTAGTCGCGCACGTCACACACAACGCCAAGCGCCTTGCCCTGCCCCTTTTCGTTGATGGCATTCACCTTTTCGGCAAGCACAGCCTCGTTGACGTCGCACAGCACCACGTTGCCGCCAAGTGCGGCAAAATTCTCCGCAAACAGAAGGCCCATGCCCGATGCCGCACCCGTGGAAATGGCGACTTTATTGTTGAAATTCATAGAACGTCCCCCTTTTAAATCAAATTCCAATCAAACAGCACCCCGATGGGAAAGGTTTTCTCGGTTGCAAGGCGCGTAAAGACCTCTTGCGCCTCGGCGGGGGAATGCATCTCGCTGACCATATCCAAAAAGTTCAGCCGTCCGCCGCGAATCAGGCGGAACAACGTTCTGAGATCATCCTTTTCCGTCCAAAGGCGGTCGGCGGACTCGTGCTTGGGGCGCGCCATCGTGTGCGCACCGATCAGCGAGATGCCGGGGCCGTGTACCTTGCCGTAATAGTCGATCTCAAATTTCGAGCTGCGCGTACAGCCAAGCAGCGCCACTCTGCCCATTCTTTGCATACACTCCAGTGCCTGCACCAGACCTTGCCCGATGCCCGTGACCTCGATGCACACGTTTACACCGCCGTCGCTGAGAGCGCGCACGCGCTCGGGGAAATCCGCTGCCATCGGGTCAAGCGCAAAGTCTGCCCCCATTTTCAAGGCAAACTCGCGGCGCTCCTGCACGGGGTCTGCGGCGATCACGGGGTACGCCCCCGCTGCTTTTAATTCCTGCACGGCAAAAATGCCGAGAATGCCCAGCCCCATCACCAGCGCAGACTCACCGATCTCCAGCCCGCACTTGCGGATGGCGGCCAAGGGGAAGGTGGCGATCAGTGCCATCGACGCCTCCTTGGTAGAAACGCCCTCCGGCAGCACGTAGACCTTTTCCTGCGGCAGCGTGATATGCTTTTTGTGCTTGCCCCAGTACACGCCCACGCGGTCGCCGACGCTAACGTTGGTAACGCCCTCTCCCACAGCGGTCACGTGCCCCGCCGCGGTATAGCCCACCGTAATGGGAAATTTGACCTCCGCATCCTCTGCAAGGTACGTGGAGTTGCGCATACCGATATAATTAGCCTTTTCGGTGCCCGCGCTGATGGCGGAATATTCCAGCTCCACCGTAACCTCGTTTGCCCCCGGTGTGGGGCATTCCACCTCCAGTAGCTCTGCCGTGTAGGGCTTTGTAAATACAATTTGCTTTGTTTTCATCTCAAACCTCCTCGCCGCAAGCCTGCAAAAGCAGCTTGAACATCTCTAATTCATAGTCGTAGGTATAGGGGTTCTGCTTGCCCTCGCCGACCATGGCGGCAAAGGCACACATCATTGCCTGATATCTGTGGTAGGGGGCGCTTTCGCAGCGCTCGGGCAGTACGGTAAATTTTTCGCTGAAGCACTCGGTATAATCGGTGCGCAACACGGGATAGCCGATATCCACCTCAAGAGGCTTGATCTCAATGCTCCCCTTCGTACCCGTGATCACGATCTGGCGGCGCGCATATCCCCCGCGCTCTGCTTGCGAGGTCTTGACAAAAGATACGCCGTTTTCATATTCAAACAGGGCAAAACAGTTATCCTTCCCCTCGGTTGCGTGGGTATGAGATGCCTTATTGAAGGGCAACACACGCTGCGGCGCGCCTTGGATTGCATAAACAAGATCCACCAAGTGGCATCCGAGATAAAACATCATCCCACCGGTAAAGGTCCTCAGCCACTCGGTCATATCAATGCCGCGATAACCGCTCATCTGCGCCTCAACGCTTATGATCTCGCCAAACTCCCCTGCCCGCACCCTTGCAAGCGTGCTTTGGATCACGGGATTATAGCGATACATATATCCCACGTGAAATACTGTGCCGTTTTTCTTTGCGGTGGCGGTCAGCTCCTCAAAATCAGATAGTGATAACCCGCCCGGCTTTTCCATATGGATATGCTTGCCGGCCTTCGCCGAGAGCAGCGCGTACTTTGTGAGATAGATCTCCTCTGTTTCCACGGTGACAGCCTCTATGGCAGGGTCGTTCAAGATCTCCTCTAACGTCATTTCGCGGTATCCCTCAAACAGCGGCATGCACTTTGGAAACTTTTCTCTTTCGTTTTCGGGAAGAGCGTAGCCTACGATCTCAAAAATATCCGGATTTTCAACAAGCGTTTGAAACACCGCGTTGCCGTGGCCGTTTTTGCTTGTGCCGATCTGGGCGATTTTGATTTTTTTCACAAGAGCATTCTCCTTTGCACAAATTTGACATTTTTATTATAACACCTTGCAAAACTTTTTTCAACGTGATATACTGTAAAAAAAGTAAGTATTCTGCAAAGCGAGGATGCATATGGAAACAGGCAAGATCTTTGTTTCAGAGCTGTCAGCCGCAAGGCACACCTTCAAGGGCTATCATTTCTGCCGCGGAAACAGCAATAAGCGGAAAACGCGCATTGGTGTGATCCTAAAGGGCAGCGGCACCTATCTGTATCTCAACAAGCGCCTTAGCGTGCGCGAGGGGGACGTTGTCTTTATCCCGGAAAACATTTATTGCTATTCGGAATGGCACGGCGAGCCGGATATAGAGGTGGCATACGTCAGCGGCTTTATCCATTACGACGGCTTTGGCTACGAGCCGCAGACGATACAGTGCGACGAGCGCACCAAACAGGATCTTTTGCGCATCGGGGAGCTGTTGTCGCTTGGGTATCTTGAGGGGTTTGAGGCATACTCGCTTTTTTACAAGGTGCTGCGCGAGATCTTCCCCCAAATGGTGCAAAGCAGCATTGTGTTTGACAAGGCGCTGCAGGACGCCATCGAGTACATCACCGCCAACTGGAATCGTAACTTTTCTGTTTGCGATCTTGCCAAAAGCTGCTGCGTGAGCGAGTCTACGCTCTACCACCTGTTTCAAAAGGAGCTGGGGCAAACGCCGATCCGCTTTTTAAACTCGATCCGCATCAATATCGCCATGGAATACCTGGAAAACAGCAGCTATTCCATCTCCACCATCAGCAACATGGTCTGCTTCCACTCAGAAAACCACTTCAGAAAGGTGTTTTGCGATTTTGTGGGCACCACGCCCCTGAAATTCAAAAAAAGCAGGGGCGCGCTGAAAAAGTAATAAAAAATATGGCACTTTGCGCCATATTGTGCTATAATGAAGAAAAACAATGCAAGGAGATCACCGTATGAGCGCTATTCATCTGTTTACTGATAAAGAGCATACGCTTGCACACGCCACGCTTGCCACCGGGCTTTGTGTGCCCGGCGCACAGCAGCTTGAGGTGCGCCCCGATGCGCACACCGGCTTTATGGGCTTTGGCGTTGCCATCACCCCCGCCTCCTGCTACGAGCTCTCGCAGCTCCCCCCCACCGAGCGCAAGGCACTTTTGCAAAAGCTTTACGGCAAAGAGGGGCTTGGGCTTTCCGTCGCGCGCCTTTGCATCGGCTCCTCCGACTACGCCCCCGCGCTTTACTCCTACGACGACGAGGCGTTTGACGTGGAGCTTACGCATTTTTCGGTAGCGCGTGACGAGGAGTTTATCATCCCCATCCTGCGCGAGATCCTTGCCATCAACCCGGGGCTTTACCTGTTTGCCTCGCCCTGGAGCCCGCCCTACTGGATGAAGACCGGCGGCAGCATGTGCGGCGGCTACATGCGCGACGAGTTTTTGGATTGCTATGCCGAGTATATCATCAAATTTATCAAGGCCTATGAGGGCTACGGCATCCGCGTGCGCGCCATTACCCCGCAAAATGAAACCAACACCCAGCAGCGCGGCCGTATGCCCGCATGCATCTGGCACCCGGAGACCGAGGCGGCGTTTGTAAAGCTTTTGCGCGAAAAGCTAAGTGCCCGCGAGATGGACGTGAGGATCTGGATGTACGACCACAACTTTGACGACACCGAGCGCGTTTTGTGGTCGCTGCAGCACTGCGAGGGGCTTTCCGATGCCTGCGACGGCGTGGCGTTCCACTACTACGGTGGCGCGATCGAGCGCACTGCCAAGATCACCGACAATTTCCCGGAGATGGCGCTCCACTTCACCGAGGGTGGCCCGCGCCTGAACGATCATTACGACACCGACTTTTGCAAGTGGGGCTTGATGATCTGTCGCGCACTGCGGCTGGGATACCGCTCGTTTACCGGGTGGAACCTGATGCTAAACGACCTTGGCGGCCCGAATATCGGCCCCTTTCTTGGCACCTGCGGCGGACTTGTGACGCGCTCTGTGACCGACGGCGCGCTCAGCTTCAGCGGCCAGTACAAAGCGCTCTCGCACATTGCGCCCCACGTCACGCCGGACTCGCGCATCAGCGCCATCGTCCCCGACAAGTATTTCGGGCAGGATATCAGTCAGTTCCCCGCATACGTCCACGGCGTTGAGGGAATTTTGATCGACAACGCAGAGCGCGGTCGTGTTGCCGTGCTGATCAACCAAAACACCAAGGGCATGCAGGTGCAATTCACCCTGCAGGGCACCCCCCATTATCTTGAAATGCGCCCCGAAAGCATTTCCACCGTTTTGCTTTCGTAAAAAAAGCGACCTGCATTAGGAGCGTTCTCATAAGGATGTTTACAAATTTCGGCAGAGAGGTTGTCTTCTCTGCCGATCTGTGGTATGATGGGGATAGTGGAAAGCATCTCCCTTTGGGAGAGGTGGCGGCGAAGCCGACGCGGAGGGCAAAACGGGGAGAGGACCATTAACGAAAAATAATTAGTTGTTGAATGTCGCAAGAATGTTACG
>JAZNNA010000090.1:0-15139 GCA_045580065.1 Eubacteriales bacterium
GCAAGCGCTTCTTTTTCCTTTTCCTCGTCGGGAAGCACCGCGATAAACGCCTTGATCGCGCACTCGATCATATCATCGGTGGGCTCGCGCACCGTGATGCGCTGCAGCCACATACCGGGCGCTGAAATGATGCGTGTGACAATATTTTCGTGACGGCCGGCAAAGCGTAAAATCTCATAGCCAACGCCCATGACCAGAGGCAGAAATGCCAGCTTGATTGCAGAGCGTACAAGAGTATAAAGAAACTTATGTCCCTCTAAGCCGGGAATGTTGATAGGAATCAAAAATCCGATCACAACACTGACAAGCAGCATCAAAATCAGAAACGAGGTGCCGCAACGAGGATGAAAACGACGTTGCTCACGCACATTTTCAACGGTAAGCGCCTTTCCCTTTTCATAGCAGAAAATGGTTTTATGCTCAGCACCGTGATACATAAAGGTACGGCGAATATCCTTCATTAAGGTCATCAGCGCCATATATGCCACAATGAGTATAATTTTAAAAATGCCCTCAAATAAAGAACGAAGGTAACGGTTTTCCTCCAATCCCCACGCTTCGGGTAAAAGTCCCGCCAGCAGGGTATACAAGAATGCGGGCAACCACATAAACAGACCGATGGCAAGAACAACTCCAAGCACCGTGGCAATCACCATAATGGCAGCCATTGCGCCCTTGCCAAACATGCTTTGCGGCTCTTCCTTGCTTTGCTCTGCTGCGGGTGTCGCTTCTGCAGGCTCGGCAGCAGCTGCCTCGGGGCCATTGTCGGCGATGCTTTCCTCCGGCACCTCCTCGCAAAAGATCTCAGCCGATCGCATCAGCGCCTTATAGCCGATCACCATAGAGTCAACAAAGCCAAACACACCGCGAATAACCGGCCAACGGCAGATCGCGGGGCGCTTTTTCTTGTTGTTATCGCTTTCCTCAAAAAAGATCTCGCCATTGGGGCGGCGCACCGCCATGGCGCTTTTTTCGGGGCCGCGCATCATGATTCCCTCCATCAGCGCCTGGCCGCCGATCGAGGTCTTGCGGCACTGCTTGCCGCAATCCTTTTTGCTCATAGTTTTTCCTTTCAAAGAAAAAGCCGCTACACTTTCCCTGTTGTAACGGCTTTTTCTGTCTTAGCTTATCAATTACTTAGCCGCAAGATCCTTCTTGTGCTTTTCAAGCAGCTTGTGGATACGCTTTGCGGGGTTCAACAGACCGCTGATGGTCTCGTCATGGTTAAGCGTATCAATGATGTAGGCAACGTACTTGCACATATTGACCTCGGTGTACCACTCCTTGGCAAGCAGCTCGGGGGTGCGGTAAACAAGGTTGGTGGTGAAGATACGGTCGATCAGGCCATCTTCGTATGCCTTATCGAACTTATCAAGACCGTCGGTAAACAGACCAAAGGTGTCAAAGCAGAAGATGCGCTTTGCGCCCTTTTCCTTCAGCTGAGAGGCAACGTCAAGCAAGGAGTCGCCGGAGGAGATCATATCGTCAACAATGATCGCGTCCTTGCCGTGAAGGTCGCGGCCGAGGTACTCGTGTGCCTCGATAGGGTTGCGACCGTTTACGATCTTGGCGTAATTGCGGCGCTTGTAGAACATACCGATGTCAAGGCCCATCATAGAGGAGAAGTACATGCATCTGCCCATTGCGCCCTCGTCGGGGGAAATGATGACCATATCCTCTTTATCAATAGAGATATCGGGATATTCATGTACCATAGCCTTGATCATCTGGTAGGTAGGACGAACGTCGTCAAAGCCGTTTACGGGGATGGCGTTCTGGATACGTGCATCGTGTGCATCAAAGGTGATGATGTTGCTCACACCCATTGCAACAAGCTCCTGGAGCATGAGAGCACAGTCAAGCGACTCGCGCTGAGAGCGCTTATGCTGACGTCCCTCGTAGAGCATGGGCATAATAACGGAAACACGGCGAGCCTTGCCTGCCATAGCAGCGATCACGCGCTTGAGGTCTGCATAATGATCATCGGGGCTCATCGGAACCTGCATACCGTACATATTATAGGTGACACTGTAATTGAACGGATCGCAGAACAAATACACGTCATGACCGCGCATAGAGTCGTGCAGAAGGGCTTTTCCCTCACCCGTACCAAAACGGGGGCAATCTACCTTGGCAAGGAAGGACTCCTCGCCGCCGTGACGACGCCATTCCTTGAGATAATTATCTACCTGTGCGATGAACTGATCGCAGCCGCGCATACCAATGACGCTAAGTTCTCCGTAAAGTGTTTCTTTCATACAAACCTCCGCGTTGATTTTCTTTGTTGACGATAGTGACAAGATCACTTGTAAGTCTATTATAACATAAATATATATTTTTGAAAAGGGCTTTTTGCGATTTTTTTGTCGTTTTATGCTTTTATGTCAAATCTGCCCCGAAAGGCAGTCTGTTTTTCAGATTTCAGCCTTGCAAATCTCACAAAAGCGTCCGTAAGCCTCATCCCAAGCGGCGCGATCGGCGGTGGGCTCGTACACCACGGGATCAAAGGAATCGGAGATCAGGGCACGTGCCTCGGCAAGATCCTTCAGCTCGCCGGCAGCGATGTACTGCATGCAAAGATTACCGATAGCGGTTGCCTCGATGGGTCCTGCGATCACAGGTACGCCGCACGCATCGGCAGCAAGACCGCAAAGGAAGGTATCCTTGGTGCCGCCGCCCACGATGTGGATCGCCTTGACGGGCTTGTTACGCAGCTTGGCAATGCCGTCCATCGTATAACGGTAGCGCAACGCCAGGCTCTCCATGATCACGCGCACGATCTGGCCCTCGTTTTCCGGTACGTGCTGCCCTGTCAGCTGGCAGAAGCGGCGGATACGCTCGGGCATATTGCCGGGGGTAGCAAACATCGGATGGTCGGGGTTGATAAAGGAAACAAGCGGCTTTTCTGCCTCGGCAAAGGTCTGGAGCTGGGCAAAGCTGAAATCCTTACCCTCGCGCTTCCACTGGCGGCGGGATTCCTGCACAGTCCAAAGGCCCATGATGTTTTTGAGGAAACGAATGGTGCCCATAGCGCCGCCCTCGTTGGAGAAGTTGAGCGCGCGGCATTCCTCGTTGATAAGAGGACCGTTCAGCTCGGCGCCCATCAGCGACCACGTACCGCTGGAAATGTATACGAAATCGTCGCTCTTTGCAGGCACGGCAATAACTGCACTCGCGGTATCGTGCGATGCCACGTTGAACACCTTGAAGTTTACGCCGCCAAGCTCCTCACAAACCGAGGCGGAAAGCGTACCGAGACAGTTGCCGGGCTCGACAAGATTGTCGATCAGCTGCGGCAGCCCAAGCTTTTGGAAGATCTCGGGTGCCACGCGGCGGGTGGCGGCGTTGAGCAGCGCGCCGGTAGAGGCGATGGTATACTCAGTTGCCTTGATGCCGGTGAGGAAGTAGTTGAGCAGGTCGGGGATAAAGAGCATCTGCTTGGCAGCGGCAAGCTGCTCGGGATTATCGCGCTGGTCTGCCACAAGCTGATACACGGTATTGAAATCAAGCGTTTGAATACCGGTGATGTCATACAGCTCCTTGCCGGAAAGGCGATCCTCGATCGCAGCGGGAATGCCCACGTTGCGGGTGTCGCAGTAGTGCATGGGATTTGCCATCAGCTCACCGTGAGCATCCAGCAGGCCGTAGTCAACGCCCCAGGTATCAATGCCCATACCAACGATCTTCTCGCCGGAAAGCCCCACCTCACGAATGGACTGCTTGATCTCGTGGAAGATGCGCAGGATATCCCAACGGAAGCGGCCGTTTGCCATTACGGGATCGTTGGAAAAACGGTGATTTTCGCGCAAGGTGAGCTTGCTGCCGTCATAGCTGCCGATAATGCCGCGACCGCTGGATGCACCAAGGTCGATGGCAAGCATTTTCATATCTTTCATAAAGCTTCTCCTTTATGTGATTTACTGATTTTATTTTATCATAGAGTGGGGGGAAAAGAAAGGACATATTTCGTTGTGTTTTACATTGAATTATATCCAATCATTTCAGCTCCACCACGGTTACGCCGCCATCCCCTTCACCGTACTGGCCGATGCGGAAATTGGCAACGCGCTTATCCTTTTTCAGATATTTCCAAAGCGCTTGCTTCAGGGCTCCCGTCCCCTTGCCGTGGATCAGGCGCACGGTGTGAAAGCCGGCGATGATGGCGGTATCAAAGTACTTGTCCACCATAAACCACGCCTCATCCCCCGTTTGGCCGCGCAGGTCGATCTCGTCGCGGAAATCGCGGGATACCACGGTGCGTACGTCGCTTGATCTTTGCTTTTTTTCCTTTCCCTGCTGCCTTTCAACAAGCTGCAGGTTTTCAATTTTTGATTTGGTGCGGAACACGCCCGCCTGCACCATCACGCTGCCGCTGCGGTCAGGATCTGAGAGCAGCACACCCTCTTGCCGGATATCCACAAGGTAGACGGTATCCCCTTTTTTCAAGGGGCGAGGCAGCACGTAATCCTCGTTGCTGCGCTCCTCAAGCGGGTTGAATTTATCCTCATTCTCGCGCAAATGCGCACGGACGGCGCGGCGCGTGGCATCCAGATGCTCGCCCAGATTTTTCGATTCACGCTCGCGGCGCACCTTTTCCAGCTGGTCAAATACAAACTCGCTGGAGGAACGCGCGCTTTCCACCAAGGCGCTTGCCTTCGCCTGTGCGCTTGTCAGCAGCTTTTCAGCATCGGCACGCAGCTTTTCGGCGTGACGCTCCGCTCCCTCGCGCGTGGCTTCCAGCTCGGCGCGCAATCTGGCGGCTTCATCGCGGTTTTTCTCCATTTCCAGTCTGGCGATCTCCAGCTGCTCGATCACGTCCTCAAAGCGGCGGTTTTCCGCGCTGATCAGCGATTTTGCCTCTGTGACCACACGGGCAGGCAACCCCAGCTTTTCGGAAATGGCAAACGCGTTGGATTTACCGGGCGTGCCGATGATCAACCGATAGGTGGGGCGCAGGGTCGCAACGTCGAACTCGCAGGAGGCATTCTGCACGCCGGGAGTGTCCAGCGCAAACGCCTTCAGCTCTGCATAGTGTGTGGTCACCGCGGAAAGTGCCCCTGCCCTTCTCACCTCGGAGATGATAGAAACGGCAAGTGCCGCGCCCTCGATAGGGTCGGTACCGGCACCAAGCTCGTCAAACAGCACCAGTGCGTTTGGCGAAAGATCGTTAACGATAGAAACGATATGCACCATGTGCGACGAGAAGGTAGAAAGCGATTGCTCGATACTCTGCTCATCGCCAAGATCCACCAGAATACGGTCAAACAGACACAGCTGCGATCCCTCGTTTGCCGGGATAAATAGACCGGATTGCGCCATCAGCGCAAAAAGTCCAAGTGTTTTTAAGGTCACGGTCTTGCCGCCCGTGTTTGGTCCGGTGATGACAAGCGTGTCATACTCTCCCCCAAGCGCCACGGTGATCGGCACCACGCGATCCCTTGCGATCAGCGGATGCCGCGCGCCAAGGAGCCTGACCTCACGCTGCTCGGAGATGATCGGTCTTGTTGCCTGCATCTGCTCGGCAAGCTTGCCGCAACCAAACACAAAGGCAAGATCGGTGATGTTACGGTAATTCAGATTCAATGCACCGCCCTGCATGGCAACGGCGGCGGAAAGGTCGGCAAGCACACGCTCGATCTCGTGCTGCTCCTTCGCCTCCAACATACGCAGCTCGTTGTTAGCATCCACCACCGCCATCGGCTCCACAAAAATGGTGGCACCCGACGACGAGGTATCGTGAATCAGGCCCTTGATCTCATTTTTGCTCTCCACGCGCACGGGGATCACGTAACGTCCGCCGCGCTGGGTAACGATATGCTCCTGCAAATGGCGGGAGTAGGTGCTGCTTGTGATATAATGCTGCAGTGTTTCCTTGATACGGTTATTGGCAATGCGGATCTTGCGGCGGATATCGGCAAGCGCAGGGCTTGCCTCGTCTGCCACAACGTCCTCGGAAATGATGGCGCGATAGATCTTATCCTCCAGCTTACGGTCGGGCAAAAGCCGCTCAAACACCTCGTCAAGATCGGTGTCAAAGTGGCGATTGGTACGAATGTAATCCAGCAGTCCGCGCGCGGTGCGCAAAAGATTGCCCATATCCAAAAGCTCACGCATCGTCAGCGTTGCCCCCTTGGCAGCGCGCTCCACGGCATCGCAGGGGTCCTTGACCATTCCAAAGGACGGCATGCCCTTGTCAGAAAGCAAGCGACAGGCATCCTCGGTGGCACACAGACGCTTGTTTACCGTATCGGGATCGTCATCCGGCAACAGCGCAAGAGCGCGCTCCTTTGCCCCTGAGGTGGGGGCGCAGGCGGCAAGCAGCTGCAGCACCTTGTCATATTCCAATGTGTTACAGGTTTTCTCGTTTATCTTCATTTTTCCTCGTAACAGGCGGCATCGCCGCCAGCTTTTTGTAATTTTCAAGCGAGGCAAAGCCGCGCTCTAAGTGATGCAGCAGATATGCCTCGGCAGCGGCACAGAATTGTGCCAGCCCCTCGTCCTCTGTAAAACGGAAGGCGAATAAGCGCTTGGGCTCCGTTCCCTCTACGTAGCGAAAGGCGGCCAACGCCGTGGCATTCAGGGGCAGAAGCAGCTTGCGCTCGCCCATTTCGTCAAGCGGTGGCAACAAAGAAATCAGCCCCTGCTCCTTGGTAAAGCAGGCACGGCAAACAATGCTCCCGCCCATCACGTCAAGATATGCCTCGGCAATCTCGGTGCAATGGCAATGGCTGCACGCCACAAGATCCGGCGAAAATCCCTCGTTGCACGCAGCGCGCAGCTCGAATGCGGCCTTGATACGCGCCACCTCGCCCTGCGAGCGGGAAAGCGCATAATACGTGTTCAGCACAAGCGGCAGGATCTCCCCCGCCGGCTCATGCTCGTCGGAAAGCTCAAAGGCAACGTCTGCGATATACGCCGCTAAGAACAGCTTGTCCATATCGTAGCGCAGCCCGAAAAACGACTCCTTTGCCGTAGCGTTTTTCACCCATTTTACACCGTTTTTCTCATAAAACTCAACGTTGCTCCAGGTATAGGGCTCGGTGGCAGCCACCTCGCGGCGGTGGATAGAGCCCGCCCCCTTGACAATGGCATAAAAGCGCCCGTGCTCGGCAGAAAGCACCGTGATCAATCGATCGTGCTCCCCCCGTTCGACCGAGCGCAGGATCAGCACGTCGGCGCTGAAATGCGACACGGCTTACTTCTCCTCGCGATAGCCGAAGTTGCCGACGGCAGCACGGCTCTCGCGCCAGTTTTCCTTGACCTTGACCCAAAGATCCAAAAAGACCTTGGTGCCAAACAGCTTTTCCAGATCCTCTCGCGCATAGGTCCCCACGCGCTTGAGCTCAGCACCGCCCTTGCCCACGATGATCCCCTTGTGCGAGGCCTTTTCGCAAAAGATCTCGGCACGGATGCGGATCAGCGATCTCTCGTCCTTGAACTCCTCGATCACCACGGCAATACCGTGCGGCACCTCTTTATCAAGGGTGCGCAAAAGCTTTTCGCGAATGATCTCCGCTGCCATCTGGCGCTCGGGCTGGTCGGTCATCATATCCTCAGGGAAAAACCACTCTGACTCGCAAAGCAGCTTTTCGCACTCGTCAAGAACGGCCTTGACCTGCTTGCCGTTTTTGGCGCAAAGCGGCACAAAGGCATCAAAATTATGCAGGGCGGCATACGCCTTGATGCTTTCCGCCACGGCGGTGGCGTCGGAAAGGTCGATCTTGTTCAGTGCCAGAACGCAGGGCGTTCCGGATTGCTTTAAGTAGGTGATCACGTTTTCCTCTACCGTAGAAACAGGGCGGCTGACGTCTGCCATCAGAATGACCACGTCCGCCTCAAGCATAGAGGATTTTGCCGCCTCGACCATATAATCGCCAAGGCTGTTTTGCGGGCGATGGATGCCGGGGGTATCCACAAAGATAAACTGCGTTTCCCCCTCGGTCAGAATGCCGAGGATACGGTTTCTCGTGGTTTGCGGCTTTGCGGAAACAATAGCCACCTTTTCGCCAAGCAACGCGTTGAGCAAGGTGGATTTGCCCACGTTGGGGCGACCTACGATTGCGATATATCCTGCTTTTTTCATAATATCTCCTAAATTTTGTCCTTATTTCACGCCGTAGCCCATGGCCTCTACCACGGCGGTCTGCTTTTCGCGCATCTCGCGCTCCTCTTCCTCGCTGTTCACGTGATCGTAGCCCAGCAGATGCAGCGTGGAATGTACCGTTAAAAAGGCACATTCGCGTTCAAATCCGTGCCCGAACTCCTCACCCTGCTCGCGGCAGCGCTCCAGGGACAGCACGATGTCACCCAGCTGCTTACCCGCTTCACTCTCCTCAAACAGCGGAAAGGAAAGCACGTCGGTGGGGGCATCGATCTCTCGGTATGCGCGGTTGATCGCGCGGATCCCCTCGTTATCCGTAAAGGTGACCGACACCTCACAATCCACCGTGACGTTCTCGGCTGCAAGCGTTGCAAGAATGGCGCGGCGCACCAGCATTTTCAGCCCATAGGTGACCTTAAATTTTTCCTGACTGTCCTCGAAATAAATATGCAGATTCATTTGCTTATCTCCTTGCCACGCGGCTTTTGCTGGCGCTCGCGGTCATAGCGCTCGTACGCCAGAATGATCTTTTGCACCAGCTTGTGGCGCACTACGTCCTTGTCGCTGAAGCGATGGATATAGATATCCTCAATGCCCTCAAGGATCTTAACTGCCATGGCAAGGCCACTTTTTTGCCCACTGGGCAGGTCGGTCTGCGTAAGGTCGCCCGTGACCACTGCCTTGGAGCGAAAGCCAAGGCGCGTTAAAAACATTTTCATCTGCTCGGGTGTGGCGTTTTGTGCCTCGTCCAGAATAATAAAGGAATCGTCCAGTGTTCTGCCGCGCATATAGGCAAGCGGCGCCACCTCGATCACCTGCTTTTCCACAAGCTTGGCATAATTTTCCGGCCCCATCATCTCATAAAGCGCATCGTATAGGGGGCGCAGATAGGGGTCGATCTTGCTTTGCAGGTCGCCCGGCAAAAAGCCCAGCTTTTCCCCCGCCTCGATGGCAGGACGTGTCAGCACGATGCGGCTGACCTCCCCCGCGCGCAGAGCCTTGACAGCCATTGCCACGGCAAGAAAGGTCTTGCCCGTGCCGGCAGGGCCGACACCAAGCACAATGGTATTTTTGGTGATCGCCTCTACGTATTTTTTCTGCCCCACGGTCTTGGCGCGCACGGGCTTACCACGAGAGGTGATGCAAATAGCGCTGTTGTCAAGGCCGGAAAGCTCCTCGCCGCGCCCGTCGCGCACCATACCGATCAGGTAAGCCACACGCTGCTCCGGGATCTCCTCGGTGCGGGCGGCTTCTTCACGCAGGCGCTCGGTCACCGTGGCGGCAAGCCGCACGCTCTCCTCGCTCTCTCCCGTGATCAGAACGGCATCGCCCGTGCTGTCTGCGCGGTTGCGGATATCCACGCCGAACGCCTTTTCGATCTCCTTGACGTAGGCATCGCAAACGCCAAACATCCGGGCGGTAAGATCATTGTGTCCGATCCTGACGATTTCCTGTGCCATGTACTCCTCCTAAGGCTGAACCGTAAATTCCGAAGTCGCCGCAATATCCTCTTCACAGATCACGCGACAAAAAAGCTCGATTCCGTCACCGGTCAGCACCACCTCAGTGCTTTTTTGCAGCAGCGTACAGCCGGCGCACTCTGTGGCGATCTGCCTTTCCAAAAGCGACTGCGCCATTTGGCGTGCCGAGCGCGCATCGCGCCTGCAGCCTTCCTCGATATATGCCGCGGCAACGGTCTTGCTATAGCCAAAGGGCAATCTTTTGCCGCTTGGCGTGGTCAGCCATATAATTTCTCTTATTATATCACATTTATCTATAGGATTTCCAGTACTTTTGAAAAGTTTTTGCTCAAAATTGAAAAAAAGCATTGAGAAGCCACAAAGCCGCTCTCCGATCGGCTGCTTCTCAACGTAGGAAAAGGGCACACTGACATAAAACTCGTGCGTTGTTTTTGCCATTACCTGCCCCGCAGCTCGCGTAACGCGGTAGCCGTGGTTTTGCGTATCGATCAGCCCACCTGCCAGAATATCGCCTACCCGCACCACGTCACCGGGCGCCACCAGGCACTCCCCTTCAAAGATCAACGGCAGCGTGATCACGCCGTCCCGTGCCGCCACAAGATTGGCGGGCAGGCGCGGCCCCTCGCGCTTATCCTCCCGCACGCTTTCCTGTACCTGCACATAAGCGACCGTTCCCTTTAAATTGATCCCGACAAACGAGAGCCTTGCATCCTCGCGCCGCAACGAAAGCGAGATCTCGTCACGGTCAAGCGACAGCAAAAGTGCCCCCGGATGCAGCCCCACCTCGCCAAGCTCCGCCAACAGCTCCTCCTCCGGGATCTGCTCTGCGCCCGAGATACGAACGTCCCAAAGCAACAGCCGTGCCCCCGCAAAAACAAGTATTGCGATCAGCATCCCCACAATGAGCCCGGGGCGCTTACATAACCCCTGCCAAAGCCATGGCACGCCCCCTTCCCTTTCCTTTACAATATCAATGCTTTGCTGGGGTAAAAGCGCATCGAGCCGGCGGGCGGCATTTTTGCTGAGATAAAAGCGGATATCCCCCGTTTTTTTCACCCGTTTTGCCACTTTTGGTGAAAAGCCCTCTTTTCTTAAAAGCTCCAGCCCCTTGGTCGCCTCCTCGCCCTTAAGACGATAGCGCACCCCGCCAAGCAGCAAAAGATCAAAGCGCATATTCACCCTCCCCGTAAAGCTGCAGCTGTGTGATATCTCCCGTCACGCTCACCGTTCCCGCATCAAACGCGGTGCATAAAAGCCCGCTCCCTCGCACGGCAAGCAGCAGGCCGCAAAGCGCCAGCAGGATCTCATCCTGATCGCATTTTAAGATCTCGCGACAGCCCCCTACTGAAAGCTCCCGTTTGCCGGAAAGTAAAACGCCAAACCCGCCCGGCAAAGCCTCGCACGGCAGATCCAGCTTTTCCAAAAAGCGTGCAAAAAAGCCTCCCTTTTTCCGCATACTCCCCCTCCTTATACCATAGAATTCAACAAATCCTATGTTACACAAAGGGGGGATATGCCGTGCGAGCGCGGCGAATACAGCTTTTCAGCGCCTGCTCTGCGCTGTTTCTTTTATTTGTGCTTGCCCTGTTTCTGTGCAAGGCAGAGCTTGCTATGGACGGCGTGCGGCGCGGCCTTTCACTCTGCACCGAAACGCTTTTTCCGTCGTTATTCCCTTTCCTGGTCCTTTCCGAGCTTCTGGTCGGGGTGGGGGCCGGCAGGCTGCTTGGCATCATCCTGGCAAAGCCGCTTTCCCCCGTGCTTGGGTTATCGCGCGCCGGGTGCAGTGCTTATCTGCTTGGCATCCTTTGCGGCATTCCTGTTGGAACCGTTACCGCCGTATCGCTTTTTGAACGCGGAGAGATCGGCAAGGAGGAGCTGCAGCGCCTACAGCTGTTTTGCAACCAGGCAAGCTCCGGCTTTCTTGTGGGGGCCGTGGGGCGCGGCATGCTTGGCAGCGCGCGCATCGGTGCTGTCTTGTACGGCATCGTGATCCTTTCCTCCTTTCTTTTTGCCGTTTTGCTGCGCGTGATCTGTGGCAGAGTTCCCGAATATAAGCCGCTCCCCTCAACCGAGAAAAAAAGCACGGTTACGCTCTCGCTTTTTACACAAAGCGTGCGCCGCGCCTTTTCCTCTATGCTGCAGATCTGCGCCTTTCTGCTTTTCTTTTCCTGCATTACTGCCTGCCTTGCCGACGTGGGGCAAGCGCTCTCGCTCCCCTCTTTTGTTCTTGTTATTTTAAGCGGATTTTTAGAAATGACCTCCGGCATCAGCGCGGCGGTGCTTTCTCTGTCCCCCACCGCAGCCTTTTGCGCCGTGGCCTTTTTTGCCGCCTTTTCCGGTCTTTCCGTTTGCCTGCAGCTCTTTTCCCTGACCGAAGGGCTTGCGCTTCGCGTGCTGCCCTATCTTGGCGCAAGAGCGATACAGGGCATCATTGCCCTTCTGCTTGCCTCGCTCTATCTTTTATTGAAGAAGGGGCTGCCGCCGGCACAAAGCGAGGTAGCTGCCTTTTCACTGCAGGAGCCGCAGCTTGCGCTGCAGCTTTTATTGCTTGCGCTCTTTTTGCTTTTTGCCCTTAAAAAAGGAAAAAGGCGGGCCTTATCGCCCACCCAAAAAACAAAAAAGGGACGGATGTGATCCGTCCCTTTTTTGCATTAAGCATCCTGCTTAACGATCTCTTTCCCGTCGTAAGAGCCGCATGCCTTGCATACGCGATGTGCGAGAACGTACTCACCGCACTTTGCGCACTTTACCATGCCGGGCATCTCGAGCTTGGAGTTATTGGAGCGACGCTTGTCACGGCGAGCGCTGGAAACCTTTTTCTTCGGTACTGCCATTTTACTACACCTCCTTGGGTAACGTTGTTTATTATAACATTATTTTTATTCTTTGTCAAGCAGCTGCTTTAACACAGCCAATCGCGGGTCGATCTCCTTAGTCGGGCAGCCGCAATCCCCGTCGCGCAACGGCTTTCCGCATTTGGGGCAAAGACCGGGGCAATCCTCGCTGCAAAGCAGCCGCATGGGAAAACAGATCAAAAGCTCCTCGCGCAGCGGCTCGTCTACGTCAAGCCTGCCATCGCGCACCATTACGTAAGCATCAATGTTTTCTTCAAGCTGCTCCTCGGAAATAGAGCCCTCTGCTGCCACGGTACGCTCAAAATCAAGGGTAAATACCCCCTCGACCTCCTCAAGACACCGGGCACATTGCCCCTTGTAAGGCAGCGTGGCCGTAAGGTGCAGGCGCATATAGCCCGCATCGTCGGTAAGTACCCCCGTTACCCGTGCATTTTCAGGAAAGGTCACATCCATGACCGGCTCGGGCGTAAGCTCGTAGTCGATCTCCATTTTTGTGATCTCGCCTCGCAAAATAGGCCCCAAGTTCAAAATCATTTTCTTGCCTCCAAAGCCTTTTTTCTGCCAAAAACGCGGGTGCGGAAAAAGCAACACATAATATTATAATCAAAAAGATTATTTTTGTCAAGTGATTTTTTTGATTTTTTTGCGTTTTGTGAAGTTTATAATGTTGAGTGAATAGAATCACGCCTCTCTTTTGTGATTTTATTCACTCATTTTCTTTTCTCCCTGCGCCCACGTGGGCGTAGGGAGAAAAGAAAACAGAGTTCCGGCAAAGTTTCTTCCTTTCTTTGCCAGTACAAAAGTGTGTGCCGTGAGTGGGGGCATTGTACTCACTCCCCCTACAGATACAATGCCGCGTAGGCTTGTAAATATATTTAAATGCCGCATAGGCGAAGGAGCAAAAATGCAAGTAGAATTGTTTAAGAAAAACGGAACGTACGTTGACAAGACCACCGGTGAGCAGAAGCGCTTCACTAATTTTTACGTAAAGTGCAATGATCAGCTGATCCCGGTAGAGCCCTGCTATTTCCCCCAGGCAAAATACGATAACAAAGATCCTTTCTTCATGGGCCGCAAATCTGTCCTTGAAGCTTTTGCTACCGAGCTTCCCCCGCTCCCTGAAAAGGAAGGTGCAAACGGTCAATGACCTTTGTTTCCTTTACACTCTTGACCGGAGAAAGTGCAGCTTTTAATGTCAACGAGATATTTGCGGTATGCGTTGCCAAAAAAGGTGTGCGGTTATTCCTGAGTGATGGCAGCTATTATGACGTGCAGGGCGATTATTTGACTATCGTTGAGGAGCTGAATAAGGCTTTCTTGACGATAGAAAAATAAAAAGCCTTGCAAAAGGTGGAAAAGGTGGAAAAACACAAGGCAAAAAGCGGTTATAAAAAACTGCTCAAAGCCTTGAAATTCCTGCAAAAAGGTGCGTAAGCACCACGCGGCGCCGGGGGCTTGTCCCGGCGCCGCGGCAAAAGGTGGAAAAACAAGGGAAAAAGGTGGAAAAATTCCACCTTCGACCGCAGTTTTCCACCGTTTGGCGTGAGCGAGAACAAAATTTTATTGTTTTAGGTTTCGGGGGTAAAAATGAAGCTGAAGCAGTATGAGGTATCGTCAAGAGTTGAGTTCTTTAAGGAGCCTATCCAGGATACGTTGCGGCGTTATCGCACAATAAAAAAATGGGCGTACATTTTGCACGATAAGGATAAGGACGTTTCACCTCATTATCACATTTACTTAAATTTCGGCAATTCAGGTGTGGATTCCAAGTTGGTTGCCGAGTGGTTTGGCTTGCAAGAATCACAAGTCAATAAGATCATAGGTCGTACTACGGATATGCTTGAGTATTTAACTCACAGCAATGATTCACAAAAGAATAAACACCAATATTCCCCCTCCGAGGTGGTTTCAAATTTCGATTTTGAAAGTGAGATTGAAAAGTCAAAGATCCTGGGGGATTTCAAAAAGTATTCCTACGCACAGCAGTTGGAATACGTCAATTCCTTGCCGGTATCGGAAAAGACGGTGGCTTTCACAAAGCTTCAAAATCTTTGGAAATTGCAATGTCAATGTATGATGCTGAAGCCGGAGCGCAATATCGAGGTGGTATTTGTGCAAGGCAAGGGCGGCACCGGCAAAACCTATTATGCAAAAAAGTTTTTGCGGTCGTTGGGGCTTGATTTTTGTGTATCTTCTTCGTCCAACGATCCCTTTCAGGATTACCTTGGGCAAAAGGCAATGATCTTAGACGACCTGCGCGACAGCGCATTTGAGTTTGCGGATCTTCTGAAGATCCTGGATAATAATACCGCAAGCTCGATGAAATCGCGTTTTGCAAATAAGGTTTTCAATGGTGAAATGATCGTGATCACCTCAACCGTACCTCTTGCATATTGGTATCGTGAGTATCAGTATAGCGGCTTTGATACCTTGGAGCAGCTATACCGCCGTATTTCTTGTTACGTAGTGGTGGAAAGCGATCTGATCAAGGTGTATGAAAAAATTGACAACAGAGGGCGCCCGGTGGGGGTGCCTTGGTCATATAAAAACGAGCTTGTGAAGATAGATAAGACAAGCACCAAAAAGACCGACTTTGGCGCGGCATTTGGCAAGATATGTGAAGATGCAGTTCCGGATATCTTGGAAGAATTTGCCGCGAGAAAGAATACTGCAATGTAAAGGAGAACGTGCTATGAAAGAGG
>JAZNNA010000091.1:0-33739 GCA_045580065.1 Eubacteriales bacterium
GCTTGGCCTCCGACTTACCTCCACCTACCAGAACGGTAAGCTTGAGTACTACGCACGTATCGGCAAGGATGCCCCCAAGGGCGCCCTGGTCGGCCTTGACGGCAACGCTTACGAGGGCTTTGCAGGCGACGCTCTGAAGGCTATGGCACGCGGCGAGGCTGCACTCTGCACCCTCGGCGGCCCCGGCGAGGAGGGCTGCGGCTACAAGGGCTATGGCTTTGCTATGTTCGTTGAGTTGCTTTCCGCTGTTCTGCAGGACGGCAGCTACGGCAAGGCTCTGACCGGCCTTGGCAAGAACGGTGAGAAGGTTCCCTTCCACCTTGGCCACTTCTTTATCGCGATCGACACCGATCACTTTATGGGCGAGGACGTTTGCCGCAAGAAGGCAGGCGACATCATCCGCGAGGTCCGCTCCGCCACCAAGGCTCCCGGCGCAGAGCGCATCTACACCGCAGGCGAGAAGGAGTACGAGGTACGCCTTGCACGTGCAAGCGGTGTTCCGATCAACGAGTCTGTACAAAAGGAAATGCTTGCCGTTCGCGACGAGCTTGGCCTTACCCAGTACAAGTTCCCCTGGGAGGACTGATCTCCCTTTTCAAAAGCCGCACCCGCATGGGTGCGGCTTTTTCTTTTGCGGCATATTGCGGGAGTGCGGCGCATATAGTATAGCGACTATATAAATAAGGAGAGATGCACATGCAAAACGAGGAGAAAAACACCCGGCTGCAGCGCCACCTGCCCCAGCGCACACTCCCCCTGGAGGTCACGGCCGAATTCACGCTGCCGGATTATCACAGTGAGATCAGCCGGCTTTTATGGATCACGCCGACCGTGCTGCCGCCCGAGCGCTACGTCAGCGCGGGGAAGGCAGAGCTTTCCGGCAAGATCTTGTTTCACATTCTGTACGTCGGGCCCGACGGCGGGCTTTGCGCGCTTGTGCAGGAGAGCGGATACGGCTTTACCCTGCCCCTTGAGGAGGAGGGTGAGGTGTTGATCCTGTGCGCGCCCCCCAGCGCCGATACGGTGATCGGGCGCGTGAACGGACCGCGCAAGCTTTCGGTGCGCTGCAAGCTCCGTGCAAGCGTGGAGCAGCTGTGCGAGGCAAGCACCGCACCGCTTTTCAAAGGAGAGAGCAAGGAGCCTTGCCGACTTTGCGATGCAGAGCATACGGGCCGGATCCTCTGTGCCGATACGGAAGGCTTTCCGCTTGCCGAGCGCGTGGAGATGGAGGAAGGCACGCGTCTGATCCTCTCGCGCGGCAATCTGCTGCTTGGCGAGGTCAGCTGCGAGCAGGATGCCGTGCGCTGCCGTGGCGAGCTGCTGCTGACGCTGCTTTTCTGCAAGGAGGAGACGGGGGCTACACCCTATACTGTGGCGCGGCGTATTCCCTTTGAGCAAAGCATTCCGTTGGCGGGGGCAAGTGCCGCCTGCCGCGCTTGTGCCGATGGCACGGTGGGGGAGATCGATGCCAGTGTAGAGGAGGGTCACGTTGACGTGGTGGCACATGTGCTGCTGCGCGCGCTTGCCCTGCGCGAGGAGCCGGTGCTGTTTTACCGCGACGTGTTTCTGCCCGGGCACGGGGTGGATTGCAGCTATGACACGGTGGAATTCCCCGCCCCCGCTTGCTTTGAAAGCCGGCACTTTACCCTTTCCGGCGAGCGGGCGCTTGCCGACCTTGGGGTGGGTGAGGAGATCCTGCCCCTGGACAGCATTGCCACGGTGGAGATCCGCGAGATCACAAGAGAGGGCGACAAAAGCATCCTGAACGCCGACCTTTGCTGCCGTATATTGTATCAAAGAGGAGAGGAGCTTTCCTGTGTTGATGCCACCTTCCCCTTGCGCTTGCCGCTGGAGCGAGGGGGGGAGGAGCTGCACGTTGAGGCCAACGTGGCAGGTGTGCGTCTGACTGTCGCGCACGGCCTGCTACGCGCGGACGCCGAGCTGCAGCTGTCGCTGCGCGGCTTTACGCCCGTGCGGCACACGCTGCTGCGCGAGGCAAGCTTTGGCGACGCGCAGCCCCTTCGTGACAACTGCCCCGAGCTTTATTATCCTGCACCGGGCGAGCAACTGTGGGACGTGGCCAAGCGATACGGCGTTTCGCCGGATGCGCTGGCCGAGAAAAACGGCATTTCCGCCGAGGCTCCGGGTGATGCGGCAAGCCTTGCCGGCAAACGGTTTTTACTGATCTGAAAAAGGCGCACACGCCGTGGCGTGTGTGCCTTTTTTCATCCGTTTGGGGGTGTAACGTCAAAATATGCAAGCAGCTCGCACAAAAACGGGTGCAGCACCTCGTCGGTTGCAAAATAGATCTCGTGCTTGCAGCCCTTGACCAGAAAAAACCGGCCCGTTTGCACCCTTTTTGCAAATTTCTGCTGAGGTCGGCGGTCCACCAGCGTTTCCCACTCGGCGGCATAAACGCGCAAGGGAGTTTGCACGCGCTCGGGCGCCCCCTTTTTCAGGATGCGACGCGGGCAGCGCATTGCCTCAAGCATCCAGCCGTTGCTCGCCTTTGAAGCATACAGAAGCGGACTTTGCGACTTGACGGTGCGGTAATACTCAAAGCGCGCCTGCGAGCTTGCGGCAGAGCGCTCAAAGCTCTCGTTTTCCGGGGTGGGGGCAGCAGAAACCGCAAAAAAGCGATCGGCTGCGGGGCGCAGGCGGCACCCGATATGGCAAAGCAGCTCGCCTGCTTTGCGCGGCACCCTTTTGTGGTGCATATAGATCATGGGAGAGGAAAGCACCGCTTTTTTGAAAAAGCTGCCGCCGCGCTCAAGGTAAAGGGCAGCTACGGCACCGCCCATCGAGTGCGAAAACAGATACCGTGGGGCGGGCAAGCTCTCTTGCTCCGCTTCCAGCACAAGGGCAAGATCCTCTACGTATTTTTCAAACTCCGGATTATGCACCACGCCCTGTGCGGCAAGGCGGGTGGATCTGCCATGACCGCGCTGATCGTACACAAGCACGTTGTAGCCGCATTGCAGAAAATAGTAGCAAAGCTCGTGGTACTTCTCTGCCGTTTCGCCAAAGCCGTGCAGGATCACCACGCTGCCGCGCGGCTGACTTGCGCGGTAGCACACCACAAACAGCTGCTTGCCGTCGGCGGTGGTAAGGGTGCGCTCCTCTCTTGCACTTTGCAAAACGGGCTGCACCGTTTGCTGCATTTGCAGCGAATATTCCGTTTCGCGCAAAAACGCGGGCTGCTGCATGGGCTTACCCTCCTTACGATCATCTTTTTTATTATTATACAACAAGAAAAAGTCCTTGTCAAACCCCATTTTTGCGCATTTGGGCAATTTTTGTCTTATTTTTGCCAACGTGTGACTTGCCTTGCGCGTGTTTTTATTTTATAATGGCGTTAGAAGCTTTTATACTGGAGGTTTTACTATGAGCTTTCCTATTGCAGTACAAGTATATTCCGTCCGCCATGCGGCCAAGGAGGATCTGGCAGGCACCCTGCAAAAGATCAAGGACATGGGCTATGACGGTGTGGAATTCGCCGGTCTTTACGACCATTCCCCCGCTGAGGTAAAGCAAATGTGCCAGCGCATCGGTCTTGTGCCGATCTCCGCACACGTCAGCTTTTCCGATATGGCTGCCGACCCCGAGGGCGTGCTCTCACAGTACAAGGAGATCGGCTGCAGCTACGTTGCCATCCCCGCCGTTGGCCCCGAGTATCGCCCGGGCGCCGAAAAATTTGAGGAGCTGATGCAGCTTGCCGCAAAGATCGGCAAGGCCGCAAAGGCACTTGGCATGCAGCTGCTTTATCACAACCACGATTTTGAGTTCACCAAGGTAGACGGCAAGTACGGCCTTGACGTGCTTTACGAAACCGTGCCCGCCGATCTTTTGAAGACCGAGCTTGACGTGTGCTGGGTAAACGTGGGCGGCGAAAACCCCGCAGCCTATATCCGCAAGTACGCAGGCCGCACCCCCGTTGTGCATCTGAAGGACTTTGTCGGTGAAAAGACCGCCAATATGTACGAGCTGATCGGCGTAAAGACCGAGGCCGCAAAGCAGACCGAGGCCTTTGAATTCCGCCCCGTAGGCATGGGTAAAAACGACTTCCCTGCCATTTTGCAGGCCGCCAAGGAAAGCGGCGCCGAGTGGGTCGTTGTTGAGCAGGATAAGCCCTCGCTTGGCATGACCGAGCTGGAATCCATTGAAAAAAGCATCCAATATCTGAAAACCATCAATCACTAAAGGAGATTACGATCATGGCAGAAAACAAAGATCTGTTCGCGTTCCAGGAGAACCAAGAAAGCAAGGAGATCGACACCGCGCGCAAGCTGCGCATTGGCTTTATCGGCTGCGGCTGGATCGCCCAAAGCCACGTCAAATCCTTCAAAAAGCAGCCCGACGTTGAGATCGTGGCAGGCTGCGACCTTGTCCCCGGCAAGGCAAAGGCATTTTTTGAAAAATACGGCGTAGAGGGCGTTAAGACCGACTACAAGGACCACAAGGAGATGCTGGACGACGAGAGCCTGCAGCTTGACGCCGTTACCATCTGCACCTACAACCGTCAGCATGCAGCTCCCGCCATCTACGCGCTGGAAAAGGGCCTGCACGTGCTGCTGGAAAAGCCCTTTACCGTAACGCTGGACGAGGCCGTTGAGGTCTGTCGCGCCGAAAAGAAGAGCGGCAAGACCCTTTCCATCGGCTTCCAGCCCAGACTTGACGCCAACATGAAGATGATCAAAAAGATCGTAGAGTCCGGCGCACTGGGCGAGGTCTACTACATCCAGACCGGCGGCGGCCGCCGTCGCGGTATTCCCACCCCCTTTGGCACCACCTTTATTGAGGATAAGACCGCGGGCATCGGCGCGCTGGGCGACATCGGCTGCTACTCGCTGGATATGGTGCTGAACGCTATCGGCTATCCCAAGCCCTTGACCGTCAGCGGCTATAAGTCCAACTTCTTTGGCACCGACCCCAACTACTCCAACTACGTAAAGACCGGCCATCCCGAATATGCCAAGATGTTTGGCGTGGATGACTTTGCCGCTGCCTTCATCCGTTTGGAGGGCGGCATCATCCTTGACTTCCGCATTGCATGGGCAATGAATATCGACACCCCCGGTGACACCCTGATCCTTGGTAAGAAGGGCGGCCTTCGCATCCCCTCTACCGACTGCTGGAACGGCTCGGTCGGCGGCCCCATGACGCTGTACCACGAGGTTTGCGGTCAGCAGACCCAGACCACCATCCCGATCATCGTTACCCCCGAGGAAAAGGCAGGCATCTCTTTGTTTGACCTGAAGATCCGCTCCTTCCTTGATGCTGTGAAGGAAGGCGGCAGCGCCCCCGTCCCCTCCTCTCAGATCCTGTACAACCAGGCTATCATCGACGGTATTGCAAAATCCGCAGCACTTGGCCGCGAGGTCGAGCTGGATATTCCCGAGGTATAAGTTATGCCGATCCGTGTCACGATCTGGAACGAGTTCCGCCACGAAAAGAAAAAGGAAAGCGTGGCGGCGCTCTACCTCAACGGCATTCACGCATACATCCGTGATTTTTTGCAATGTGACGAGGTCAGCGTGACCCTTGCCGCCCTGGACGATCCCGAATGCGGCTTGCCCGACGAGGTATTAAACAACACCGACGTGCTGATGTGGTGGGGGCACGTGGCGCACAACGAGGTTCCCTTCTCGCTTGTTGACAAGATCGAGCGGCGCGTGCGCAACGGTATGGGCATCGTATTTCTGCACTCCGCGCACAAATCCCGCCCCTTCCAGCGCATCGTTGGCTGCACGGGGAATCTGCTTTGGGGCAAAACACAGCGTGCCATTTTGTGGAACCTTGCCCCCACGCACCCCATCACCAAGGGTGTTCCTGCACACTTTGAGCTGCAGGAGGAGATGTACGGCGAGCCGTTTTTCATCCCCAAGCCAGAGGAAGTGATCTTTGGTACGTGGTTTGAGCAGGGCAACCTCTTTCGCGGCGGCGTAACCTTTTTGCGCGGCCTTGGCAGGATCTTTTACTTCCATCCGGGCCACGAGAGCTGCACCTCGTTTTACAACGAACACGTGCAAACGGTGATCAAAAACGCGGTGCGCTGGTGCGCACCCACCGTGCTTGCCGAGGGCTTTGACAACACCACCTGCTTTAAACAAACCGAGCCTGTTTTTGGCGACAACGCACAATGAATAGCAAAAAACCACCCCGTGGGGTGGTTTTTTGTTATTTGCCCTCAAGCGGAATTGCCTGAAAGCCGTTTTGGGTGAGGATATACTGCTCGGCAAAGCCACACGCGCGAAGGAGAGCGATAGCTTGTGCAAAGCAGCAATCCAGATAGCGGGCATCGTGGCAATCTGACGAGATCACAGCACCAAAGCCGCGGCGCTTCAGCTCACGCAGAATATTGGGAAAGGGATACGGCGTTTTGCGGTAGCCGCGCGCGATGGCGCCGGTATTTACCTCAAAAAACGGGATCTTGCCCGTCAGCGCGTCGATCGCCTCAAAGGCGGCCCTTTCGTATTCAGGGCAGAACGGGTCAAAAAACGAAGTGTTTTCGGCGTGCTTGCACAGCAGATCAAAATGCCCGACGATATCAAAGCTACCTGCGCTCGGCAGCTCGGCAAGCGCCGCGTAATATGCCTTGGCATAGGCAAGCCCGTCGCCGTCAAACAAGGTTCTGATCCCCTCTCGCACCGTTTCCTCGCTGCGATCCACGCCCACGTCGCCCCGTGCATTTCGCACGTGATGCACCGAGCCGATCAGATAATCATATCCCTCAAGCGTGCTCATGGTATGAAAGCTATCCACCTCAAGGCCGCAAAACACCTCGATACGGTCGCGGTATTGCTCTGCCAGCGCGCGGATCGCGGCCTTATATTCTGCCCCGTCTGCCGCCGGCACGGGGTAGGTGGCGGTGCGGGAGTGTGAGGAAAAGCCGATCGAGCAAAAGCCCTTTTCCATCGCCATTTCCAGCACCTGCTCGGGGGTATCGCGCCCATCACACCAGGTGCTGTGCGTATGTAGATTTTGCAGGTGCGGCATCACTGGCTTTTTTCCTTTTTGTGATAGCGCAGCGCGCAGCAATCATCACCCTTGGCGATACACTTGGGCAGATCCAGCACGCTTCCATAGCACTCGCCAATGCCGTTATCGCCGCACATAGCGATATCGCAAAGCATGGCGATCTCCTCATCCGAGCAGCCCGCCCTTTGCCACGCCTTGACAAGGGGGCAATAGTGGAAATCAATGGAAAGCTTATCGTCGGTGCTTTCCAGGATCTTCATTTCAAATACCAGCTGCGCGGGCTTTGTAAACAGCGTTTTGCGCAGGCCCTTCAGGCTGTCGGTGTTCCCTTTTTTCACAAGATCCGCCCCCTGGGAAAGCCCGCAGCGCTTGATGGCGGCACCGGCAAAATCCCGGGGATCAAGGCCGCGCTTTTTTGCCTCGTCGCAAAGCAGATACAGCCAGAAGGCACGATGCTCCAGCTGCGCGCGAATGGCCTGCAGCAAGCCGTTTTTATACTTGGGATCGTTTTTTACGTTACTCATAGCTGATAGGATCTCCTTTGAATGCAAGCGCCACCCCGGAGTTACCGAGGTGGCGCTTTGGCTGATTACAGTACTTCGATATTTTCTCTGTTAGCTACGTTCTTCATAGCGTTCTTGGTATCAAAGATCGCTACGGCGTGCTTTTGCACAAAGTCGTAATCCACGTTGCTGTGGGCGGCAGTGACAAGCACGATGTCGGCGGAGGAAACAAGCTCCTCGGAAAGCTCCTTCTCGCCCGTCATCACAAGAGCCCCTTCCTTGAAGGAGGCGACCCAAGGATCGTAGTATTTCACGTTGGCGCCAACCTTAAGCAGCTCCTCGATCACGTGGATCGCAGGGCTTTCGCGGTAGTCGTCGATGTCGTTTTTATAAGCAACGCCCAGCACCAGGACCTTGGCACCGTTGATCGCCTTTTTGTGGTTGTTGAGGATGTGCATGGCGCGCTCAACACAGTACTCAGGCATCTTGTCGTTGACCATCATGCTGCTTTCGATCATGCTGGTGTGGAAGCCGTACTCACGCGCCTTCCAGCTGAGGTAGTAGGGGTCAAGCGGGATGCAGTGGCCGCCAAGACCGGGGCCGGGATAGAAGGCCTGGAAGCCGTAGGGCTTGCTCTTTGCAGCCTCGATGACCTCCCAGATGCTGATACCCATACGGTTGCACAGAATAGCCAGCTCGTTTACAAGGCCGATGTTGATGTTACGGTAGGTATTTTCCAGGATCTTTTCCATCTCTGCTACTGCAGGGCAGGAAACGCGGAACACGGGTGCCTCCAGCACTGCCTCATACATCGTGGCAGCGATATCGGTGCACTCGGGGGTGCAGCCGCCAACCACCTTGGGGGTGTTTTTGGTTTTGTAGATCAGGTTACCCGGATCCACGCGCTCGGGCGAGAATGCAAGATAGAAATCCTTGCCGCACACAAGACCGCTTGCCTTTTCCAGAATGGGCTTAAGCAGCTCCTCGGTGGTGCCGGGATAGGTGGTGGACTCCAGCACGACAAGCATATCCTTGTGCAGATACTTTGCAATGCTTTCGGTAGAGGACTTTACGTAGCTGATGTCAGGCTGCTGATGCTTGTCCAGAGGGGTAGGAACTGCGATGCAAACACAGTCGCAGCTGGCAACCGATGCAAAATCGGTGGTAGCACGCAGGTTGCCGGAGGCAACGATAGCGGCAAGGTCCTCGTTGACAACGTCGCCGATATAGTTCTCGCCCGCGTTGACCATGTTGACCTTTGCTTCCTGCACGTCAAAGCCGATGACCTTAAAGCCGGCCTTTGCCTTTTCTACGGCAAGGGGCAGGCCTACGTAACCAAGGCCGCAAACACCAAGGGTGGCTGTTTTGTTTTGAATTCGCTCTTTCAAAGTGCTCATAGTAATCGTTCTCCTCAAATTTATTTCAAAATTACGCTTGTGATCTGATCTACGGTTTCCTCGTCAAGGTAGGGGTGCATGGGAAGGCTGAGCACGCGCTTGGTGGCAGCCATGGTGTTGGGGAAATCCTCGTCGCCAACGCCCATCCACGCATAAGCCTCCTGCTGGTGCAGGCCGCGGGGGTAATACACCATGGAGGGGATGCCGTTTTCCTTCAGTCTTGCCTGCAGCTCGGTGCGCTGTGCCTCGTTTTCCAAAAGCAGCGTGTACTGCGCCCAGCTGGAGTAAAAGCCCGCGGGGATATAGGGGGTAACAAACTTATCCGCAAGGCGTGCGGTGTACCATTTCGCCACGTTGTTGACGGCCTCCAGCTCGTACTCGACAAACGCCTTGAACTTGGGCAGCAGGATCGCTGCCTGGATGGTATCCAGACGGGAGTTCATGCCGATCTCGCGGTTGTCGTACTTATCTACGGGAGATTTGCCCTGCGCACGCAGCGAGCGCAGTCTTGCATCCACCTCGTCATCGTCGGTAAAGATGGCACCGCCGTCACCGTAGCAGCCAAGCGGCTTTGCCGGGAAGAAGGACGTGGTAGCCATATCGCCAAACGAGCAGGCGCGCTTGCCGTTAATGTTGCCGCCAAAGCCTTGTGCGCCATCCTCAAGGATCTTAAGGCCGTATTTCTTTGCGATCGCCTCGATCCTGGGGTAATCGGCAGGCAGGCCGAACAGGTCAACGGGCACGATGGCCTTGGGGGTCAGCTTGCCCTCGGCGATCACCTTTTGGATCGCCTTTTCCAGGGCATCGGGGTCCATATTGAAGGTGCGCAGATCAATATCCACAAACACGGGGGTAGCGCCCAGGATAGAGGAGGAGCCGGCGGAGGCGAAATAGGTGAAATCAGAGGTGAACACCGCATCGCCGGGGCCGATACCCCAGATCATCAGGGCAAGCTGCAGGGCGTCGGTGCCGTTTGCACAGCCCACGCAATGCTTTTTGCCCACGTACTCTGCAAGCCTTTGCTCCAGCTCGGCAACCGGCTTACCAAGGATAAAGGAGGTGCTGTTGATCACTTCCTGAATGCCGGCGTCGATCTGTGGCTTCAGCGCCTCGTACTGCGCCTTTAAATCTCTGAATTGCATATTATTTTTCCTCCTTTAACCCATCGGGGGTCTCGGTATATTTTCTGCCGCAGCTCTTGCAGGCAAGTCCGTCGCGCAAAAGCTCGCCGCACTCACACGCCCAGCCGGCACGGCGGGCGGGAACGCCAAGCATCAGCGCGTGGTCGGGAACGTTACATGCCACCACGGCACCTGCGCCGATCAGCGCCCATCTGCCCACGGTATGTCCGCAAACGATGGTGGCGTTGGCGCCGATGCTGGCGCCCTCCTTGATCAGCGTGCGCTTATACGCGGCGCTTCCCTTGGGATATTTGGCTCTGGGGGTAAGATCGTTGGTAAATACGCAGGAGGGGCCGCAGAACACGTAATCCTCCAGCTCCACACCCTCGTATACGGCAACGTTGTTCTGAATTTTAACGCCGTTGCCGATCTTGACGTTGTTAGAGATGTTGACGTTTTGCCCGAGTGAGCAATTTTTGCCGATACGCGCGCCCTTTTGCACGTGCGCAAAGTACCAGATCTTGGTGCCCTCTCCGATCTCTACGTTCTCGTCAATATAGCTGCTTTCGTGTACGAAATAGTCTTTCATACTCTCTCCTTTTCGTGTGACGTCCCCACGCGGGGCAGCCTCAACTTTATATTATATATGAAAACGCGTTATTTGTCAAATCTGCCCACAAAATCAAGAGTGGAGCAATCGGTAAGGGGGAGCTGCACGGGCGCGCCGCTGGCTGCGGACTTGTAAACGGCAAGCACCATTTCCAGTGCATTTCTGCCTGCAACGGCATCCACGTAGGGCTTGCGGCCGGTCTTGATCGCATCGATCACGTCGGCATACAGGCTGGTGTGACCGTTGCCGTATACGTTGCTGGTTGCTTCCTCAAGGCCCTTGTTGGCGGCGTCTGCCTCGGTTTCGTCAGCAAAATCCCACACGTCAATGTTATTGGTGGATTTGCCGCCGATCTTAACGGTGCCGTTCTCGCCAAACAGGAACAGCGTTTCCTCAAGGTTCTTGGGATATACGTTGGTGGTACCCTCAATGGTGGCAACAGCGCCGTTCTTGAACTTGACCACGGCCATACCGATATCCTCGCACTCCAGATAGTCGTGCTGCTGCTGGCAGGTCACACCGTAAACGGTGTCTACCTCGTCGCCCATCATCCAACGCAGAAGGTCGATGCCGTGGATGCACTGGTTCATCAGGCAACCGCCGTCCTCTGCCCACGTGCCTCTCCAGGGAGCCTGCTCATAGTAGTTTTTATTTCTGTTCCAGCGCACGTGGATCGAGCCGTGAGAAAGCTTGCCAAAGCGGCCGGCCTCCAGGGCCTTGCGCATCTTCTGGATGGCAATGTTAAAGCGGTTCTGGTGGCAGGCGGAAACCACAACGCCCTTTGCCTCGCTGCGGCGGATGATCTCCTCGGCATCGGCAATGTTCATGGCCATCGGCTTTTCGATGATGACGTTGATGCCGTGGTCGATGCAGTACAGCGCGATCTCAGCGTGTGCGCCGCTGCTGGTGGCAATGGCGATCAGCTGCAGCTCGGGATGCTCGGCGATCATCTTTTTATAGTCGGTATAGCGGGCGATGCTTGTGTCCTTTTCCAGGCCGTGCTTTGCAAGCAGCTCCTCGATGCACTCGGGGAGAAGGTCGCAGGCGGCAACAAACTCAAGCTTATTGTTTTCAACTGCCTTAACGTGGTTGGTTGCAATACGTCCGCAACCGATCAATGCATATTTCATTTCCATTTACCTCTTTATGTTTTATTTAATTAACAGCTCTACGATCTTCTCGCCGGAATGTCCGTCACCAAAGGGGCGGTAATCCGCGCGCACGGTCTGCACGGCGGAAAGCTTTTGCAGGATATCCTCTTTTTGCGGCAACGCCAGCTGGTTGCGCATATCCACCATCGTTTCCGGCCAGACCACGTGGTCAAACACCGTTACGCACTGCTTGCCTGCAAAAAATGCCTCGCGCTGCAATCCGCCGGAGTCGGTAACGATCTTTTTTGCCTCGTTTACAAGCGAGATCGAGGTCAAGTACCCAACGGGCTGCGTCAGAATAATCTTTTCAAAGCCGCGCTCGGCGCAAACGCGCAGCGCGCGCTCACGGTTGCGGGGATGCACGGGATAGACCGTGGGGGCATCCAGCTCGTTCATTGCGGCAAGGATCTCGGCCAGCTTTTCGTCGGTATCCGTGTTTTCCTGGCGGTGACAGGTGAGATAATAAAACTCCTTAGGGCGCGCCACCTGCTCGCCGTTCGGGCCAAGCAAGGCGTTGCGATCCTTTTCGGTGATGCGCTGTCCGTAATACACAAAGGCATCGTACATCGGGTCGCCCACAAGCGCGGTACGCTCGGAAAGCCCCTCGTTTGCAAGAAAATCCACAGCAGATTGCGTGCAAGCCATCAAGCGGGTGGAAACGTGGTCGGTGCAGATGCGGTTGACCTCCTCAGGGTTATCCAGGGTGCCAAGGCGGTTGCCTGCCTCCACGTGATAGACGGGGATGTGCAGCTTGACGGCTGCCAGCGCCGCCGCCAGCGTGGAGTTGGTATCGCCATAGACCAGCACGCGATCCGGCTGCTCCTTTTGCAGGACCTCCTCGATCGCCATCAGCATATTGCCCGTCATCCTGCCGTGGCTGCCGCCCGAAATGCCCAGATTATAGTCGGGCTTTGGAATGCTCAGCTCCTCGAAAAAGATGTCTGACATATTGTGATCGTAATGCTGACCGGTATGCACCAGCACCTCGGTGGCATGCTCGCGCAGCACGCGCGAGATCACCGCCGCTTTAATGAACTGTGGGCGCGCGCCCACAACGGTTAGGATCTTCATAATAGCTCCTCGCTTTTTAAGATTGTGTCTGTGCCTCTTCGTCGGCAGGCACCTGTACGTTAAGATCGCTCCAAAGCCTTTTGGCTCGTTTGAAAAAACAACTGCAATAAAGAATGCCTATCACGGCGCCGATCAAGATACAAAACATAATATCCCTTGTGCTTGTCCCAAGGCCAAGCATACGTACAAGCACATATGCAATAATACCCCACGCGGCATTCAGCAGCGTGTAGAGTAAAAGCTTTTTCCAAGGGAAAATGCGGAGAAAAGGAACCTTGATAATATGCGACGTAAAGACAAGCTGCACAAGATTGACCATCGTAATGCTAAGCAGCGTTGCAACTGCAGGGCCAATAAAGCCAAGCAGATGATACATAAGAATGTTTAATCCTACGTTTGCGACCACTGCCATGGCAGAGGACCAGAAAATAAATTGTGGTCTTCCGATAGAGTTCAGCACCATACCGAAATAGGTGACGCGAAACAGCCAGGTCAATGCATAAATTCGAAAGATTGTTGTGCCGGAAAGATACTTTTCGGAATATAGGATCGTAATGATCTGCGGGGCAAAAACAATACACGCCACCACAAAAAAGCAGATAAACAAGTAGCTGATCTCAATTGAAACACCCCATAGCCTAACCGCATCCTCTGTATGTTTTCTTTTTAAAAGTCTCACCATTTGGGGCAAGAGAACGGCAATAAATGCGGTGGCAATAAAGGAGATCGGCAGCTCCTTGCCTGCATTGGTATAGATCGCCAATGCCTCGGTATCCATTTGACCGCCGATCATTAGCTTATCGATCTCGGCATTCAAGGTTCCGGTAAAAGAAGCAAGTCCAATAGGAATTCCATACTGAAATATGCGCAAGATCATCCTTCCCCTCAGCATAGGGCGAACGCCTTTTTCCAATCTTGCAACCATAATGTATATCGCAATTGCGATCAGTGAATTTCCAATCAAAAAGAACAATAAAAAGCTTCCAAAGCTCATCCCTGCCGCATGCATGATCAAAACAGAAATCAACGTAACGGCAACCGTTAAAAGGTTGATCAGCATAAGCCGGCCTGTTTTTTGATATTCCACCAATACGTTTCCAATGCTGGATATCGTAACACTTGCCCAAGGATAGATTGCCAAAAAATAATAGAAATTACTGAGCAACGGATTGGAGAAATATGCTTCGATCAAGGGAGTCGCCAAAACCAACACAACGCCAAGAACGACGCCAAGAACGGTGTTCAGCGAATAATAAATCGACAAAAAATCCTTGCGCTCTGCCCCGTTTTCAGCTTTTGCCAAAAAATAATTAATGCTATTTGGCAAGCCCAACATCAAAAGTGACGTGATCAAGGTAATGGCAATATTCAACTGCGAATAAGTGCCAAGCTCTTCTACCGTGCAAAAGCGCGACAGAAACACATTTGATAGCAACGTGATCGAAATAGTAAAGATCTTAGCGATGGTCAAATGAACAGCGCCCTTGCCTATATTATTTGATTGCCGGTCGCTCACAAGCTATATCCCCCTTTCCAAAGCGTATCAAAATGCGCTCAAAACCGTGTTAAAGCGCTGATGGGAGAGGCTCCCTGTTTTTTAACATACTCTGAAGCAAAATCGCCATTCCCCAGAACATCCACAACCATTCGGAGGTTATGTTTGAGCTGGAGCTTATGCTGGCGATCACAAAGCCTGCCATAATGGCACAAAGTGCGACAGCATAGCTTTTGGCTTGATGATTTTTTGAATGGTTGGCAGTTGCAAAAAATGAGAGAAACAAGCGCGCGTAAAATACCAGATAACACACAAAAAGCAACACACCATAGCCTGTCAGACATTCCATCCACCAGTTGTGCATGTCGCTGATGCCGTCCGTCGGATAGATTGCTCGTTCTTTCATCCAATAGCCAATCTGCCCCGCTCCAACACCAAACCCGAAGGTCCGCTTCAAAAAAATGAAGCCGTTTTTAATCAAATTCAAACGCACAAAATCAGACCCCTCGCCCATACCTATCTTTTCTTGCAAATATCCCCAAACGATCCAAATTGCAACGGGAGCAAGAATAATACCAAGGGTTATCACGATCGGCAGGATCTGCTTTTTTCTTTTCGACAAAAGAACAAGAACACCTGCACCTATCATCCACCCGAGCAAATTTGCGCGAGAAGTGGTCATAATAATCAGCAAGGCACAATTAGCCATCATGCCAAAGCAAAAAAGCTTTGCTATCCTCGACTTGGCCAAAAGCAAGCAAGCAAACGCCACAAACGAACCAAACATCATAAGTGTGGCAAAATCATTTGGGTTTCCGCACATGGCAATCGGGATTCTATCCGCGCCCGTGGTATAATACTCCTTGATATACCCTTCTAACTCCACAAAATGATACTGACGAAAAACAATTTCATACCATCCGATCAGAGATTGCAAAAAAACCCCCGCCAAAAAGGCCCAGAAAACGTTTTTGAAATCATGCAAAGTAGAAAAAGTGTTTAAAAGCAGAATGGGGGCTATCATGCCGATAAATAAGAAAAATAAATTTTTGATATAGCTACCCATATCTTCGGCCCATAGCACAGAAACAAGAGCCACAATAAACCAGAGCAGCATAAAGCATATTGAATATCGCGTTTGGCTTGTAAATATAACGATCTTATGCTTTAGACCCTTCAATAACAGAAAAGCCAGCGACAGTATGATCAGCATTCGGAAAAGAGAAAGCTCTACCTCCCCCAGGCTAATGCTGAATGCGTTAGCACCCATCGGTGCCACAAATATCGCAAGTAAAAGCAACAGCTTCATCGGTCAACACTGCCTTTCTTGATGATCGTTTGGTACACGCTATCCAATCGTTTTGCAACTTTTGGGGGAGAAAAATGCTCCACCGCAAAATCGCGCACCGTCTGCGGCGCATAGTGCGCTTTGCCATCGCAAATATCACGCATAGCGCAAGTTAGTGCCCGGGCGTCGTCCACGTCCACCAGCACGCCGTTTTCCGGCGTAACAAAGCCCTCGGGGCCGCCGCAGCGCGTGGCGATCACGGGAACGCCCGCTGCCATCGCCTCTACGTATACAACGCCAAAGGTCTCACCGCGAGAGGCAAGCACAAAGCAATCGGCACCGGAAAGCGCCTTGGCAAATTCCTCGCGCGTATAGCGCCCGGTAAAGCGCACGCGATCACAAACGCCAAGCTCCCCGGCCTGCCTTTTCAACGCCTCGGCCTCTGTGCCGTCGCCCATGATGCAAAGCGTGGCATCGGGGCGATCCAGCGCGGCAAATGCCTGTAAAAGCACGTCCATACCCTTGCCGCTGCCAAGATGCGCGGCGGATACGAACACAGCTCCCTCCCCCTTTTTTTCGGGAAGCGGCTGTGCGGCAAAAACGCCAAGATCCACAATGTTGGGGATCACCAGCGGCATCACGCCAAACTTTTTTTGCATAGCAGATGCAAGCGAGGCACCGACGGCGATCAGCGCATCTGCGCGCGCGTAAGCATAGCGTGCCTGCGATGCAACGTCCCTTGGAGTTTCTCCGTGTATCATCGAGCTATGCTCGGTCACAACGTAAGGCACGCCGTTTTTCTTTGCCACGTCGCAAAAGAAATATGCCATATCGGTAAAGTGCGCGTGCATCACATCAGGGCGCCAGCCGTCACGGCAAGCCATTTTGAATGCCTTTCTGGCACAAGCCTTGCCGATGGGGTTGATGATCACACCCGGCACCCGGCCGCAAAAGGCATTGACCGTAAAAGCGCGGATCCCCTCTTTTTCAAAGCATGCCGCGCGCAAGCGTCGCACACGACGGAAGGAGCGCAGATCCAACGTAACAACACGTACGTCGTGCCCCAGATCGCGCAGGGCGCGCGCCTGATCGAACTGAAATACGTCTATGGCATAATTTTTGCGGGTATTAAAGCCCACCGAGCAGACCAAGATACGCATGATCGCACTCCTTTCTTTTTATTTTGGTTATTTGGATCAGCCGATGATCCTGCGAATGATCTTGCCCAGCTGATCGGTCTTGAAATCGGTATGCTCGTGCACGGGTGCTGCCATGATGGCATCAAACTCTGCATCCGAGATCCCGAGATTTTTCTTGATAAAAGCAATATATTCTGCCATCTGCGCCTCGTCATACAGGGGGCTTTCCAGCTCGGCAAGCGCCTGCTCGCGAGTCATCTGACCGGAAACGATCATGCTGGAAAGGTGCGAGGTGCGCTTGTCGAAGCCAAACTTTTTGGGAAGCCAGTACAGCTGCACAAAGGCAGTCAGCATATTTTCCAGGTGCTTGCCGCCGTAATACTCAAAGCCGCAAAAATCGTAAAGCTCCTTGAATGCCCTCTCGCGGTTGTAGTCGATGAGGTTGAGCGGGCGCAGCGTGATCACGGTGCCAAGCTTGATGCGCAGATATTTGCGATAAGAGGAGATAAACTTCAGCTTATCGGTCTTATCAGTGCCGAATTTTTTGTTGATCGCCTTGATGTTTACCACATCCATCGCATTGTAACTACCGTCCTTCTGCAGGATAGATTCCAAAGCAAAGTTTCCGCCGGAAAGGAAATATTTTAGCTTTTCTTTCTTTACAAGGTCATACAAAAAAGCAAATAAGATATTGTCCTGCGGAATGGCAAGATTAGGCACACCCGCCTTCATATAGGCAAGTGTGAGCGCATTGAATTGCTTGGGATCCGGCTTGATGGTGCGCAGCTCGATATGTGCCGCACGGCAAAGCTTTTCGATATTGTTTTTGGAGATCTCGGTATCATAGCCGTCGTCGATATGCACGGCAAGGATCCGCAATCCCCATTTGTAGCCGAGATAAGCAAGATACGAAGAATCAAGACCGCCGGAAATACCCATCATACAGTCATAGGCCTTGTCCTTGTTTTCTCTCTTGATGCGGGCGATCATTTCCGCAAGGCGACGCTCACCCTCCTCGCCGGGAAAATAAGTGGTGGTATTGATCTCTCCCAAGGCGGCAGTGCAATAATTGCAATAGCCGTTTTCGTCAAAGGTGATGGTAGCATCCGAAGAATTGTCCATCACACAGCGGGTGCAACGCTTAAATTCCATAATTATAACTCCCTGTACAAAGCAATCAGTTTGATCTTTTCCTGCTCCCAATTATATTTTTCTTCTACGGCACGTCTGCCGTTTTTGCCAAGCTGTTCAGAAAGCTCCGGCTCATCAAGTAGCTTTTGAGCTGCTTCTTTTATTTTTTCAACGTCTGCGGGCGGTACGCAGATCCCGCACTGATTTCCCTCAACCAATTCCTGCCACAAGGGGAAATCCGATGCCACAAAGGGGAGCCCTGCCGCCATATATTCAAACATTTTAATGGGCTGCGACTCGTAGTGATTGGCTGCCGGCTGATATAATACCAGTCCCGCGCGCGCGCGGGCGTAAAGCTTATTGACACCCTCTCTGTTTACATTGCCAACACAAACGATATGTGCATTATCAGGCTGCTCGTGATTGCCCGCAAGTAAGAGCGCACCGTCCAGATCTTTCATCGCCCCAAAGATCACGCTTTTGCCACGAAGCTCATCCAAGCCCCCAGCGTATGCAATGGCGCGCTCGCGTTCGGCAAACGGAATATTGCAAAAAACGATATCATCAAGCTTGGGATAATTGTTTACCACAACCGTCTTTTGAGCAACACCTTCAAATATCCTGGCAATCGACGGCGTTGCTGCCACTACGGCATCCAATCTTCTTACAACACGCGTTTCGTATTTTTTATACAAGCAAGAAACCATTTTACGAAAGGGGGCGGGGATCCATTGCTTGTCCAATATTTGCCCTGCAACATCCTCGTGACTGTCAAAAATCACACGCTTGCCCTTTTTTTGCAGCTTTTTGCCGTATGGCAAAAGCTCGGGATCGTGGAAATGATACACGTCGCAATTCAGCTTTAAGGCAGCCTTATAGATCTTTCTGGAAAAGGTCAGCATACGCGAAATACGCCCCTTGGGGGGCTTGCACCCCACAAAATGAATGCCGTTTTGTATTTTATCCTCTCCCCTTGCTACGATCCACACCTCATGCCCCGCCTCTTGTAAAGAGCAACACTCTTTGACGTAAATGCGAACATCCGTCGGGGTGTGTGCACTGGTGAAATGACAAATCCTCATAAGCAAAAACTCCTGTTATTTTTTCGCGGCGCTCTCGCGCTCAATAACGGCAAGAAAGCGCTCTGCCAGCTTGCTGTACTCACAGTTTTCCAGCACCCAGTGCTTGCCGCGCTCGCCCATGGCGGTGCGCTCCTCGGCGCCTATTTCCTGCAAGGCTGCAACGGCATCGGCAATTGCCTCGGCGCTGTCGGGCAGGATGGTCATGCCGCAGTCGGCCTCGGCCACCTCATTGTTAGAGGCCTCGACACCGTAAACGATGGGGCGCGCGGCCATCATATAATCGTAGACCTTGTTGAGCGACACGCCGTAGCGGTACAGCGCGCACGCCTTGGCACCGATGTAAAGCGCATCGGCGCAGGAGAGGGCGGTAGGCACCGCCTTTTTGGTAACGGGGGGCAGGAACACCACGTTATCCAGCCCCTCCTCCTCTGCGCGCAGGATCAGGCGGGATTTTTCCACACCGTTCCCGATCAGCACAAAGGCCACGTTGCTCCCCTTCATGCGCGCAGCGGCATCCAGGTAAACGTCAAGCGAGTTGGAAAGAGCGTGTCCGCCCAGATAGCATACCACAAATCTGCCTTCGGCACGCAGGCGCGCAAAGGCCTCGGCATGCTCGGCTGGCAGCGGATCGGCATTTTGCCAATCCTCAAGCGCCACGCCGTTTGGAATGTGGAAAAATTTTTCTTTTGTCTGCAGGCCGTGCTGCAGCATATGCTTATAGGAATCCGGCAGCACCGACACCACGCTTTCCGCCTTTTTGTAGGTGCGCTTTTCGGCAATGGCAAGCATCACCACAAAGGGATTGAGCTTGCTCATTCCGCCGATCTCAGTCAGCGTAAGGGGCCAGATATCGTGTGCCTCGTGAATATACCTCGCCTTTGCCTTTTTGGCAATACGGTAAGCAGCGTAGCTATCCAGCGGATAGGTGGACGAGGAGATCACCACGTCGGGCTTAAACTCCCCGGCGATCCTTTTTGCCTTGCACCACAGCTTGCCCACAAAGCGGAGCATGGTGAACGCGCGCTTCAGGCCGTTGCCCTGATAGCTGCCCGTTTTGACCCATTGGTAGGTGATGCCGTCGATCACCTCGGTGTCAAAATCCTTTTTCACCACGGGGTTTTCACGGCGCAGGTGAGAAAAATCACCGCCGATCACACGCACGGTGTGCCCCATTTTTTGCCACTCGCGCGCGAGATAATAGGGGCGGAACTCCATGCCGTAGCGCAAAGAGCCGGCATAGTGGTCGATGTATAAAATATTCATAAAAGCTCCTGCCCGATGCTCGGGCTGTCAGTTATTGTTCGTTTGCCTCCCGGCTGACCGGGCGCTCGTCCTTATACTCCTTGCCGAGAACGGCAAACACTGTTTGGAACATCACGCCGATGTCGCGCCAAAAGCCGAAGCGCTTGATGGATTGCAGATTGTAGTACATTTTGGCGGGCAGCACCTGCTCGATATACACGCGGTCGGTATCCTCGGCGGCATCCAGCAGCTCTGCCTCATCCTTGTAATAAATGCTTGCCTTACTGGTAATACCTGCGGGCAGCAGCAGCGTTGCCAGCATTTCGGGCGTGTAAGCCTGTACGTACTTGGGCACCTCGGGGCGCGTGCCCACAAAAGTCATAGTGCCGCGCAAAACGTCGATCAGCTGGCTGATCTCATCCAGGCGGCATTTGCGGATCAGCTTGCCCATGCGGGTGATGCGGGCATCGTTGCCCACCGTGACCTGCGATCCCTTATCGGCATTTTGCACCATAGAGCGAAACTTGAAGATGCGGAATTTTTTGCCGTACTGCGTGATACGCACCTGGCGGTAGAACACAGGGCCGCGCGAGTCGATCTTGATGGCGATCGCCAGCAGCAAAAAAACGGGCGAGAGCAAGATCAGCATCACAAGCGACACGAAGATATCAAACACTCGCTTACAAAAAAGCGAAAAGCGTTTTTTTCTCAGGGCATCGTAATAAGGGCGCACCTCGGGGATCTGCATCTCGGGGGGGAGCTTTTCCCATTTTTTCAGCATCATTTTACGTACTCCTTTACGATGCTTGTGTAATGCTGCAGGATATAGTCGATCTCCTCATCAGTAAGGCGCGTGTGAAGCGGCAGGCTGATCTCGTTTGCAAAATGCGCGTAGGCATTGGGATAGTTGGCAATATCAAAGCCGAGATTTTTATAGGCGGTGTGCATCGGCAGCGGCTTGTAATGCACGTTGCAGGCAATGCCCTGCTCTGCCATTTTGATGATGATCTCGTTGCGCTGCGCGGCAGTGATGCCGGGCACGCGAGTGATGTAAAGATGTCCCGAGGAGCTGTGCGCATCGGTATAGTGCGGCAGGCTTTCTACCCCCAAGGGGCGAAGTGCCGCATCAAAGCGTGCAATGATCTCGCGGCGGCGGGCAAGCATTGCGGGATAGCGCTTCATCTGCACAAGGCCGATGGCGGCGGCAACGTCGGTCATATTGCACTTGTACCAGGGACCGACAATGTCGTATTCCCACGCGCCAAGCTGTGTTTTGGCAAGTGCATCCTTGCTTTGCCCGTGCAATGAGAGCAGCTGCAGGCGCTTATAGATATCTGCGTTTTCAATGCCGGGGAGCGTGCGCCAGGTCAGCGCGCCGCCCTCTGCGGTGGTGAAATTTTTCACCGCATGGAAGGAAAACGAGGAGAAATCTGCGATCGAACCCACGCGCTTGCCGTTTTGCTCGGCACCGAAGGAGTGGGCGGTATCTGCCATGATCGCCACGCGACCAAGTGCCCTTTGCACGTCGCTGTTCGGGGTAAAGAGGGCGCGCTTGCGCTCTACGATCTCAAAAAGGCGGGCATAATCACAGGGCACGCCGCCAAGATCCACAGGGATGATCGCCTTGGTGTTTGCGGTAATGGCGCGCTCAAGCGCATCGTAATCCATTTCAAAGCTATCCGCTTGCGTGTCGATCAGCACAAGCCTTGCGCCAACGTGCTGCACGATAGAGGCGGATGCGGTATAGGTATAAGCAGAGGTGATGACCTCGTCGCCCTCGCCAACGCCAAGCACGCGCAATGCCATCTCGGCGCAAGCAGTCTGCGAGTTGAGGCAAACGGCCGTCTCGGTGCCAACAAAGGCAGCGACCTCTTTTTCCAGCGCCTTGGTGCGCGGACCGGTGGTGATCCAGCCGGAGCGCAACGCGGCGGCGACCTCTTCGATCTCCGCTTCGGTAATATCGGGGGGTGAGAATGGGATATTCATTTTCGTGCTCATAAAATCCTCACAAATCAAATGTATTGCGGCTAACGTGCGCACGATCCCGCACACGCGACCATACGCGCATCGCGCGCGAAAATATTTTATAATATTATATCACTACGCGCGTAAAATGTCAACGGTTTGTGAACAGCTTTGGGTATTATATGCAAAACGGGGCGAGTTTGCCCCGTTTTTTCAACCGAATATTGGCTTTTTTGCCAATAAGTGCCTCACAGCAAAAAATCAAGCAGGGCCTCGCATCCCTCCAGCACGTCACGGTAGGTCACATCAAAGCAGCCCGTATACCACGGGTCGGCAATATCCCCGTCACGCCCCGCAAAGGAGAGCAGCTTTTTCACCTTTCCCTCGGGGTCGCCGCCAAGAATGCGGCCGATCCAGTAGAGATTTTTCTCGTCCATCGCAAGCAGCAGATCGTACCTATCATAGTCGCTTTTTTGCAGCTGAACGGCGCGCTTTCCCTCACACGTGATGCCGTGCCTTTTCAGCTCGGCGCGCGCCGGCGGATATACGGGATTGCCCACGCCGCAAACGATCTCCTCGGTGCTGGTGGCGGCAGAGGCAACGAAAAAGCGATCGGACACGCCGCGCCTTTCGGCAAGGTCCTTAAACACAAATTCCGCCATTGGCGAGCGGCAGATATTGCCGTGACAGATAAATAAAATGCGGGTCATGGGCTGCTCCTTTTCAATGTATTATCACCATTATACCGCAAAACGCCGCAAAAAGCAAGCAGCCCCCACGGACTTCCGTGGGGGCTGCTTTACCGTTAAGGCAGAATGGGGGTGAAATTGGGGAGCGCCGCGACAAAGGCCTTGTCGTCAAGACATTCGATCCCCGCAAAGCAGGGCTGCTGCGCGGCGCGCGCCGCCTTGGCGGTATTGATATAAGAAAGCAGGCATTCCGCCACCCGTTCGGGGGTCAAATGCTGCGGATCCTCTCCCTTCAGGATCAGGTCAAAGCCGGCGGCCACAAGGATATTGCCTGCGGCAAACGCCTCGTCCATACGCGAAAGATTGACACCACCCGTTAAAAAGGTGGGGCAGTAGGAAAAGGTGGGAGCGGCGTGCAGCTGCTTGGAAAAGCTGAAATCCGGACCGCAGACCTTGATCACGGTGGCGCCCGCGCGCATCTGGCGCAGCGCCTCTCCGCTTGTTTCGGCAGCGGGAAGCAGCAGGTGCGTTTGGCGGTAGCATGTCAGCGTTTCGTCGGAATACGGAAGCATGGAAACAAAGCCGTCAACGTGCGGAGCAAGCTCCGGAATGCTCATCAGCTGGGGATATTTTGCCTTCATCCCCTCCACGATCGGCTGGCAGTCGATCGTGCTGCCCACAAATACCACGCGGTCGGGAAAGCGCTTTTTCAGCGTGGGGATCACCGCAGCTGCATCCTCGCGCCGCAGGGTGTATTCCATCACGCGAACGCCCGCCAGCGTGCAGCCGGCAAGCAGCGTTTCGGTGTCAAAATCATCCTTAACAAAAATTGGCACAAAGGCCTGCTCCACAAGGGCGCGGAATTTATCAAAAAGTGTGTTTTTCATATACCGTTATCCTTCCTTTTGCAAAAGCTCGATCAGCAATATCACGTTGCGGATGATGTGATACGGATCCTTGACGGGCAGCGCCACCACCTTTTCCTGCGGGGCCCCCTCGCGCGTGCGGATCTGGATCCATTCGCCAATACTGCGGTCGGGGTTGGGAAAGGTGCGATACACGTAGTTGAAGGTCTTTTCAAACATGGCGGCAAATTTTTCGTCGCGCGTGTGGAAATACATAAGCAGCGTGGTGTACAGCGCCTCGGAATGTACCCACCAGAGCTTGCTGCCCCAGTCGTCCAGCACCAGCTTCATCTGCGGCTCGTCGGCGGCTTCACCCACCTCGCCCACCATTCCCTCCTTGCCGTCAAGGGTAACGAAATGATAGATGCCGCCATAGCGCTCGTCCCAGCCGGCCTTGAAGGTCGCTTCGGTGATCGCGGCGATGCTTTTATCAAACTCCTTGCTTTGCAAAACGTCCTGCGCCTGCAGCTGGAACCACATATCCTCTAAGGTGTGGCCGGGGTTGATATGCTGCCCGAACAGATCGGGCGGAAAATCGCCGTCGGCATACTTGAATTCGTGCACAAGGTGCCTCTCGTCGGCAAAGACCTCAAACACCTCGCGGTGGCAAATTCCGATATGCTCGCGCAAAATATCGGCATACGTGGGGTCAAATTGCAGGGCTGCCTCGTATAGCTCGCACCCCACGTTGGTGAGGATCATCGGGCGGGCGTGGCTGCGATAGCGGGGAGAGAGCGGATAGGGCAGCGAGCGGTAATTGCCCGACATATAGCGCTGCCACACAGAGGCGTAAAGGCGCTTGGCAAAGGCGTAGCTCTCGCTATCCCCCGCCGCCAGCGCGTACTTGGCAAAGCCCGCCACCACAAAGCAGTCAGCGGAAATACTCATATCCAGCTCCTCAAAGCCGGGCACGCGCTTGGGAGTACCGTCAGCCTCCATCAAAAAGACACACCGATAATCGTCGGGGGCGATCAGCACGTGGCGGAGCAAAAAATCGCGGCCGCTTTTGGCATATGCCAGAAATTCGGCGCGCTCCGCGTCATCAAAGATCGGTGCATCGGTGGTGGCAAGCTTGGAGAAGGTCCACAAAAAGCGCCCCTGCGACCAGGTATACTTATCGGTGGAAACAAGTCGGCTGCCATCGTTTGTAAAGCAGTTGAAGTAGCCGCCGTTCGCCTTATCCAGGCAGCGCGGCATCCAGAAGCCGAGCAGATCCTCGCGCAGCTCCTTTTTGAAAAAATCAAGATATCGTTTGGTATCCAAAGGTATTCCCCCCTTTTCAAGGCTCCCCCTATTGTAGCATTGCGCGCGCAGATATGTCAATGTAGATTTTTGCACAAATGTTATCGTTTTGTGCCCTCTTGTGCCACGTACCACGCCAGCGTGCGGCAAATCCCCTCGGCAAAGCCGATCTCGGGCGAAAAGCCGGTATCGCGCACAAGATCGGAAATATCCGCGCGCAGGTTCATTGCCTGCCCTTGGTAATACGGCAGCTCGCCAAGCCCGATGCGGCAGGCGGGAGCGACAACGTCACGGATCTGCGTGATATAGTCGGCAAGCGGCAACGACGCGCCGGATGCCACGTTGTAGATGCCACCGTCCTTGCCCAGCTCCGCAAGCAGCAGCAGCGCACGCGCAGCATCCTCGGCGTGCAGATAATCCCAGATCTGCTCGCCCTTGGTAAAGGCGCCGTCACACCCTGCCAAAAAGGTGGAGATCGCCTGCATCACAAGCGTTTGCGGACGGTCGTGTGCGCCATACACACTGAACAAACGCGCCCATACGTGTCGCAGCTTTGCTTCATTGCACACGGCAAGCGAACGCTCGCGTGCGGCGAGCTTTGCCGCGCCGTAGGCAGTTTTTGGGTTGCATGTCATAGCGGGAGAGGCGGCTTGATCCATGAGGACATCGCCGTATTCCGCCTGGCTCCCCACGCCCAGAAATACGCGACAGCCAAGGCGCGCGGCAAGCGCTGCGGCATCGGCGGCGTATTGCACGTTTTTTTGCTGCAGGGCAGCATCCTCTCGCAAGGCTCCGTAGCTCCCCGCCCACGCCAGGTGGAAAAAGGCGTCGCAAGGGGCGGCATCCGGCAGCTGCAGAGAGGAAAGCTCCTCCAACGCACAAGGGTACCGCTTCAGCAAGGGAGAATTCGGCAGATCAGCGGCGCGCGCGCTATCCGCGCGGTAAAAAAGCAGCACCTCGGTGCCGCGCTCCAGCAAAAGCGAAAGCAAGGCTCTGCCCACCACACCGGTGCCGCCCGTGATCACGGCTCGTTTCATACCGCTCCCTCCTTTTTGTATTATACTACTATCATTTTACCACAAAAAAACGCATCTTGCAAGATGCGCGCACTTTTTTCTCTTGACAAATGCGGTGTAATGCCTTACAATAGTCTTGAGTGTGAATTTTTGTACAAATAGGGGCTGATTTTGTACACATTTGTACAAAATATGCGCTATAATAAAGGCAAGCGAGGAAATGTGATGAGCGAGAAAAGCATCAGCTTTGGGCGAAGAATGGCAGAAATGCCAATCCATATTGAAGCCCTGGATACACTGTTTTATTTCGAATTCAGCGACAAATTCAAGGATTATATGCAAAGCTTTCCTGCTTGGGAGATGATCTATGCCGACCACGGGCATTGCCGTATCTTTTCAGACGACAAGACCTTCATGCTAGAGCAGGGCGAATTATACTTTCACAAACCCTATGAGGAGCATATGCTAGAGGTTCTGCCGGGAGAGTATCCCAATATTCTGGTTTGTTCTTTTCGCTCCTCGTCGCCTGCCCTTTCACACTTGATCGACAGAAAGATCCGCGTTTCTGCACCTATCAAGGGGCACATTGCCGCTATTATTGACGAGGCAACACGCACCTTCGATCTTTCAAACCGCCGTCTTGTAATTCAGGGCATTCTTTTCAGAAACGAAAACCGCTTATTCGGCGGTGAACAAAGCATTTTTCTGCGCCTTACCTTGATGCTGATCGAGATACTGCGCGAACACGTGTTCAATGACACGCTTCGCGATCGCTTTCTCACCAAGGAGGCTGCTGCTGATTCGCTGTGCTGCAAAATCATCGACTATCTGCAGCAGCATCTTTACGAAAAGCTGTATATACCGGAGCTTTGCGCGCATTTTTCCTTTAGCCGCTCGCGCGTGTGCGGGCATTTTTCCAAGGTGTGCGGCATGCCGATCACCCGCTATTTCAATTTAATGAAAATGGAGGAGGCCAAGCACCTGATCCGCACCACCTCACTTTCCTTTTTTGAAATATCCGAGCGGCTGATGCTTGCCAATTCGCACTACTTTTCCACCCTGTTTAAAGACGTTGTGGGCATGACGCCCTCACAATATAAAAAATCCTGTAAATAATTTTTTTGGAGGTATATAAAATGGATAAGGTCCGTTTTGCCGTGGTTGGCGTGCATAGCATTGCCAAGTACCACATCAGCGGCATCAACAAGCTCCCCCAGGCCGAGCTGATCGCCGTTTGCGACATTCACGAGGAGTATGCAAAGGCACGCGCAAAGGAGAACGGCCTTGACAAGTACTATCTGGACTATGACCAGATGCTTGCCGACGGCGGCTTTGACTGCGTGGTGATCTGCACCCCCGACCAGGTGCACGCCGAGCAGGCGATCAAGGCACTTGAGGCCGGCTATCACGTGCTTTGCGAAAAGCCCCTTGCCATGAAGATGGAGGACTGCAAGGCCATCGTTGAGGCTGCCAAGAAGTCCAACAAGAAGTTTATGGTTGGTCAGGTCTGCCGCAAGACCCCTTCCTTTATTGCTGCAAAGCATCTGGTAGAAAAGGGCGAGATCGGTCAGCTCTTCTTTGTAGAGTCTGAGTACGCGCACAACTACGATATCATTGAGGATATCGACGGCTGGCGCCGCGACCCCGTCAACCTGCGTTACCCCATCGTGGGCGGCGGCTGCCATGCAATGGATCTGCTCCGCTGGATCGCAGGCGACCCCACCGAGGTGTTCTGCTATGCCAATCATCTGGCACTTCCCCACTGGCCCGTAGACGACTGCTACATTGCTGTTTTGAAGTACCCCAACGACGTGATCGGCAAGGTGATGACCTCTATCGGCTGCCACCGTCCCTACACCATGCGCACCGTACTGTACGGCACCAAGGGCACCATCGAGGTGGACAACACCTCCCCCACGCTGAAGCTTTACCGCGACATCACCTACCCCAGAGCCGGCGGAAAGCCCTCTACCAAGTATCTGCCCACCGAGCTGCCCGTTGAGATCAACAGCCACAACATGACTGCTGAGATCGAGGATATGTGCAACGTGATCCTGCACAACGACCCCACCGAGTGTGACGTGATCCAGGGTGCCAACACCGTTGCCGTTTGCCACGCTGCCATCAAATCCGCAGCAGAGGGCAAGCCCTGCGCTCCCGAGTATTTCTGCTAAAATAAAAAAGCCGTTTGCCGTTTGCAAACGGCTTTTTTGCATTGACAAAGCGACAAAAGGGTGCTATAATAAAAGCAACGATCCATCACGGAGGTACATCATGGCTAATTTTACTGTTACTTTTACGCGTGGCTTCGGCTCGGGTGGCCGCACCATCGGCAAAATGCTTGCCGAGCGCTTGAATATCCCCTTTTACGACAAGGAGCTGATCAAGCTTGCCTCCGAGGAAAGCGGCATCAACGAGGCGCTGTTCGGCCTTGCCGATGAGAGCAAGCGCGCTTCGCTTTTCAAGAAATACGACCGCTCCTATGGCGAGCAGCTGATCTCCCCCGAGAGCGGCGAGTTCACCTCTGACGATAATCTGTTTAACTTTCAGGCAAAGATCATCAAGCAGCTTGCCGAGCGCGAGAGCTGCGTGATCGTGGGGCGCTGCGCCAACTACGTGCTGCGCGACCGCCCTCGCGTGCTGCGCGTGTTCACCTATGCAAGTGAGGATTTCTGCGTAGAGCAGGTAAAGCGCTTGTACGGCCTTTCCGACAAGGACGCACTGCGCCAGATCGAGCGCATTGACCGCGCCCGCAGCACCTACTATCGCTATTACACCGGCGCCGAGTGGGATAATGCCCGCCACTATGACCTGTGCCTCAACACCTCCGAGCTTGGGTTTGAGAGATGCGTTGAGCTGATCCAGCACTACATCAACGTGCTGTACCTGAGCGAGAATTAAATTTCCGCTTGAATACTATTTTTCTCAAAAGGAGTATTATGCCATGAAGCGTATCCTCTTTTCCTTCCTTGCGCTGACCCTTACCCTCTCTATGCTGCTGGCCTCCTGCAACAAGGCGCCGTCCGATGCCCCCTCCGATGACAAAAGCGATAGCCAGCCCCCGTCTACAGAGGTCACCCCCTATGACAGAACCGATCGCTATATGCCCGCAGACATTTTCGCGCAAATGAAGACCTATCTTGAAAGCGAAGAAGCGGGCTTCTTCCCCTTTGAGAATCGCGCCAATGCGCCGTTTGTCAGCACCGATATGTATACGCTGAGCAACTGCAGGGTGAAATCCATCACCATCCCCGTATACAGCACGGGTGCAGCGGATAAGGACGGAAACTTTACCTTTTCCCTCTACGTCCTCTCCAACGATTGGGCGACGCTGAAGGAGGATCTGAAGGAGCTTTCCTCCTACCCCATCCTGGTCAAGATCAATGCAAGAGAGCACGGCCTGGAGGAAAATGCCACCGACATCCGCAAGTTCATCACGGTTGACCTCACGCCCTACGCCATTAAGCTTTCCGCCACGGAAACGCTGGGCTTCTCGCACAAGGACGACACTTTGACGCCCGCCCGCGTGCTGACAAGCGGAACGATGACGGTTGGCGAAACCAATGTCAAATATCCCCCCGCCAAGTATATGATCGATAACTGGGACGTGGTAGGCTATTACTACCATGACCGAGACGACGACGCCTTCACCTACAGCGACCACTCGCTGCTTTTTGACTTTGAGCTGGAACGCACCTACGAAAGTGAAGAAAGCTACAACGCTATGCTCGCCGCACAGAAGCAGGAAGATGCCGAATACGCCGCCATGATCGCTGCCCTCAAGGCCGCTTATGCCGGCAAGACCATTTCCGTGATGGGCGACAGCATCTCTACCTTCAACACCATCACCAACGATCCCGCTCTTGGCCTTGGCGATAACCCCACGTATTCCAAATACACCCTTGGTGCAACCATTTACACCTACGAGCGCACCTACTGGGGCAAGCTTGCTTCGCTTACCGGCATGGAGCTTGGCGTGATCAACTCCTGGGGCGCCGGTAAGGTATACGGTAACAGCACCTATCAGTGCAAGGACAATATGCTGCTGCGCTCCTACAATCTTGCCAGAAACGGCAAGGCTCCCGATCTTATCCTGCTCAATTACGGCATCAACGATATGAGCGGCTCCTACTCCAGCGCGCAGGATACCTCCTCCTCCAAATACACCGGCAACCTTTCCACGGGCAATCTGTATCAGCGCCTTACCGCCACAAACAAAACCAAGACGGATAAGGAGATCGTGGGCGAGTGGTTTGCCGAGGTCAAGGCAGAGGCCGAACGATTCGGCTTTAAATGGGACGATCCGGACACCATCACCTTCACCTCCAGCTACAAGAGCAATATCTACACCTGCTGGGAGGCCGCATATGCGCTTTCCCTTTACAACATCCAGCGCCTGTATCCCGATGCCGAGATCGTTTGCATCACGCTGCCCGACCGCAATCACTCCAGCAGCACGCAGCCGCGCCTGACCAGAGCAAATCTTCTCATCAAAGCACTTGCCGAGTATTTTGAAACCGGATTTGTAGACCAGGCCGAAAGCGGCATTAACAGAGCAAACTGCCTGATGTACGGCTCTGACGGCACGGGCCTGCATCCCAACGGCAAGGGCCACGCAGCCTTGACCAAGGTCATTGCAAAGGCACTGTACGCAAAGCTCCCTAAAAGCTAAAAAAGAAAGTTATGCACTATCTGTTTGATTTTGACGGCACCCTTGTGGACTCGATGCCCACGTACGGCGCGATGATGCTGCAGATCTTAGAGGAAAACAACGTCTCCTATCCCGCTGATATTTTAAAAACCATCACGCCGCTTGGATACGCGCTGACCGCCCGCTATTATATCGAAAAGCTGGGGGTTAATAAAACCGAGGAGCAGCTTCTTGCCCGCATGCACGAGCTGGCGGTGGATGCTTATACCAACCGCATTCCGGCAAAGGAGAGCGTGATCGAGGTGCTGCAGGCGCTGAAGGCGCGCGGCGACAGCCTGAACGTGCTGACCGCAAGCCCCCACCCCTCACTTGACCCGTGCCTTGTGCGCCTTGGGATCTATGATCTGTTTGACAACGTGTGGTCCTGCGATGATTTTGGCACGGGGAAATCCGATCCCGCCATCTACCACGCGGCTGCCAAGCGCCTTGGCGTGGCGACCGACAAGGTGATCTTTCTGGACGACAACTACAACGCCGACAAGACCGCCAAGGAAGCGGGGATGCAGGTATACGGCGTGTACGATGACTCCTCTGCCGCCTACGAGCAGGAGATCCGCGCCATCACCGACCGCTATATTTACAGCTTTAAAGAGCTGCTTTGATGCAAAAAGCCACCCCGTGGGGTGGCTTTTTGCTTATTTATCGCGTTCAATGCAATTGCGGCGCAGGGCATTTAACACACCGGTAGAGGTGAATACGTAATAATCGCCGATGCGCTCGCCGGTGTCGATGGGGCGGTGCCATTGCTGATTGCCGGCATAGATCACCTTGGGCACGGGGCATACGATGCAAAGCCTTGTATGCTCTCCTGCCGGCTCCAAATGATATTCTGAGGTGAAGGAAAGCAGCTCCACACGCCGGAAGCGCACAGATCTGCGGCAGCACACTGTGCCGTCCTCGGCAAAAAACAGCTCAAAGTGGCGGCGCATAGCAGAAAACAGCTTGCAATCATAGGTTTTTCCGTAGGCCTCAATTTGAAAATTAGTGCCGTCACGGTATCGAAAAATTGAGGAATAGGGGTGTTTTACCTTCTGGATGCGGAAGCCGCATTCCTCGCCAAGCTCCTTCAGTCCCTTAAACAGCTTGCGGCGGATGCGCAGAGCGCGCAGCGCGGCAAGCAGCCACACGCTGCCAAAAAGCACTGCAAGCAAAGCGACGGGCAGCCACCAGCGCACGGCGCCCAACGCCCGCAGGATCGCCCACGCGCTGACAAACACCGGAACGGCAAGGCAAAGCGCCAGACCGCCAAGCAGATAGATCGCGGCAACCATCAGCAGCTTGAAGATCAGGTTGCTCTCGCTCTCCTCGCGCCTGAGCCAACGCCTGCCCTCGGGGCCAAGCCCCTCCACGTTCGGGTTCATTCCCTCCTCGCTCACCTCGCCCATGCCGTGTGCCATCCAGGCGCCGCGCGCCTCCACCTCGCTCATCAGGTCGGGGGCAAGCGCCTCACCGCGCAGGGTGAGGTAGGAGTGGTCCTCAACGTATTTTTGCCAGGCGGAAAGCCTTGCCCACAGGGCCACCACGAAAAACAGCGGCAGGTGAACGGCAAGCAGGATCAGCTTGATCCGGGCACGCGACAAGGCAGTCAAGCCAAACGCTGCGGAAAAGCTGTAAAACCCTGCCTCGGGCGGCAGGATCAGCATAAAGACCAGAAAGGAGAGCAGCTCGCACAAAACCGCGGGCCTGCGCAAAAGCACGGCGCAGCGGGCGCGGATCCCCTTGGCCTCGCTCTGCGCACAAAGAGCATTGACCTCGATATCGTGGTCGGCAAAGGTACGCACCACGCTGAAAAACACCAACACGCCCACGATCACCGCGGCGATATGGATCGAACGCTCCTCGCTGTAGAACGCGGAGAGCGAGAACATAGAAAGCACCCACGCGATCAAAAAGCAGGGGTAGATCGCTATCGTGCGGCAAAAACGCAGATAGATCGGAATATAGTCACGCCATTTTTCCATATGCCACCCTCCGTTGCAAAAATTACGCCTCTATTATATCACAACCTGCAGCATTTGTACACCCGTTTCAAAGATTTTACAAAAAGCAAATAATTTGCCCCCGCGCTGCCAAAAGGACAGCACGGGGGGAAGTTTTTTGTTATTTCCCTATCTTCTCGCAGATCTTTTCGTAGATCTCCTTCGTCGCAGCATCGTCCTTACCGCCAAGTACCACACTCTTGCCATTCACACTCAGCAGCACAAAGGCTGCGGGTGCGGTATAGGAGTAGCGCGTATAGGCGCCAAGCTCGTCGCTTTGAAAGGCGCCGATCGAAAGACGGGGGCTGCTAAAGCCGTACATACGGATGCCGAGATCGCCACTTTCACGGTACTCTACTGCAGTGATGCTTTCGTACGTGATGCGGTATTCCTCGTGGAAGGTCGCCTTGACGGAAAGTGCCTCCTCACCGTAACTGACGGCGATCTTTCCGGTGAACATCAGGATCGGCACAAATATTGCCACAAGCGCCAGCACCACCGCGGTGACGGCAATGCCGATCTTGTCTGCGCGCTTTTGCTTTGCGGTGCGCAGGATCGGCTCAGCAGTTCCTTCGCGCAGCTGCTTTTTATAATAGCGGTAGGAATACACCGCGGGCACCACGGTGCCACCGGCAAGCAAAATAACAAATCCGATCCACGCCACGGTATTGGGCAAAAAGGCACATACCATGATCAGAACGCCCAGCACCATCCACAATTTACCCGTCAGACGGTGCGTTTTTTGCCAATTTTCTTCGTTATACACCGTCCAGGGGAGCTTAACGCCCATGGTATGATTGGCGCGCAGCTTGGGCATATAATTGCCCATTATGGCAAACAAAGCGCCAAGGAACAAAAACAGATACTTCAGGCTTGGCATTATGCCAAAGGCGGTGGTATAGGTGATGGCGGCAACAAAGATAGAATGCGCCGGCATGATCCAGAACACCATAGCGATTCCCTTTCGCGTCTGCTCTTTATTGCGGGGATCCAGCGCAGTGAGCAGCAAGCACAAAAGATGAAC
>JAZNNA010000092.1:0-15359 GCA_045580065.1 Eubacteriales bacterium
CCCCGGCGGTCCGTTGCAAGGCGTATTGCTTTCTCTTTTCGTCCGAGATCCCAAACGGCGTTTTCGCCGTTTGATCCTCGCTTCGCTCGGATTTCGGCTGCGCTCAGGATGACACGGACGAAAGGGTGCGGCATGAGGGCGCATGTAAGCCTTCCCCTTGAGGGGTACGTCCTCGCTTACGCGAGCACCGAAGCAGGCGAAGCCTGACGGATGAGGTGTTTATTGCAGAAGATAGTTTTGCTACGTGTCCACCTCATCACCCGCTGCGCGGGAGCTTCCCCTCAAGGGGGAGCCTTGGGAGTGCACAAACAAAATGAGCTGAGCCACACGTGGGTGAGGATGATCCTTGGGCTGGGGGAGCCTTGCAACAAATTTCGCTAAATTTGTAAATTCTATTTACAAAAGCCGCAAAACATGCTACAATGGATTAAAGATATCGCAGCAAAAGCGGGGAAGGACAAGCCCCTTGCGCGTTGGCGCGCCGCATCTGCAAGCAACGGAGGTACGCGAGGATGAGAGTATATCTTTTACCCGAGGAGGGACAGTTTTACAAGGCCAATATGCACAGCCACTCCACACTGTCGGATGGGCATATCACCCCCTCTGAATTGAAGGAGATTTATAAGAAAAAGGGATATTCTGTTTATGCCTTTACCGAGCATGGACACCTGCACGACCTGCGTGAGCAGCTGGACGATAAGAGCTTTATCACCATCCCTTCCTATGAGCTCGCCTTCAAGCGCAACTACAAGACCACGCCCTTCCCGGCGATCTGTGAGGGCGATCCCCCCACCGCCGCGCACGCCGAGACCATCCATATGAACCTTTTTTGGATCGACCCGGAAAAACAGCCGCAGGAGGTTGACGTTTCGGATCTTTACGAGGAACACAATCTCGAAAACATCAACGAGGCGATCCGCCGCGCCAAGGATGCGGGATATTTCGTTTCCTACAACCATCCGCACTGGTCGCTGAACACCGGCTCGCTTTACAATCACCTGGAGGGGCTGGATGCGCTGGAGATCATCAACGGCGCAGCCTATCGCTCCTCAGGACTTGACCACGTGCCCCACGTGTACCGAGAAATGGCGTGGAACGGCAAGCGCCTTGTCTGCATCGCAGGCGACGACAACCATCGCTTCCGCCACTTCTTCTGGGCGTGGACGATGATCAAGGCCCCCGAGCTTTCGCACAAAGCGGTGATGGACGCCCTGCAGGCAGGGAACTGCTACGCCTCGGCAGGCCCCGAGATCAAGGAGCTTTACGTAGAGGACGGTGTGGTGCATATCACCACGTCCGAGGCACAGGCCATTTACTACTCGGTGGCAGGCAGGCGAAAGATCGCCGCACTCAGCTCCGAGAACAACGGCGAGCCCATCACGCACGCCGAGTTCAAAATTGACAAAAACGACATCTTCTTCCACCTGATGGTAAAGGATATGCAGGGCAGACCCGCCAACACGCGCATCTACTATCTGGACGAGGCGGATTTCGGTATTCAAAGCGAGGAATAACACATGATCACACTTTCTGTTTCCACCTGGATCGTCAACGACCGCATGGTACGTGACCCCGCATACACCATCAAGCACGCCTTAAACGACCTCAAGGCCGCAGGCTTTTCCTGCATTGACGCCAACCTCTGGAACCTGAGCAAGCACGGCATGCCGCTTGCGGGGGACAACTGGAAGGAGTGGGCTGCCGAGGCGCGTGCACACGCCGATGCCATTGGCGTGACCTTCCGCCAGACACACGGACAAACGCTTGCGGATATGCAATGGGACGACCTTAATTACCCCGAGCGCGATTTTGTGTGGGCAATGAACTACCGCTGCATCGAGGCAAGCAAGATCCTTGGGGCAGAGTGGATGGTGATGCACCCCTATAATCTGCCGCACGATCCGCTTTACAACCGCAAAAAGGGGCTTGAGGCCAACCTTGCTTATCTTGCGCCCTTTATCGAGCATGCCAAAAAAACGGGCATCGGCATCGCTGTGGAAAACATGGTGGACTACGGCCACCGTCGCCGTCGCTACTGCGGTGGCGACCCCGAGGAGCTGATCGAGATGGTGGATACCGTCAACGATCCTTCGGTCGGCATGTGCATCGACACGGGCCACGCCAACAACAGCGGCATCCACGTCCCCTCGTTTATCCGCATGGCGGGGGATCGCTTAAAATGCACGCACGTCAACGATAATCTGGGCGATAAAGACACCCATCTGCCCCCTTATTTCGGCACGATCGACTGGAAGGACACCATGCAGGCGCTGCGCGACATCGGCTACGACGGCGATTTTTCGTTTGAGCTGAACCCCCAGTCTTATCCCGCCGAATTCCAACCCAACTGGCTTTCCTTCATCTGCCGGCTGGGCAACGATCTTTTAAAGCTGTGAGGCAAAAAATGAGCGACGAAAAATTTGTGATCGAGGACGAGAAGGGCAACAAGATCGAATGCACGATCCTGTTTACCTATCAGTCTGACCGATTTGAAAAGAATTACGTGTTTTTCATCCCTTCCGCGTTTAACGAGGCCGACGAGGTTGAGGTCAGCGTAGCGGAATACGACGAAAAGGGCGCTATGTTCCCGATCTCCTCTGACGAGGAGTGGGACGAGCTGGAAAAGGTGCTTGCCGAGTACGCCGAGGGCGACGGTGAGGACGAGGAATAAGCAAGAAAGTCCACTTATAACAGCAAAAACCACCCCACGTGGGGTGGTTTTTGCTGTTTTTTCGCGCAGCGAGTTGACTTTCGTCCAAGATCCCAAACGGCGCTTTCGCCGTTTGATCCTCGCTTCGCTCGGATTTCGACTACGCTCAGGATGACACGGACGAAAGGGTGCGGTATGTTGGCGTATCGCTATCCCGTAGGGACCGGCGTCCCCGACGGTCCAATAAGACATAATTGTTCCGCAAAAGACAAATAATTGACCCCGACAGATTTTGAAAAAAGTCTGTCGGGGTTATTTTTATTTCATTGTTGCAGACATTTTTGTTGCAGATATACCCTCTGTTGTCATAACAAATAATATCGCTTCTTGATTTTTTTGATCTAAATCGCACAGCTTTTTTCTAAAAGCAAAAGAAGGAATATCTACATTGTTATCTTGCCACATACATAAAACATATCGTATTTCTGTGTCTCCTGAAGCTTTTAGTTTTTCAAGCAATTCTTTTTCTTCCGTCATATCCTCGGAGCAAGCATTTTTTATGATTTCATTATACTTATTTCCTATTGCAGAATATAAAACAATTGCTTGTGTATATTTCTCTTTTTTTGTGTTACACAACAAATCGAGTGCCGTTGCTTTCATATTCTCGAGGACATCAAGATCATATGGCATTTTCGTCTTGAGTTCGAAAAATGATTTCATCATTGCTCTCCTTCTTTTATCGCCAAAGCCCATTCCCCTAAGTTGTGCGCATCCAAAGGCTCTCCCTTCGGGAGAGCTCCCGCGATAGCGGGTGAGAGGGCGATTTACGGCGTAAAATTCTTGCGACATTCAACAACTCATTATTTTTCGTTAATGGTTCTCTCTCCATTTTGCCCTCTCCGTCGGCTTCGCCGCCACCTCTCCCAAAGGGAGAGGCTTTTTCGTTAGCTTTATTATAACACAAATCGGCAGAGGAAACAATCCCTCTGCCGAAATTTTTGTGCTTACATATTCTCCGTTAAGGACAACAGAGAAAGGCTGCGGTGCTTTTTTATTTACTATTTTAATTTAGTGGCAAAACGGTACGTAAAAATTGCTTATTTCCCGTATTTTTTGGCCAGCTTTTCCACAACGCGCTCTCCCACCTCTTTGGTGGTTGCCTTGCCGCCGAGATCGGGGGTGAGAACGCTGCCCTCTACCAGCATTTCCTCAATGATTTCCAGCACACGTGCCCCCCATTTCTCATAGCCGAAGAAGTCAAGCATCTGCGAAACAGACCATACCGTGGCAAGGGGATTGGCAAGGCCCTTGCCCGCAATGTCGGGCGCGGAGCCGTGGATCGGCTCGAACATAGAGGGGAACTTGCGCTCGGGGTTCAGGTTGGCACCTGCGGCAAGCCCCATGCCGCCGGAAATGGCGGCGCCAAGGTCGGTGAGAATGTCGCCGAACAGATTGGAGGTCACCACGATCTGGAAGCGCTTGGGGTCCTTTACCATAAACATAGCGGCGGCGTCCACCAGATAGGAGTGCGTTTCCACGTCGGGGTACTCCTTTGCCACCTCGGCAAAGATCTGATCCCAGAACACCATCGAATAATTGAGCGCGTTGCCCTTGCTGATGCTGGTCAGCGTTTTCTTTTGCTCGCGCGCCAGCTCAAAGGCATAACGGATCACGCGCTCGCATCCGTGGCGGGAGAATACGCCGTTCTGAATGACCACCTCGTTAGGCTGATCCTTGTAGAGCCAGGCGCCGCTGCCCGCATATTCGCCCTCGCTGTTCTCGCGCACAAACAGCATATCGATCTCCTCACGCGCCACGTTTGCCAAGGGGCAGGGGGCACCGCGCAAAAGCTTTACGGGGCGCAGATTGATGTACTGGTCAAAATGCTTGCGGATGACAAGCAGCAGGTCCCAGAGCGAAATATGGTCCGGCACACCGGGATAGCCTACGGCGCCAAGGAACACGGCGTCCTGCTTCTCCAAAAGCTCCAGACCGTTCTCCGGCATCATACGCCCCTCGCGCAGATAGTATTCGCACCCCCAGGGATAGTCGGTAAACTCAAATTCAAAGCCGCCGTCAAGCGCGGCAACCTTTTTTAAAACCTTAACGCCCTCGGCAATGACCTCGGGGCCGATGCCGTCGCCGGCAATCACGGCTATTTTATGCGTATTCATCTTGAAAGCTCCTTTCGCTTATTGGCAACAGTATTATATCACGCGGGGCGATTTTTGTAAAGTAGCTTCGCAAAAATTGATCGCGTGTCGTGGTTTTAGTTAAAAAAGAATAATTTCTTGTACTGGCTGGGTGAGTATCCCGTGCGCTTTTTAAACACGCGCGAAAAGTAGTTATAGTCCTCAAAGCCAACGCGCTCTGCGATCTGCGTTAAGGTGCGCGAGCCCTCTGCCAGCATTTTTTTGGCAAGGCCGATGCGCCGTGCCAGCGTGTAGTCGATGATCGAGCAGCCCATATCCCGCTTGAACACGGTATCGCAGTAAACGGGTGAGAAAAAGCAGGCCTTGCCGATCTGTTCAAGCGAGATGCGCTGCGAGAGATTTTCCTGAACGTAATCCAGGATGCGGCGCGTGAGCATATGGATGCGAGCGCTTTGCACGCGCTGCTCCAAAAGCAGCAGCAACGCGGCAAGCAGATGCTCGCTTACCTCGCTGTCCTCGCCGTACGTGTCTGTGCCGATAGCGTCAAACGCGGCAAGAAGCAATCGCACGTCACCGTCCGCACCTCCCTTGATATAGTGGGGGAGCGACGGGAGCTCCTCGGTGATAAAGTTAAAGCTGATGTAGTCGCAGGGCTCGTCGGGGCGGGCTCGGGAGCGCAGCGTGCCACTTGGCAAAAAGATGGCGTCGCCCGGCTGCAGATGGATAGGGGTGTGATCCACGGTGTATAAAAGCTCCCCCTTCAGCAGCACCGTCAGCTCGCAGTAGCGGATCAGCTGATCCGAAAAGGGCGGGGCAATCTTGCCGCGCTGGTGTCTTGCATAGGTCAATTTCAGGGTGTTCATATTAAAATTGTGCTAAAATCTCCTGTTTTTGTTTCAATAATGCTTTTATTGAAGCGAAAAAAATGCTATAATTAGGATAACACAGCTTGGCCCTGTTGTCAAGCGGAACGGAGGAAATTATGATCAGATTATCCGCTTTTGCAGACGAGGCACACGATTCGCTCGAGGGTCAGATCGCAGCCCTGCAAAGAAATAACATTCCTTACATTGAACTGCGCGGCATCAACGGCACCAATATCGCCAAGGTGACCGAGGAACAGGCCGTGGAATACGCCGCACAGCTGAAGGCGGGCGGCATCAAGGTCTGGGCGATCGGCTCGCCCATCGGCAAGGTCTATCTGCACGACGACCTTGAGGCACATATGCAGCAGCTGCGCCATATCTGCCACCTTGCCAAGATCTTCGGCACCGAAAAGATCCGCATGTTCAGCTTCAAGCGCCCGTGGGATCAGGAGCCCATGGTGTACGAATACCTGCGCAAAATGGTGCAGATCGCCACCGAGGAGGGGTGTGTCTTGTACCACGAGAACGAAAAGGCGATCTTTGGCGACACCGCCGAGCGCGTGATGCGCATCATGCAGAACGTAGAGGGCTTGAAATACGTATACGACCCTGCCAACTTCCTTGAGGTGGGCGAGAGTGCAGACGTTACGCTTGCCCCCCTGTTTGATAAGATGGACTACTTCCACATCAAGGACGTGATCGCAGAAACCAAGCAGCTTGTGCCCGCGGGGCACGGCGACGGCAGGATCGCGGAGCTGATCTCCCGCATCGGGTGCTGCGAGGATCGCGTGCTGACCATCGAGCCGCACCTGAAGGTCTTTTCCGGCTACGGTGAGATCGACGATACCAAGATGAACAACAAGTATTGCTACGCCACCAACGGCGAGGCGTTTGACGCCGCCGTGGCAGCGCTGAAAAAGCTGCTGCTGGAGGGTGGCTATAAAGAAACAGAAGGAGGCTTTGTAAAGGTATGAAAGCAGGCATCAACCTTTATTCACTGCGCCATCAGATCGAAACCGAGGAAAGCTTTTTGCGCACCGCCAACGCCCTGCGCGAGATGGGATACTCCAGCATCCAGTATTCGGGTGCGGGGTATGATCCCGATATGCTCGCGCGCGTATCCGCTGCAAGCGGATTGCCCGTGGTGCTGACGCATATGCCGATGCAGCGCATCCTTGAGGATACCGATAAGCTCATGGAGGAGCACGCGCGCTTCGGCTGCAAAAATATCGGCCTTGGCGCCATGCCTATGAACATCCTTCTGGACGAGGTAAAATGCAAGGAAACGATCGAAAAACTGAATTTGGCGGCAGAGCGTATGCAGGCAAACGGCTATGCGTTCTTCTATCATCACCACCATTTCGAGTTCCACCGTCACGGTGGCGAGATGATCATTGAGTATATGCTGAAAAACGCCCCGGCCATCAACTTTACTGCCGACACCTACTGGATGCAGTTTGGCGGCGTGAGCGTGCTGCAGTTTTTGGAAAAGATGGCGGGCAGGATCGGCTGCGTGCATCTGAAGGATTACGGCATTATGCAGTACACCAACAGCAAAGAAAAACAGGACCTCAAGCCGGATTTTGTGCCGGTGGGCGAGGGTAATATGGATTTTGTATCCATCGTTGCCAAAATGAAGGAGCTTGGTGCCAAGCACTTCCTTGTTGAGCAGGATAACGCCACAAACAAGCCGGACCCGATGGACGAGGCACGGCGCAGCATCAATTACATTACAAAGGAGCTTTGATATGAAACAGATCAGATACGGCATCATCGGTCTTGGCAACCAGGGCACGCATTATGCCAAGCTTTTTACAAAAGGAAAGATCAACGGGGATGCTGTGGTCACCGCCGTTTGCGACTGCAACGAGAAAAAGCTGCAGCTCTTTAAGGAAAAGGATCTGGGGCTTGAGGTTGCCTACTTTACCGACTATAAGGAAATGCTGGATTCCGGTCTTTGCGATGCGGTTTTTGTGGAAACGCCCCACTACGTACACCCGGAAATCGTCAAAGAAGCTCTTTCGCGCGGTATTCATGCCCTGTGCGATAAGCCCGCCGGCGTTTACACCAAGCAGGTGCGTGAAATGAACGAGTATGCCGCTACGGCAAACGCCACCTTTGGTATGATGTTCAACCAGCGCACCAACTGCGTTTACCGCAAGATGAAACAGATCATTGCCGAGGGTGGCATCGGTGAGCTGCAGCGCATCAACTGGATCGTCACCGACTGGTACCGCACCGAGCAGTACTATAAAAGCGGCGAATGGCGTGCCAGCTGGCTTGGCGAGGGCGGCGGCGTGCTGATCAATCAGTGCCCCCATCAGATCGACCTTTTTCAGTGGATCGTTGGCAAAATGCCCACCACGGTACGCGGTTTTTGCCAATACGGCCAGTGGCATGACATTGAGGTAGAGGACGAGGTCACCGCCTTCTTTACCTATGACAACGGCGCCACGGGCGTGCTGATCACCACCACGGGCGAGGCCCCCGGCACCAACCGCCTGGAGATCTCCGGTACCAAGGGCAAGCTGCTTTGCGAGGGCGACAAGCTGAAGTGGTACAAGAATGAGATCGACAGCCAGGAGTGGTCGCGTACCTGCACCCCCGAAAACGGCTTTAAAAAGCCCCCGTGCGAGGTCATTGAGGTGGAAACCGACGGCGAAAACCCCCAGCACGCGGGCATCATCAACAACTTTACCGCAGCGCTGCTTGGAAAAGAGCCTCTGTTTGTGGCCGGTACCGACGGTATCAACGGCGTGGAGCTGATGAATGCCATCGAGCTTTCCGGTTGGTTTGGCGGTGAGGAGATCACCCTGCCCGTTGACGAGGAGCGCTATCTTGCCGAGCTGAACAAGCGCCGTGCCACCTCTAAGCTGCAAAGCGAGGTCAGCGCGGGTGTTGCGGATACTGCGGGGACGTTTTGATATGATGAACGGCAGAGTTTCTAATCCGGCGCAGCTTGGCAGCGTGCGCCGCTATACCTTAAGCGAGGGCAAGGCGCGTGGCCTTGACGTGATCGACTGCGATAACGGCAGGATCCGCTTTTTGTTGAACGTAAGCAAGGCGCTGGACGTGATGCAGCTGTATCACGAGGGGCAGAACGTGTCCTTTCTTTCCAAAAACGCCTTTACCGCCGATAACGGCACCTTTGATAATCGCTTTGAGGGCGGTATGATCTACACCTGCGGGCTGGATAATGCCGGCAGGCGTGAGGGGCACGTGCAGCACGGCAGACTGCACACCTTGCCCTGTGAGATCCTGCGCGCGGAATGCAGCGAGCAGGAGATCGTGGTAGAGGGCATTGTGCGCGACACCGCGCTGTACGGGCAAAATCTTGTGCTGCGCCGCAAATATACGGCAAGGCTTGGCGAGGCCAAGCTCACGCTTGAGGATACGCTTGTGAACGAGGCGTTTTTGCCTGCCGAGTATTGCTTGCTTTATCACGTGAACCTTGGCTATCCGCTGCTGGATGCCGGCGCGCGGCTCTTCTTTGACGCCGAGGCGGTGGACCCCTGCAACGAGCTTGCAAGAAACGATCTCCCCACGCTGTGCGAGGTGGGCGCCCCTGATCCCGCAGAAACGGAGCGCTGCTATTATCTCTCGCTGCGCACCCCCGAGGTGGCGCTTTGTAACGGGGCACAGCACAAAAAATTCCTGCTGCGCTATTCACAGCAAACGCTTCCGCGCTTTCTGCTGTGGAAAAGCTTTGTCAGCGGCGACTATGCCCTGGGGCTTGAGCCCTGCACCTCGCAGATCGGCTCTCGCCTTGTGATGCAGCCGCTTGCCCCCGGCGAGCAAAAGCAATTCAGGCTTGAGCTTGCAATAGAGAGGGTGTAATTTGCACCCCCCATCGTGTTACCGGCCAAAACGACACCAATTACCGTAGATCTGCCTTCCACCAAGTATATTTGCGTGTCGGGCAATTACGATATCACCTTGCCCTTCAGTGCCACCACCGGCATGCCGGATTATAACGCGATCTACGATACCACCACGGGCAATCCCATTGCCTACGATAATATCGCGGCGTTTAACAGTACCGAAAGATTTAAATAAAACACAAAAGAGCAGGTACGTACCTGCTCTTTTTGCATATAAGTGGAATATTACAACGTGATCAGCGAGCGGAAGCGCGCGATGTTTTCGGCAAGCGGTGCCTCCTTGGAAAATACGCTGGAGCTGCCCACAACAAAGATATCAGCCCCCGCCCTGCTCATCCTCTCGGCGTTGGCAAAGCTGACGTTGCCGTCCACCTCGATCTCGATATGCTGATAGCCGCGCTCGTCCAGATAGGCGCGCAGGGCGGCGATCTTTTTTAGCATCGAGGGGATCAGTGCCTGGCCACTGAATCCGGGGTTGACCGTCATCACAAGCACGGCGTCGATATCGTCTAAAATATGCTCCAGCACGCAAATGGGTGTGGCGGGGTTGAGCGCCAGCATTGCCTTTGCGCCGCGGGCACGGATGGCGGCAAGCGCACGGTGCACGTGGGGCGTGGACTCGTAATGCACAGATACGTAATCGCCCTCGCCAAATTGGAACCAATCCAGCTTGCGCTCGGGGGCGTCGATCATCAGATGGATGTCAAGCGGGATGCTTGTGTGCCGCCGCAGCGCCTTGACGTAGTCGGTGCCAAGGGTATAGTTCTGCACAAAGCAGCCGTCCATCACGTCAATGTGAAGATACTCGATTTTCGCTTGCTCAAAGGTGTGGATCACCTCACCCAATGCAAAGGGGTCGGCGCACATCATAGAAGGGGAGATCTGTTTCATTACGGTTGCTCCTTGTTTGTACTATAAGATAATTATAGAACAAACGCAGGGCAATGTCAAGAGTGCAAAAATCTTTTTTGCAGCCCCTGCAAAAGCAGCACTTCCTCTCCGGCCTGTGCCTCGATCTCTGCAAGTAATCGGCCGGTCTGCTCCCTTCGCGCAAAGTGCCGTAGGTGCCTGCAGCTTGCCTGCTCACCCTCTGCCGCCTGCCTGCGCTTTTTGCAATAGGAAAGCGCAACGCTGTAGGCATTTTCCTTTGAAAGTGGGGGGACGTTGTCCTCTTTTTCTCCGTTTTGCGGCAAAAAAGGGTCTATGTGCAGCGCTTGCTCAACGTGCGAGAGGGTGGGCAGCGCCGTGCCTGCCAGCAGCGACAGCTGCCGGGAAAAGCCGGGCAGGTTGGGTGCGAGAAGCGCTGAAAAACGGATATCCCCCATAACGGTATCACATTTTGCGCGGTAAAGCCGCTCCAGCTCGCGCAGAATAGCGGGATGCTCACCTGAATTAGTGGCACAACGGTGCGATTTTTGTTGAAAAAAAGGCATAAAGATCCCCTCCTTGCCAAAAACTTACTAACAGTTGATGCAAGAAGGGGAAGGATGGTGCGCTACACGCGCATTTTTTTGCGGAAAGCAAGCACGGCAGCAATGCAAGAAGCAAGTGCGTAGCCGCAAACGATCAGCAGGGGCCTGATCGCCCCCGAAGGGTTGCCCGAAAGCGCATAGCGCGCGGCATCCACCGCATTGGCAAAGGGCAGGCAGTAGGCAAAGGCCTTAAAGCCCTCGCCAAGCAGATCCAGCGAGAACCACGTGCCGGAAAGCCATGCGGAGAGGTTGGTTAGCAGCGCGCCGCACAGGCTGCCCACCTGCTTTGCGTTCAGTAGCGTGCCAAGCAGCAGTCCCAGCGAAACGTAAAGCAAAAGCGCGGGGAGCAGGAGAAGCAGCATCAGGGCAAGCCGCCCGCTAAGCTCAAGCCCAAAGCAGAGCCCAAGCAGGATGCAAAGCAGTGCCTGCGCAAGCCCCAGTGGCAAAAGCGGCAGGGCGTATCCCACCGTAAAATCAAAGGGGCGTAAGGGTGAGGTGAAAAGGCGGGTGAGAAAGGCGGTCTCGCGGTCGGTGGAAAGCAGCAGACCCCCAAAGAGCGAGAGAAAGGAAAAGCCAAACACAACGATACCGGGCAGCAGCTTTTGGATCTCAAACATATCCACCGCCCCTGCCGGGATATTTTTGTTCATGATAGAAAGCAGCAGCAACAGTACAACGGGAAAGCCCGCACCAAAGATCAGCGTCAGCGGATCGCGCAGGATCTCCTTCAGGCAGCGCTTGGTAAACAGCAGCGCTCTCATCCGCTCACCCCCTTGCTGCAAAGCCTGACAAAGGCATCCTCAAAGCGCTCGCACCCGGCAAGCGCCATCAGCTCACTTGTCGTGCCGATTGCGGTGAGCCTGCCACCCGAGAGGATAGCAATGCGGTCGCAAAGGTTTTCTGCTTCCTCTAAATAATGCGTAGTCAGCACCACGGTGACCTCGCCCTTCAGCTCGCGGATCAGCTCCCACAGCTCGTGGCGGGCGATCACGTCCAGCCCCAGCGTCGGCTCATCCAAAAACAGGATCCTGGGCCTTGAGATCAGCGCCAGTGCAATGCTGATGCGGCGTTGCCAGCCGCCGGATAATTGCCCCGCACGGCGGTCAGCCACCTCTGCAAGCTTCATTTTCTCGATCATTGCGGTGGCACTTGCCGCAGCCTGCGCCTTGCTCTCGCCGTGGATCTGTGCCATAAACTCCAGATTTTCGCGCACCGAAAGCTTTTTGGCAATGGCAGTCTCCTGCGGTGAAACGCCGATGATCTCCTTTATACGCTGCGCATCGGTGTCGATCGAATACCCGCCGAGATACGCCTCGCCCCCGTCGGGGGACGTGAGGCAGGAGAGTAGCTTGATGGCGGTGGATTTTCCCGCCCCGTTCACCCCAAGCAGTGCCAGCATCTCGCCCTGCGCAACGGCGAGATCCAAAGCATCTAAGGCCACCAACGTCCCGTAGCGTTTTGTCAATTTTCGCGTTTCAATGGCGTTCATTCCTTATCCTCCTGCCCGTGAAAGGCAGCAAAGATCGGGCTTGTCGCTGCAAGGAAGTGCGTATCGTTCAAAATAGCAATGCCGCGCTCCTTATCCGCCATCAGCAAAAGAGAGTCGCCGGGCTGGATGCCAAACATATCCCGCATGTTTTTGGGGATCACGATCTGCCCTTTTTCACCGATCTTTACGGTGCAAAGGCATTTGTCCTCAGGAAATTTCATGACGTTACCTCCTTGGTATGAAAAGTTATACATTTCCTACAAAGTATAACACGAAAATTCCGGCTTGTCAAGGGGGTAAATGCAAAAAGAGCCCCACGTGGGGCTCTTTTGTAATATAACGTGCGCGCCGGACGCTTGTTTGCGTGGCGGCCCATCCGCATTTTATGCAGCTTATTTTTGCTGCATGGCACGGCGGATGCGCATCGTCTCCTTCATACGCAGCTCGGTGTTCAGGATCTTTTTGCGCAGGCGGATAGACTTGGGGGTGACCTCGATCAGCTCGTCGTCGGTGATAAACTCGATCGCCTCCTCCAGTGAGAAGACAACGGGGGGCGTGAGCAGCAGCTTTTCGTCCGCACCCTTGGAGCGGATGGCGGTCAGTTTCTTTTCATCGCAGGGGTTCAGGGCAATGTCGTCGTTTTTGGGGTTCTCGCCCACGATCATACCCTCGTAGACCTCGGTCTGGGGGCCGACGAACATGTTGCCGCGCTCCTGGCAGTGGAACAGACCGTAGCGAGTGGTCACACCTGCCTTGGATGCCACCAGTGCGCCGGTAAAGCGCATCGGGATCTCCCCACGGTAGGGCTGGTAGCTGTCAAAAATGGTGTTGATCACACCCTCGCCGTGGGTGGCGGTCATAAACTCGGAGCGATAGCCGATCAGGCAGCGCGAGGGGATGAGGTATTCAATGCGGGAGCGATCACCAACGGGGGTCATCTCCAAAAGGTCGCCCTTGCGCTGGCCAAGCTTTTCCACAACGGGGCCAACAAATTCCTGCGGTACGTCAAGCAGCACCTTTTCAAAGGGCTCGCACTTCACGCCGTCAATGTCGCGGAACAGCACACGGGGGTTGGAGCAGCAAAGCTCGTAGCCCTCGCGGCGCATATTTTCGATCAGGATAGAAAGGTGCATCTCACCGCGGCCCGCCACCAGAAACTCGTCGGTGGTGTCGCCGTCAGAAACGCGCAGCGACATATCGCGCAGCGTTTCGCGGTACAATCTCTCGCGCAGCTGACGCGAGGTGACAAACTTGCCCTCCTTGCCTGCAAGGGGGCTGGTATTTACGGCAAAGGTCATTTCCATCGTCGGCTCGCTGACCTTTACAAACTCCAAAGGCTCGGGGCAGGTGGTAGAGGTCACGGTGTCGCCAATGCTGATATCGCCGGCACCGGAAAAGCACACGATGTCGCCCATTTTTGCACTTTCAACGGGCACGCGCACCAGGCCATCGATCTGATAGATCGAAACGATCTTGGCCATTTTGGGTGCTGCGGTGGAGTGGTAGTTGCAGATCATAGCGGTCTGGTTTTGCTTCAGCACGCCGCGCTCGATGCGGCCGATGCCGATGCGGCCCACGTAGTCGTTATAGTCGATCGAGGAAACAAGCAGCTGCAGCTCGCCGTTCTCGTCGCCCTCGGGGGCGGGGATGTAATCCAGAATGGTATCAAACAGGGGGGTGAGGTCAACGCCCTCCTCGTCGGCAGAGCGGGTAGCGGTGCCTGCGCGGCCGGAACAGTAGAGCATGGGGCTGTCCAGCTGCTCGTCGGTGGCGTTCAGATCCATCAAAAGCTCCAGCACCTCGTCCTCCACCTCGCCAAGGCGGGCGTCGGGCTTGTCGATCTTGTTGATCACCACGATCACGCGGTGGTTCAGCTCAAGGGCACGCTGCAGTACAAAACGGGTCTGGGGCATGGGACCCTCGGCTGCGTCAACCAAAAGGATAACGCCGTTTACCATTTTGAGAATGCGCTCCACCTCGCCGCCGAAGTCGGCGTGGCCGGGGGTGTCGATGATGTTGATCTTGATGTCCTTATAATGCACGGCGGTATTCTTTGCCAAAATGGTGATGCCGCGTTCCTTTTCAATGTCGCCCGAGTCCATCACACGGGTCACGGTTTCCTGATTTTCACGGTAGATGCCGCCTTGCTTCAGCATCTGGTCTACCAAGGTGGTTTTGCCGTGGTCAACGTGCGCAATGATCGCCACGTTGCGCAGATCGGTTCTGATCATACCTTTGTACCTCTCCTGTTTGCAAATTTCTCAACAAAATAATATTATATCACATTTTGCGGCATTTGCCAATAGGTAGAGCAACGATTTTTGCAAAAATGCCGCGTTTTTTCTTGTGCTTGTTTGACAAGAGCAAAAGAAAAGACCGATGCAAAGGCATCGGTCATAAATTATTTTTTAACTTTTTTGCGGCGCGGCTTGCGCTTTTCTGCCTCGCGTTGGCGCAGAATACGGGAAAGGCGAAGCGTAGATCTACGCAACTGTGCTTCCAGCTGCTCGTGTTCTTGGTTTGCGGTGCGTTCTTCTTGCACGTGGTAGGGTTTCATGCCAAAATACTCCTTTAGAGTGGGGGATTATGTCAATAGTCTACCGCGAAAAACGATAAAAGTCAATCCCTTTTTAGGCAATGTGACAAATTCTTAACAATTATGGAAAAAACAGGTAATTACAGCACAACAAAATTGCGGCTTTTTCAAAAAAAATAAAAAAAGTAAAAAAGGGGGTTGACAAACGCAAAAGACTGTGATATAATCTTAATGTTCGAAAATCGCTGGTGTGGCTCAATGGCAGAGCAGCTGATTTGTAATCAGCAGGTTGATGGTTCGACTCCGTTC
>JAZNNA010000093.1:0-4725 GCA_045580065.1 Eubacteriales bacterium
CGCTCGCCGCTCATCACAATGGGAACGGCGGGAGGACAGGAAACAGAGGGCGTGGCGCAGATACGTCCTATGGCGTTTTGCACGTCCACGGTCTCGGCAGGGGAAAGCAGAGCAGTGCGGATGGAATAGACCTTTTCGGAAATTGGGGGCATAACGGTATCACTTTTTGCAAGCGGCGTGCGATCCTCAAGCGCCGAGAGCGCCGAGAGCAGACGCGCGCGGTCCGCAGCGGTGTTTTGCGGCGTATACATCAGCACCGCAAGGTCGTTGTCCGCAAATTCCGGCTCGATGCCTGCATCTCGCAGGGCCTTGGCAATTTCTGTGCCCGTGTAGCCCTTTTTCTCGGCGGAAAGCGTGATCTTCAGCGCTTCCTCGCCCCAAAGCGTAAAGCCGCCTTGGGCAAGCGTTGCCTTGCACGCCGCCACCTCTTTGGCACAAGCTGAAAGCTCGGTGGGAAAGCGGTCTGCAAGATAGGCGTTGCACAGATCCAGCGATTGCAGGATCAAATAGGAGGGGCTGGTGCTGGCAAACAGCGCCATTGCCTCGCGTGCGCCCTCAAAAAAGCAGCCCGGCGCATCCTTGGCAATGTGCAGATACGCGCCGCCCGTCAGCACGGGCAGCGTTTTGTGCGCCGAGTCGGCGCACATTGTGGCGCCCAGTGCAATTGGGTGGCAAACGGGCTCAGAAAAAGCCAGATATGCACCGTGCGCGTTATCCACCAGAAGCGGCACGCCGTGGCGCTTGCATACGGCGGAAATGCCGGCGATATCCTGTATTTGCCCCAGATAATCGGGCGAGGTCAGAAACACCGCACAAAAGGGGGAGTCGGCAGCGGAAAGCGCCACATCCACCTCGTCGGCGCTGACGGGGCAGCTGCACAAATGAGCAGCTTTTTGGGGGAAAAGCCACGTGACGTCGATATCCAGAAGTCCGCATCCGTACACAAAGGACTTGTGCGCATTGCGTGCCGCCAAAACGCGGGGACGTCCCCCCGTTTCCGGCGCATTTTGCACCGCAAGTGCCAGCATAGCCTTGATGGGGAGCGTCGCCCCCTCGGTGGAGTAGAGCGTTTGCCCCGTGCCAAACAGCGCGGTGGCATTGCGCTCGCTTTCTGCAATGATCCCCTCGGGGGAAAACAGATCGTCAGCACCCTTGATCTCGGTGATGTCAAGCGATTCGCAGCCAAGCAAGGAAACACCCTTGTGCCCCGGCATGTGCAGCCGTGTGCCGCCGGCGCGTGCATATTCGCTTACAAAATCAGCAATCGGCGTTTTCATCGTCTTCTGCCTTGGCCACCTGCATCATCACGGCGCACTCGATGCGCTTTTTAAACAGCTCGCAGCCGTATTTATAAACGCCGCCGATGCTGCCGGTGGCGTGATAGGCGTTGGCAGCGCAGCCGCCGGAGCAATACAGTCTTGCCCAGCAATCGCGGCAGTCGGGGCGCGCATAAGCATTGCAGGAGCGGAACTCGTCCTGCACCGTCTTGTTGGTCACACCCTGCCAGATGTCACCAAGGCTGTACTTGGGGTCCCCCACAAACTGGTGGCAGGGATAAAGCTCGCCCCAAGGAGTAACGGCCATATATTCGGTGCCGGAGCCGCAGCCCGTGATGCGCTTGTAGATGCAGGGGCCGTTCTTCAGGCTGATCATATAGTGATAGAAGGTGAAGGGGCGCCCCTCCTTTTCGCGGCGCAGCATCTCCTTTGCAAGGATCTCGTATTGCTCAAACAGCACGGGCAGATCCTCGTCGGTCAGCGCGCAGGGGTCGCCGGGGGGGCAGACCACGGGCTCCATCGAAAGCTCGGTAAAGCCAAGATCCGCCATATGGAACAGATCGTTGGTGAAATCCACGTTGTGGTGGGTAAAGGTGCCGCGCACGTAATAATTCTTGCCGCCGCGCTTTTCCACCAGGCGCTTAAAGTTGGGCACGATGGTGTCGTAGCTGCCCTTGCCGGCATAGTCGCGGCGGAAGCGGTCGTTCACCTCACGTCTGCCGTCAAGAGAAAGCACCACGTTGCTCATCTCGCGGTTGAGGTAGTCGATCATCTCGTCGTCCATGATCATGCCGTTGGTGGTAAAGGTAAAGCGGAAGTTTTTGTTATGCTCCTTTTCCACCGAGCGCGCGTAGGCCACCAGCCTTTTGACCACGTCAAAGTTGAGTGTGGGCTCGCCGCCGAAAAAGTCGACCTCAAGGTTGCGGCGCGTGCCGGAGTTGGCGATCAGAAAATCAAACGCCTGCTTGCCCACCTCAAAGCTCATCAGCGCGCGGTCGCCCTGATATTTGCCCTGGCTTGCAAAGCAGTAGGAGCAGTTGAGGTTGCAGGTGTGCGCCACGTGCAGGCAAAGCGCCTTGACCACGTTGGAGTTGTTTTTATAGTCGATGGCAAGATCCTCGTACACGTCCTTGGAGAAAAGCTTGCCTGCCTGTTCTAGCGCGCGCACGTCCGCAAGACATTCCAAAAGCTCCTCGCGCGTAACGTCCGGCTTGTCTGCATGCTTTTCCAGCAGCAGGGAAAGGATCAGCTCCTCGCTGTGCGTTTTGTAAAGCTCGATCACGTCATACGCCACCTCGTCCACCGCGTGGACCGAGCCGGAGCAGGTGTCAAGCACGATGTTGTATCCGTTCAGCTTATATTGATGTACCATAATTTCCTCGCAAAATAAAATGCCGCTTTGCAAGCGGCATTTTATAAAATCAATTACTTGTTGCTTTCGCAGCTCTGGTTGATCACGCCGCAAGAGGTCTTGCAAGCGGACTGGCAGGAAGTCTGGCACACGCCGCAACCGCCGGTCTTAACAGTCTTTTGAATATTCTTGGTTTCGATGGTCTTGATTCTGCTCATGGGAACACCCTCCTTGTAGATTACGTGCGCCGCGCGGCGCTATGATATATTATTGTAGCACACGGCGCGCAGATTGTCAATAAAAAATCAAAAAAATGCGCAAATTTCTGCATCAGGTGCGGATCGCACCCTCGCCGCTGACCAGATATTTCACCGTGGTCAGCGCATCCAGCCCCATCGGGCCGCGCGCGTGGAGCTTTTGCGTGGAGATGCCGATCTCCGCGCCAAACCCAAACACCTCGCCGTCGGTAAAGCGCGTTGAGGCATTGTGATACAGGGCGGCGGCATCCACGCGGGCGCAAAACAGGGCGGCGGCACCCTCGTCGGCGGTCAGGATCGCCTCGCTGTGGCGCGTGCCGTATTTTTCAATGTGTGCGATCGCCTCCTCCACGCTGTCCACCACCTTGACCGACATGATATAGTCGTTGTACTCGGTGGCAAAGTCCTCCTCGGTGGCGGGGGTGATATCGGAAAGGATAGCGCAGGTGCGCCCGCAGCCGCGCAGCTCAAGGGCCCATTCGCGGGTGGCGGTGTAGAAGGCGGGCAGAAAATCGGCGGCGATATCGCGGTGCAAAAGCAGACATTCGGCCGCATTGCACACAGAGAGGCGCTGGCACTTGGCGTTAACGGTCACCCTCAGCGCCATCTCAAGGTCTGCTGCCTTGTCCACGTAAACGTGGCAGTTGCCGGCACCGGTTTCGATCACGGGGACGCGCGCGTTGTCCACGCAGCTGCGGATCAGTCCCTTGCCGCCGCGCGGGATCAGCACGTCCACAAGCCCGCGCATCTGCATCAGCGCGTTGGCGCTTTCACGGTCGGTAATTTCCACAAGTCCCACCACGTCAGGGGAGATCTGCACGCTCTCCAGTGCTTTTTTGATGGCGGCAACGATCGCCCCGTTGGTGCGGATCGCTTCTTTTCCGCCGCGCAGGATCACCGCGTTGCCGGACTTGATGCACAGAGCAGCCGCATCGGCGGTCACGTTGGGGCGCGCCTCGTAAATGATGGCGACCACACCCAGCGGCACCTTGGCACGGGTGATACGGATGCCGGCGGGGCGCTCCCAGCTCTCGCTGCCAAGCAGCGGATCGGGCAGGGAGCAAAGCCCCTCGGTGGCTGTGGCGATCGCCTCAAGGCGTGCCTGTGTTAACGTCAGACGGTCGATCATCACGCGCGGCACGCCGTTTTCTGCAGCGCAGGCAAGGTCCTCCTCGTTGGCCTGCAGGATCTGCGGTGCTTGCGCGCGCAGCTCGGCCGCAACGGCACAAAGGGCGGCGCCCCGTTTTTCGTTATCGGCAAGCGCGATCGTGTGCGAGGCGGCACGCGCTGCCTCGCAAAGTGCGCGCACGCTACCGTGTATTTGCTCTTTTGTCAGCTCGTTCATTTTAAACTTCCTTTCGGGTCAGTCGCGTGCAAAGATCTGCTCGATCTCGCAGATATACATGCGGTGAAAATCATTTTCTGTATAATGGCGCAGCAGCTCGGGGGAGAGGAATGCTGCTGCCCTCAGATCGTCGGCATACAGCTTTTTGCAAAAAAGAACAAGCCTGCTTTCCCCAACGTAGGGGGCATCCCGGTAAAAGCAGGGGGTAAGCCCTGCGGCCGCAAACTTGTTTGTGTCCCGCCCGCTTTTGCTGCCGCAAAGGCGGAGCGCCGCGCGATGCTCCTCGCCCAGAAAGCAAAGCGAAAAGCGCTCGTTTTGCTCCAGAAGCGTGTAGGTGTGGCGCTGGGGGCGGACAAAGCAGAACGCCACCGGCTTGTTCCAAAGAATACCAACGCCGCCCCAGGATGCGGTCATGACGTTCGCGCTTTTTTCATCGCCAACGGTGATCAGCGTCCAATCCTTATCAAATAAGCGGCAAACGTTTTCCAGCTCCTC
>JAZNNA010000094.1:0-6733 GCA_045580065.1 Eubacteriales bacterium
TATACCTACGTGCATATCAAGGGCGACGCTTGGTTTAACACCTATGCCAAGGCAGCGGACGGCGTGGTGCTGCATCGCTTTTCGATGAACGCCAATGCCGGCAGTCTGTCTCATATGAAGCCGGACGGCACGCGCGCGGTGGCGCTGCGGCAGAATATGCTGGAAGCAAACGTCCCCACCGCAATGACCACCTATTTTGACGAGCTTCTGGGCGGAACAAGCTACCCCGGCAGAAAGGGCACGGTGGATTTTTACGCCGTTGTCACCGCCACCAACAGCGTCAACTATCAGCTCACCATTCTGGATGCCAAATGGATGCTGGGGGATGACGAGAGCATTCAGATCAGCACACAGCAGGATATCGTGCGTGAGATAGGCTTTGCCTATTACCGCCAGGGCGCGCAGATCTATTACGATCAGCGCTACCGCGATGAGGTTTGCTCGCCCGAGGCGGCAACTGCGCAGCGCTACCTGTTTCTGGACTGCAGCAGCTTTGTCAACGCCGTGTATTACGAGGCGTTTGGCGAGAACGTGATGGACGTCCCCCTGTCGGTAAAGACCTGCCAGACGGGCAACTATGCAAATTATGCAAAAGAGAACAACGGCCTAAAGGTCGACGTCATCGGCTACTGGGAAACGGCGGGGTATGAGACCACCACGCAGCAAAAGGAGCTGCTGGCACAAGTGGAAGCGATGCTGCAGGTGGGCGACGTGCTGAACTACCGCCACGGTAAAAGCGGCCCCACCTCGGGGCACGCGCTGCTTTATGTCGGTAACGGGATGTTCCTGCACAGCACCGGCGCTCAGGCGACCTTTGAGCAAAGCACCCCCACGGCAAACAAGGATATTTCCAACGTGATGGAAATGACGCACGGCACCGTGCAAAAGATCGCTCTTTCCGAGCTGTTTCATAATACGGCAAGCAGCAGATATCTGTTCCACCAAAAAAGTTCCGATACCACGTATAACTTCTGCATCCTGCGCCCGCTGAACCGCGGACTTACGCCCACGCAAAAAACGCAGAACCGTATGCAGATCCCCGGCATTTCGATGGAAAAAACAGTTTCCTGCGGGCTTTCCGGTGCGGTGGTGCGCGGCGGCGAGATCACCTATACGTTGACTGTGCAAAATCACTCCTCCAACAGCTACACAGGCATTGTCTTTGAGGACGTTCTTTCGGATCAGCTCAGCTTTGTGCGCGCAAGCGCGGGTGTTTCGGCAAACGGGCAAAAGGTAAGCGCCGCTATTTCGGTCGGCGCGATGGAGCGCGTTGTGATCAGCTGGACGGCAAAGGTCAAGGACGGGGCTGCCATTGGCACACGCATCGAGAGCAACGCCACCTCGCTTGGCGGTGTGAGCTTGCCCGAGGCGGTGAATTTTGTGGGCGCTTATACCGAAGCGCAGCTGGGTGAGATCTGTGAAAAGGCGCGCGAGTGGGCGCTGCTTGAAAAGAGCTACAGCGATCCCCTGGCATTTGCCGAAGCCCTTTACGGCGAGGATCTGTTTGACGTTGCAACAGCAGAGGAATTGATGGCGGCGCTGTTCACCCAAGCGGGAACGAGCGCAAGCTTCAATAGCAGCGGCGAGGGTGCCGACATGGCGGTGCCGTATCTGTATAACGGCACGCTGATCCCCCGCCTTGCCACCGATATCATCTCGCTACATCAGGAAAGCGACCTTGCCCCCGGTGACCTGATCTTCTGCCGCTGGGGCGGTAGCAAATATTGTGTATATGTCTATCTGGGAGAAGGACAGCTTGCGCGTGTAAACAGCATTGGTAAGACCGCCACGCTGATAGAAAACGGCAAGGACTATTGCCACTATGACGAGGGTGCAAGCTCCTATTGCATCGACAGTGTGGTCAGCCAGCTGCGCACCTTTGAGCTGTGCGTGGTGCTGCGTCCCTCGATGAAGGGTTGATCGCAAGCAAACAAAAAGGGGAGGATGCTGCAGCATTCTCCGCTTTTTTGCGCTACGAAGTGATTTGGCGTATACGTGTTGCCTCCGGGCGCTTTCATATGAAAATATCCTGCCGCAGGGGCTTGACAAGCGGCGTGGAATGTGGCATAATGCAAGTGCGCGACAAGGCGCGCAACAACACGACGTTACGAGGCGCTTTATGCTTTTATCAAACAAAAAAGAAGTAAATATGCTTTCCGGCTCGATCATGGGGGGGCTTTTGGCCATTGCCATGCCCATTATGGTGATGAACGTGCTGCAATCGCTGTTTACTGTGGTGGATATGACCGTTCTGGAGCACTTTGACACTGCCGACGGCTTTTCGGTGGGGGCGGTGGGCAGCTGCGGTATGCTGATCACGCTGATCACGGGGCTTCTGATCGGTATCTCCTCGGGCAGTAACGTGGTGATCGCCCGTTATATCGGGCGCGGCGAGCGCGAGCACGTCGAGCGCGCCGTGGGTACCTCGCTGCTATTTTCGCTTGTGGGCGGCGTGGCGCTGCTGATCGTTGGCATTTCCTGCGCGGAGCTGTTTTTGCGTTGGACAAATTGCCCCCCACAGCTGTTGCCGGGCGCAGCACTTTATTTCAGAATGTATTTTGCGGGCGTTCCGATCCTTTCGGTCTATAGCTTTTCTGCCGCCATCCTGCGCGCGGCGGGGGACTCCCGACGCCCGATGCTCTACCTCACGCTTGGCGGCATCGTCAAGCTGGCGTTCAATTTGCTGTTTGTGGGCGTTTTCCACATGGCGGTGGCGGGCGTTGCGCTGGCAACGCTTGTTTCCTGGGCGTTTTCCGCCACGCTTGCACTGCGCGCTTTGCTCAAAAACAGGGGCGCAGTAGAGCTGAAGCTCTCTCGCCTTCGCTTTTACAAAAGGGAGCTTGGTGAGGTGCTTATGATCGGCGTGCCGGCGGGGCTGCAGCAGGGGCTGTATTCCATCGCAAACGTGGTGATCACCGCAACCGTCAACACCTTTGGTGCGGCTGCCGCAACCGGTATTTCGATTGCAAACAATTTTGATAATATCCTCTATCAGGTCGCTACCGCCCCCGCCCTTGCGGTGATGCCCTACGTCAGCCAGAATATCGGCAAGGGGAATACAAAACGCGCCATGCGCTCAGTGCTGTGCGGGATGCTGATCACCATCAGCCTTGGCGCTACCCTCGGTGCGCTTTCCGCCATTTTTTCGCCGCAGCTCTCCTCGATCATGTCGGATGACCCCGAGGTGATCGCCTATTCTCAGCAAAAGATGATCATCATCTCCAGCACGTATTTCATCTGCGGTATCAACGAGATCATGAGCGCCGCCCTGCGCGGTATGGGCAGGCCTACCGTTCCCACCGTTGCTACGCTGATCTATATGTGTGTATTTCGCTTTGTCTGGGTGTATGCGGTGTTCCCGCTGTATCGCAACCTTACGTTTTTGTATCTGATCTGGCCGATCGGCTGGGTGCTTTCTATCATCACGCTGCTCTTTTTCTTCTTTCCAACAGTGAAAAGGATCCGCGCGGCACAGGCGGACAAGCCGCCCGTGCAGCCGGAGCAATAAAAACAAAAAAGCCGGAAAACGGTATCCGTTTTCGGGCTTTTTATGTGATCGATCAAGCCTTGAAATAACCGATGTTCTTTTCCTTTGCGGGGTCAAACGTCAGGTTGCAGATGGATGCAACCAGCGCGTAGATGCCGCAGGTGATGTAGCCGAGGAAAAGGTAAGCAAGCGTGCGGGACTTGTAGCCCTCAGGCTTCAGAGAGGTGTGGTTGATGATCAGGCTGCCAAGCCAACCGAGAAAGAAGGTCAGCAGAAAGCGGATCAGCTTTTCGTTTTCCATAGTAGTTACTCCTTGAAATGATGATTATACCCGAGAACGGATACAATTTTATTATATCCAATCTGTGGTAGATTGTCAATAGAAAGTTGAAAAAAGTCAAAAGATCAAAGCTTAACCAATAAAAATGATCGGGATCATCATGGGATAGGCAAGGTTGGGGCTGACGATCTCCATATAGGCGCGGTTGACCACGTCCACCTGCTCGCCCGCGGTGATCTCAAACTCAAGCGATGCCTCGCCCCAAAGCTCGTGGATCGCCTGCGGGTAGAGCAGCATCAGCGTTTTTTGGTAGTGACCGGCACTCCACCCCTCGGGCAAAAGCAAGCGCAGCTGGAACTTGTGCGACTCGCGCAGTTCGGGGTGCGAGCGCAGCGAGAGCTTGACGCGGCGGGTATCGCCGGGGGCCACGCGGGGGGTGTCGTCCAGCTCGACACGGGTGCGGAGCAGATGATAGTGCGACACCTCGTAGGAGTAGGGCGAGAAGGCAAAATACTTATCCGATTTATCGCTGTTGTATTGCTGTGCAAGCTCTGCGGGGTAGTCGGTTGCCTCGTCGCAAAGCGCAAAGGGGACCTTGTTGTCCTGCATCACACGGGGCAACAGCGCCGCCACGCGCGCGGTCAGCTCGGTGCAGGATTTGGGGGCGCGGTGCTGGTACATGCCGCTGATGGAAATGGTCACGATGCGGTCACCCACGTATTGCTTCCAATCCTCGGGGATCGCGGCAGTGCCGCCGATAATGCCCAACGTGGCACCCACGGTGGCGGCGGTGCAGTCGGTATCGTCGCCGCAGTTGACGGCATACAGCATCGACTTTTTAAAGTCTCCCTCACCGTACAGCAGACCGATGGTCACAAACCCAAGGTTGCCGGGGGCTTGGAACCAGCCCAGCTCCTTGTTAAACTCCAGCACACGTGTGCGGGCTTCGGGATAGGGAACCCCTTTTTCATAGCAGTCCATTACAAGGCGCACCGTCTGTGCCACCTTGCCGGTTTCCGGAATTTTGGCAAGCGCGGCGTTCAGCAGGGTGAGGATATCGCTTTCTACGTAGGCAAGGCTTTGCAGCGTGGCGGTAAACACCTCCGCTTGCGTGCCCTCGGAAAGGCCGTGATCCACCATACCGTCCGCCACGGCATATTTGATCGCCACGTCGGAAAGACCGGGGGCAAGCGCCGCCCAGATCTCACTGCGGATCCACGCGCCGTTCGAGGTCCTCCAACGCTCGTTGTCCACCTCGCCGCTCATCGGGGGCAACAGCCCCAGGCGCAGGTTGGTCTTGCAGGTGCCGTATTCGTTCCAATAAGGGGGGAGCCATTCCAGCCAGTAGTCTGCAAGCGCGTTGCTGTCCACGTTGGCGGGGCCGCGGCGTTCCATTGCCACAAGCCAGGCAAGCTGCAAGTCAAGGTCGTCGTTGGGCAACGGCTCGCCGGGCTTGGATCGAAAGCCCTGCACGTCCATAAAATCGTGCTTGCCCTCGTAGGGGGCACCAAGCGTGCCGCCGATGTTTTTGCCCAGCCAGCAGGCGTGCAATTTATCCAGATATGTTGCTTTGTTCAGCTTGATCATAAAAATGACCTCCTTTTGTGCTGTCGTTACTTGCATTTTAACAGATTTTGTGATATGATGATAGTATAATCCGCGCTAATTTCAGTATAATCGGCTCAAATGGAGAACAAAATGGCAGAAAACAGCAGCTTTAAAAAAATATATTGGTATTCCGGCGATTTTTTTGACGAGGGGAGCGCACAGCAGGTACACGTTTACCTGCACGCCGACTATCGCTATACCATGCACGCGCATCAGTTTTACGAGATCAATATCATCACAGCGGGGGAAGGGGAGCATCTGATCGAGGGTGCTGTGCTGCCAACGGGTGCGGGGGACGTATTTGTCATTCCGCCCGAGATCCGGCATTGCTACGTGGGCAGGGAGCATCTGGACGTATATCACGTGCTGCTTTCTCCCATCTTTTTGCAAAAATACCGCGAGGAGCTTTCGGCTCTCTCCGGCTTTGCGGCGCTGTTTGATATCGAGCCGTATCTGCGCGGCACGGCGGGAAAGCGCTGCAACCTGCACCTCTCTCCCGCTGAGCTGCAGGAGATCAGCGAGGTGCTGCACGAGATCTCTGTGGCGCAGCAAAAGGGGGAGTATATGCACCAGACCCTGCTGACGTTGCCCCTTGTTTCGCGCCTTTGCTTGCTTTTTGACGGCAAAATGCACGCCGCACAAGCACCGGGCGGCGGGGATGCCGAGCTTTTGCGTATTCTGGAATTTGTGCGGGAAAATCTTGGCGAGAAGCTTACGCTTGCGCGCATTGCTGCCTTTGGCAATATGTCGCGCGCCACGCTCACCAGGCGTTTTCGCGCTGCGCTGCACTGTGCGCCGATGGAATACGTGCTTTCCTGCCGCGTGCAGCGCGCCCGTGAGCTGCTTGCCGCGGGGGAGTACAGCAAGAGCGAGATCGCGCAGCTGTGCGGCTTTTACGACTCGGCACATATGAACCGGAATTTAAAGAGCGCGCACGGCTAATTTATAAAAACCCCTTGCAATGCAAGGGGGAATGCGGTAAAATAAAAGTGTAAAGGACTAACGCCAAGGGAAAGGATGGGTTCTGATATGAAGATCAGCAAGCTTTTGAAAAGTGAGGCGCTTTCGCTCTCCTTTGAAGTATTTCCCCCCAAGACAGAAAGCAATTACGATAGCGTGAGGACCGCCACCGAGGAGATCGCAAGCCTGCGCCCCTCGTTTATGAGCGTGACCTACGGTGCGGGTGGCGGCACCAGCAAATACACGCTGGAGATCGCCAAAAATATCAAGGAGCGCTACGGCGTGCCAAGCATTGCGCACCTCACGTGCGTGTCCTCCACCAAGGAAACGGTGGCGCAGCGCATTGAGGATATCAAGGCGGCAGGGATCGAAAACGTGATGGCGCTGCGCGGCGATAT
>JAZNNA010000095.1:0-12239 GCA_045580065.1 Eubacteriales bacterium
GAAGATTTTGTGTTTTTTGGTTGCGAAGCTCTTGTCAGCAGCACACTTCCCGAGGGGTTGAAATTCCTCGGCAATAATGCCTTTGCCGGCTGTAAAAATCTGACCTCGCTTTCTATCCCATCCTCACTGGAAGAATGCGAGTTCCGCACTATTTACGAAGAGTACAAAAAACTGCAGTTTTACACCCTTAACGATGTAAAATATTTAGGAAACGAGCAGGATAAGTATATGCTTGCATGTGAGAGTGCAGATACCGAGCTCACCACATGTATCCTCTCTGCCACCACGCGCTTTGTGGCAAGCATGGCCTTTGGTCAGAACTATTACTTACAAGTCCTGGTCTTGCCCAAAAGCTTGCGTTCCATTGGGTATCAAGGCGTTTTCATTGATTACTATTACGCCGGCACAGCCGCTGAATGGGAAAACGTAATTTTAGCCGATGCAGAGATCTACTCCGATTACATCAAGGCGGGCGAAAATCTCTACTTTTACAGCGAAACACAGCCAAGCGATACGGGTCATTACTGGCACTACGTATCAGGAGTTCCAACAAGATGGTAACAAAAAAATGCGAGCAGATCTGCTCGCATTTTTTGTTTACTCGATGGCGCTTTTCAGCTCGGCGGCAAGGGCCTGCATGCTTTGCTCGCTGACCTTGACCACGCGGCGGTCGTAGGTGAGCAGGCCGTTGATCTCGTCCTCTACGTCGGTGAGCTGGGTATACACGGCAGCACAGAGCCCCTTGCCGATATGCGGCAGTACCTGCTCACGATAAAGCGCCAGCAGCGCCGTTTCAAAATCCTCTCTTTTTTTAAAGCTGCGATAGCCATAGGCCTTGTCAAGGTTAAAGCAATGCCCCTCAACCTTATAGGAATACCCCCCGAACTCGGAAAGCACCAACGGCTTTTCCCCTGCCTGCAGGCGGATCTCTTTAAAATACACGTGCGGGCTTTCCACGTCGCTTTTGGCCTCGCCCCGGGGTGGCAGGAACCAGCCCGAAACGCTGTCGATAAAGCGGGTGTCGTCAAGCGCCCTCAGCGCATCGTAGGCGGCAGCGTGATCAAACTGCCCCCAGCCCTCGTTAAAGATCGTCCAATAGCAGACCGAGGGGTGGAAGGAAAGGCGGCGCACCGTTTGCTCCATGCTTTGCAAAAAGCACGCTCTTGCATACGGATCCCTGTGCATGCGCTTGTCGTTGCGGCGCTTGAAGCCAAGCGTGGGGAGCGCGGTATCGCGCACAAAGGAGTAGCTGCCGTTGTTTACCATATCCTGAAACACAACCATACCAAGGCGATCGCAGTCATAGTAAAAGCGCTCCGGCTCCACCTTGATATGCTTGCGCAGCATATTAAATCCAAGGCGCTTGGCGGCAAGGATATCCTGCTCGTAGCCGCTTGGCTGTGCGGGGGTGAAGATGCCGTCGCTGAAATACCCTTGATCCAAAAGCCCGTGAAAGAAATAGGGCTTGCCGTTCAGGCAAAGGCGCTTGAAGCCGCCAACCTTTTTGATCTCCAGTGTGCGCAGTGCAAAATAGGAGCGCACGGTATCCTCGCCCACGCGCAGCGTGATGCGGTAAAGCTGCGGATGCTCCGGCGACCAGTATACGGGGCTTGGCACCGCGATCTCAGCACAGCCGTCGGTGAGGGGAAAGTCTGTATCCCCACCCTCCAAATGCAGCGTAACGCTGCCGTTTTTGCTACCGTCCCCCGCTATTTTTGCAAAAAGCGAGGCCACGTCCCCCTGTGTTTTGATCTCGATCTCCTCAACGTAGCGCTCCGGTACACATTCCATCCACACGCTTTGCCAGATGCCGCAAACAGGGGTATACCACATGCCGCCGCGCTTTTTTCGCTGCTTGCCGTAGGGGTAATCGGTGCAGCCGTTATCCAGCACCCATACCTCGATCTTGTTTTCCTCTTTCAAATGCGCGGTCACGTCAAGGCAAAGCTCGCCGTAGCCGCCATCGTTGCCGCCAAGCGATGCACCGTTGAGGTACACCCCACAAAAGCGGTCGGCAGCGCCGATATGCAGCAGCACGCGCCCGCCCTTGCAAAAGCCCTGCGGAAGTGAGAATTGCCGCTTGTAGGTAAGCGTTGCCCCCTGCGGAACCTCGCTCTGAATACCGGAAAGCCGCGACTGCGGCACAAAGGGCACGCGGATCTGCTTGTTTGTCACGTGCCCGCGGCGGTCGCGGATCTCCAGCTCCCAGATGCCGTCCAGCGAGAAAAAGCTGTCGCGCTCCAGATGCGGGCGGGGATAAAGCTGCGCGCGCCCTTCCCTCTCCAGGCGCTCACCGTCAGCGGTGAGCAGATGAATCTGCCTTTCTTTTTTCATAGCTCTCCTTTGAAAAACGCCACCCGTTCGGCAGAGCCGTGAGGGTGGCGTTTGCTTTTTAGTTCTTGCCCTGAGGCAGGATCTCCTCATCGTTGAACAGACGCTGCAGGTCGTCAACGATCTTGTTGGCGCGGTTTTGCAGCATATAGAAGCTGCCCTGCCCGTTGACGGAAACAAAGCACTGTCTGCCGGTGGTACCGTACTCGTAGAAGCAGAAGGTACGCACCACCTTTTCACCCGTGCCGTCGGCATTGGTGGTAAAGGTCATGGTAATGGTAAAGAAGGGGGTGGCGTCCTCAAGAGCGCTGCCGTACTGGCTCCAGTAGGCCTGCTCCTCCTCGGTAAAGTCGGCGCCGTACTTGCTGTAAAACGCATCCTTGGAAAGCGCATAGCCGCTCTCGGCAAATGCCTTGCGGAAGATCTCCTGCTGCATTTCAGAGCAGCTTGCCGTGCCGCTGAGCGAGGAATAGATCAGCGTTTGGAAGAAGCGCTTGAACTTCAAAACCTCAATGGGCTCACCGTTTGCCCAAACCTTCATCTGGCCCGTGGGAACAGAGGCGTTCTCGGTATTGTCAGGATCCCAATCGACAAGCGAGGCGCTGTTGTCCACGTCGATCAGAAGGTTGTTTACGGTGCTGCCGTTTACGGTAATGCCACCGGCAATGGTGCATTCCACCTTGTCCAGATAAACGATATTACCGGTAAAGATATCGGTTTCGATCCATGCGTAGGGCGTCCACTCCAGATATTCCAGCTGCGAGCGATCCACCTCGACCACCATACGGAACATAGAGTTGTACAAGTAGTAGGTGCCGCTTTCGCTCAAGGGGCTGATCCACAGCTGCTGATAGATGGTGTCGGTGGGCTTGTAGTTGTTTTTGCTGTCACGCTCGATATTATGCGTGTATTCCAGGCAATAGGCAACGCCAAAGTCCTTGGCAAACAAGAACTCGCCGTTTTTATTTTCTTCCTCGCTATACAGCTTTACGGTGCGGATCGCTTCCAGATACAAAAGGCTTTGCAGACAGTCGTCTACCTTATAGTCGTTGATCTCAAAGCTCTTGTAAGCACCCTGGCCCGTGTAGGGCGTGTTGGCGTAGTAGGTGTTCTGGCGCTTTTGAATGGGAGAGTAGGAGAAGGTGATCACGTTGGAGAGCAGCGACGTCGGGTCAAAGGCAGGGTCGTTCAGCATCTCGTCGGTGATCTTTGCCACGGTATTGAGCTTGAAGTTGGTAACGTCAAAGTAGTTGGTGGTGTTCATCGTTGCCACCATAGTGGGGGTAACAAAGTCCTCAACCTTAGATTTGATAATGACGTTGGAGAAGGTGGTGCTGTATTCCGTCACCTCAAGCTCGCGCATCACGTAAACGTCATCGCGGCCCACGTAGCGGGCGTAATAGCCGGAGCCGTGCGGAATCTCGTCACCGATCACGACCTTGTGCGAGTTGCCCGAGGTATCGGTGATGATAAAGTAGGTGTCGGCATCGTCGGGGTTGTCGGTCAGGCCGTATTCCGCAAAGCCATACTGCTGCACGGTGGCGGCTTCAATGCGCGCGTAGGTGGAGGTATAGCCGGTGCAGACCACCAGGGTGGAAAACATATTAGCGTCAAAGGGGGTGTCCTCATTGCCGCGGATGTCAAAATCGTCGTCCTTGTTGCGCACGAACGCAAAGCTGTCGGTGGGATTTACCACCTCGATCGACTGGATCTGCGCGCGCTCGATCATCGGGTACAAAAGGATATCAAAGGCGCCCAGATATTTGGTAAACTCCAGGGTCTCTGTGCCGTGGGTCATTACGGCAGCCACCACAGAAAACTCGCCCGTTTCGGCATCAATATCCAAAATCGTGCCAAGCGCCGTCAGATAGTTCTCATCCTCGGTCATGGGGCAAAGGTTGCCGTCTGCATCCGTGAGCACGTAAACGCCGTCTTTTATTTTGATATAGTATTTGCTGCCGTCGTGATCCTCAAACAAAGTGCGCGAGGTGATGATATACACCACCGCAAACGCAACGGCAAGCACAAGCACCGAGATCGCCGTTACCAGCAGCACAAGGCGCTGGCGCTTGAGTGACGAGCGGCGCTTTTTCTTGGGGGTTGGAATGTTAACGGGACTCGTCATGCGTATTTTCTCCTCACCATGAAATAAACACCTGCGATGAAGATGATAGCCGCAGGCACGACCGTTAATACAATGGTGTATTGATTTGCTTCAGAAGCGGTGATATTTGTGATCTCCGTCTGGCCAAAGTACTTGCAATCCAGCGAAACCGCGATCACGTCACGTCCCATAATGCTGCAGGCATAGGCAAGCACGGTATGGTTGCCGTAGCTGGAGGAAAGCGCAGAGGCAGAGCAGAAATCAGTGGAGGCACAGGCCAGCAGATATGCATAGCTTTCCTTGCCGTCCTCAATAAAGGTCTCCTGTGTGATCTTCATATAGGAGAACGGGATCTGCTGCGGGTTAGCAAGGCCGATGGCATTCAGCTCGGAATCCTTCAGCTTTTGCTCGTTGGCGATGGCATCTGCCTGGATCGACGAGGTAAACACGTCGTAGCTGTTACGCTCTACGCCGTTTTTGTAGTAATAGCCCGTCCAGCACGCAGCATTGTCGTTGTACAGTGCCTCGTAGGTGCTGGCGATAGCGGTGGTGTACGGGAACACCACGCTCTTGGGGTACTTGTCCTTGGTAAGGGGAGAGGTCACGCTGCTGCCCACACCGGTGCCGGAAACATAAGAGGCAACGTTGGTGTAGCCGGAGGTGGTAAAGGAATTTTCTAGATCGCGAATCAGAACGTTGGAATCCTCGTGGCGGGCAATGGCAATGCCCCACTCGTCAAGAAATGCCTCAAAGGCAGGCAGCTCGGGGGTCTCGTAATCAAAGAACACCATCATCGCGTTTTTCTGATCAAGGAAAGCATCCAGCTTTTCCAGCTCGGAGCTGTCGCTGGTCTCGCTTCTGCCCATAAAGTCGGTCTGGGGGTCGTAGACCACCACAAGACGGCAGTCCTCGGGCAGCTGCTCCTTGGCAAGGTCGATGGGCTTGACGTCGTAGCCGGTTTCATAAAGCAGGCTGGCAAGCGACTCGATATTGCCGTTATCACGCTCACCGTGGTTGGTGGTGATGCAGGCCACAGGCATTTCCACCTGCGTTACGGCAAGAAGGCCGGAAACAAGGCGCTGCTCGCCATTGTAGCCGATGGCTTCTTTGGTGTTGCTATCGTAATTATAAAGGGCATCCAGCGCATACACGCGGCACTCGGTACCGCTTGCCACGATGATGGACTGCGAGTTGATATCGTTACCCGTATGCACCTTATACTTGTTGACGGCAGAGGGGTTGACCATAACGTCCACGTGCTTTACCGTAACGTTGGAATACCGCTCGGCAATATCGCGTGCGGTGTACAGCGGGAAACGCTGCGTGGCGTTGGCCTCCATGATATCGGCCGCGGTGCAGAAGATGATCTCCACCTCTTTTTCGGTATCCATGGTATCCAGCAGAGCCTTTGCATCATCGGTGAGCGAATAGATCTGCTCGGAGGTCATATCCAAAAACCACATAAACTTGTTTGCCAGCGCGCTGAAGATCGCGTTGAACAGGATCACAGCGGCCACGATCACCACGGTAAGAGCAAGCGAAACACTGCCGTGGCGGAATTTTTTAGTATGCAAAATATTCATCGTTCATCCCTCCTTTAGCCCCAACGGCGCTTTTCATAAACGCGCACCGTCAAAAACAGAAATACGCCCGAGAGTGAAACGTAATACAGCAGGGCAGAAAAATCAAACATACCGTAAGCGAAGCGGTCATAGCGGCTGAGCACCGAGATCCAGTCGATAATGGTACGCAGGAAGGGAGAAGGGATCAGGTCATTCACAGCACCCACCAAAAGCATACCGGCGATCACGGCAACGGTGATCACGGCAGCGGAAAGCTGGTTTTCGGTCAGGGAGGAAATGAAAAGCCCCAGCGCGATAAAGGCGGCACCAAGCAAAAGCATGCCGATCACGCAGCCAACGACCTCGCCGCCGACCGGACCGATATGCACACCCGCATCGGCAGACTGGCTCTGCTCTACCACTGCGTAGGATACCAGCGGAAAGAAGTTGATGCAGGAGAAGATAATGGTGGATGCCAGCAGCACCAGAGCGGCAAAGTATTTGCCAAGCACCATGCCCGTGATAGAAACGGGGGCGGTGAGCAGCAGCTGCTCGGTGCGCATCTTTCTCTCCTCAGAGAAGGAACGCATGGTAAGCAGGGGGATCAGAATGATAAAGGTGAATATCATGTACTGGAAGTAGCTTGCGGTTTCGTAGCTTGCCTTCTGCAGCGTTGTCATGCAGCAGATCAGCGCGGAGGCCGCAAGGAAAATGCCGGTATATACATATCCCACGGGATTGATGAAATACCCGCGCAGCTCTTTTTTGAAAATTGCGAACATAGCGGTTGTCGGATAGCCGACTCTCCTTTCCTAAATTTGAGAAATCAGTCCTCGTCACCCTCGTAAGGGGCAATGTTTTTTTGCTGCTCCTTTGTAGAGTCGAGAATGGCCTGCGCGATATCGCGCTCCATCTCCTTGCCGTCCTTGGCCCTTTGGCGATTGCCCTTTGCAGGCTTTTTCGGCACGGCATCGCCGTCGCCCGTGGCATCCACGATCGAGATGAACACATCCTCAAGGCTCATGCCCATTGCCTCAAGCCCCACCAGCGGCCAGCCGCGCTCAGAGAGCGCATGGAACAGGCCCTTGCGCATATCCACGCCCTTAGCACTTTCGATCATGTAGGAGTAAGCATCACCGTCGCGGGCATCCATCAGCTCGGCATAGGCAATATCGGAGCGGGCATTCAGCATAGCAAGCACGTCCTTTTGCGGGCCGCAGATCTTGGCGCTGAAGCGGCGATTGCCATCCACCACGCGATTGATGTTCTCGGTCAGCTCGTCGGCCACCACCTTGCCCTTGTTGATGATGATGATACGGTCGCACACCGCCTGCACCTCCTGCAGGATATGCGTGGAGAGGATAACGGTGTGGTCCTTGCCAAGGGTACGGATCAGGTTGCGGATCTCGATGATCTGCTTGGGGTCAAGGCCCACGGTGGGCTCGTCAAATACGATGATGGGGGGATTGCCGATCAGCGCCTGCGCAATACCCACGCGCTGGCGATACCCCTTGGAGAGGTTGCGGATCACACGCTTGTACACGTCCTTGATCTTTACGATCTCGCAGATCTCCTCCAAGTGCTTGGTGCGGTTGAAGGTGCAGCCCTTGAGGTTGTATACGAAAATGAGGTACTCCTCTACCGTCATATCCAGGTACAGGGGCGGCTGCTCGGGCAGATAGCCGATGCGGCGCTTGACCTCAAGCGGCTCATCCAGGACGTTAAGCTCGTCCACGATCACGCGGCCCGCCGTAGAGGAAAGATAGCCGGTGAGAATGTTCATTGTGGTACTCTTGCCGGCGCCGTTGGGGCCAAGCAAGCCAACGATCTCGCCCTGCTTGATCTCAAAGCTGATGTCGTCGACGGCACAGTTGGCACCGTAATTTTTTACCAGATGGTCTATTTTAATCATAAAACCGTTCCTTTCTCGTTTATGGCGCGGCGCGCAGGCGCCGCACGTGTACGCGAAAATCTTTATACTTTAATATTATAACATAAAATTACATAATGCGCAACAGGTTTTCTGTGTCTTTGGCGTAGAGTTTGTGATATTTTAATGAACATTTGCGCTATTTTTTTATAATTTGCCGCATTTTTGCTGTAAAAAAGAGAAAGAGCCGCGGCGGCGGCTCTTTCTGATCAGGTACAGGGTAACAAGGTTTTCAGGTGCTCTATGTGAGCTTTTTCCGGTGCTGCGAAGCGTCTTGGCTCTCTGCCAAGTGCCTGCGCCTTGCTCTCGCCCAGGGCATGATACGGCAGCAGCTCCACGCGCTCGGGCAAGCCGTTTTGCTGCAAAAACGCCGCAATGGCACGCATCTCCTGCTCACTGTCGTTTACCCCCGCGATCAGTGGGACACGGATCCAAACCTTGGCGCCCCTTTGCAGCAGGCCTGCAAGATTTTGCAGGATCAAGGCATTGTCAACACCCACATACGTGCGGTGGGTCTGCGGATCCATTGCCTTGATATCGTACAAAAACAGATCGGTATACGGCAGCACGCGCTCAAAGCGCTCAAAGGGGACGTGCCCGGCGGTATCCACGGCGGTGTGGATCCCGTTTTTCTTGCACCGTTGCAGCACTTCCTGCAAAAAATCGGGGTACAAAAGGCATTCACCGCCCGAAAAAGTGACACCCCCACCCGAATTTTCGTAAAACACCTTATCGGCAAGCACCGCCTCCTCTATCTCGTCAGCGGTATACACCCTGCCGCACACGCGGCGCGCATCTGCGGCACAGTACGCCTCGCATCTGCCGCAAAGATCGCATTTTTCTAACCCGTTTGGGCACTTTTCACGGCATTTGCCGCATCCCGTGCATTTGTCACGGTAGTAAAGCAGCTCGGGAGCCGCATTTTGACTTTCCGGGTTGTGGCACCATGCACAGCGCAGATTACAGCCCTTGAAAAACACGGTGGTGCGGATGCCGGGGCCATCCACAAAGGAGCACTTCTGAATATCAAAAACCGTTGCGGTCATACCGCGCCTCCCTTCTGCCCCCACGGGGCTTATTCGTAAAAGTTTCTGGTCAGCACCTCCTGCTGCCACTCGGGCGACAGGCTGGTGAATTTGGCGGAGAAGCCACACATACGTACGATCAGCGTGGGATACTTTTCAGGGTGCTTTTGCGCATCCAGCAGCTGCTCGCGCGAGGTGCAGTTCAGCTGCAGGCATTGCAGCCCCGAGGTAGCAGCCGCACGCAAAAACCCCTCGCAATGCGCAAGCGTTGTTTTGTTGGGCAGAATGATATTTACCACCGAGTTGCCGCCGATCTTAGAGGCATCCAGCGCGGTGAGCGAGCGGATGACCGAGGTGACGGACGGGATCTTTTTGAGGCGCGAGGGGGTAAGGCCCTGCGCCAGATAGTCGCCGCTATAGCGACCGTCGGGGGTGGCAAGCGTTTTTTCGCCCCACCAGCGGATCTCGGTATAGGCAAGATGCCCGATCACGATCTTGCCGCCCCACGTACCCTCTATGCTACGCGCCATGGCGTAAAGATCGTCGTTAAAGCGGCGTGCAAAAGCATCCGCCTCGGCATTTCCCTGCCCCCAACCCGGGGTGCGCTGTGCCTCCAGACGCATATCCTCATACCCTTCCCAGTTGGCACGCACGGCGCACAGCAGCTCGTCAAGGGTGTATTTCTTTTGGTCAAAGCACAGCGCCTTGATCGCCAGCATCGAGTCCACCACGTTGGGGAACCCGAACAGCTCGTAGCGGCTATCACGGTATTTGGCGCCGCCCGCGGTGTAGTCCTTGTGCTTGGCAATGCAGTCCTGCAGGGTGGCGGAAAAGATGGGGAGCGGCTCTACGGTGTGCCAGATATTGCCGCCGGCGCGCCCCACGCGTCCGCGCTCCTCAAACAGCACGCGGATGTTATCGCACAAAATACGATAGACCTCCTCAAAGCTTTCCGCGCCGTCAAAGGGGGCAAAATGCATCCCCACCTGCTCCATACGCTCGGTGCATTGATGCAGCGCAAATTCAAAGGGGCGCAGGATGTTGACGTAGCAGCCGTCATCATACTTTTCGGTGCCCGTGGCGGTGATCGCCCAGCAGCCCGTGATCAGATAGTCGCGTGCCTCTTCAATAGGCTTGCCGTTATCCAGCATGGCAGGGATTGTGGCATCGTCGTTTTGATAGAGAATGGTAGAGGTGCCCTCCACCACGGCTTGATTGCACTCATCCAGATACTCCTTGGGCGAGTTTTGCGAAAAGCGGCAGGTGATCTTGGGGAAAATAATCGTCTCCTCGCGTGCGGCGCGCAGACAGAACGAGGTAATGTCGTTGTAAAGCGGGGTGCCGTCGGGGTGGCAGCCGCCGATCACGTAGGTGTTTTCCAGCTCGTGGTCAGAATACCCCACCATCTTGAAATCGTGGTCAAAGTGCAGATCCCACATCAAAAGAAATCTGCAAACAAGGTCATAGCCCTCCTCTTTTGTGAGGGTCCCGGCCTCGATCTCCCTTTGATAAAAGGGATACAGATCCATATCAAGCCGCCCAAAGGTATTGGGGCCGATGCCCTCCAGCGCGCCCATCGTCTTGCGCATAAAGGCATAGACCTCCAGCGCCTCGTACAGCGTTTGCGGTGCTTCCCACGGCACGCGGCGTGCGGTACGCGCAATGCGCAGCATATTTTCTCTGCCGGCATCGTTCGGGGCATTCTCTGCCATTTTTTCTGCCTTGGCGGCAAACTTTTCGGCAATGCCCTTTAAGATCAGCATCGCCTCGCAGGTCAGCGAAAGATAGGCACGCTCCTCGTCGTTCGCCGCCTTTTCCAGCTCGGTGCGCGCCTGCTCGTACAAGCCCTTCAAACCTACGCGCAAAATGGGGCGATTGTCAAAGTTGAAGTGCTGTGACGTGTCGTTATAGGGACCGCAGAAGGTATAAAAGATCTCCTTGGTTTGGCGCTTCCTCAAGGCATAAAGTTCAGGGTCCTGATCCTTGAACAGGTGCTCGTTTTTGTCGTACGTCCAGCCGCCCGCGTGGCGAAAGCCGCGGAAATCACGCGCGCCGTCGCAATGCGCCCACATCGTGCCCATTTCAAAATAAAACGGACAGGTATAAAACAGCACCGGCTCAAAGGCCTCGGCAATGGCGCGGTACTGCATCTCCTTCATCTGATAGGGGGACATACCCTCTTTATACTGCGCGTCAAGCTGCGCATAAATTTTTTGGCGGAATTCCTCGCCGCGCTCACCCGTGCCCTCAAAGTAAAAGCCGGTCAGCTCCTCACGCATATCCAAATAGCCCATAAGCCACCTCCTGTGTATGATGACTTTACTATACCATACCGCGTCGCCCTTCGCAATGCAGGATGTGGAACATTTGTAAAATATGGAACTTTTTTCTTTACTTTTTTGCCACCGTGTGCTATAATAAAAGCGAGGTGATCGCATGACGTTTGAAAATATGAAAATAAAGGAGATCAAATTTGCCATCCGTTACGTGCCCGAGCAACGGCACTGGGTGGCAAGGGACCGCCACACGCACATCATTGGGTTTAACATCTCCGGACGCGAGCTGCACGACTTTGGCTATCAAAAATTTGTGATCGACGAAAACTGTATCTTCTTTTTCAACCAACGCGACGATTATGCCGTTGACGTGTATGAAAAGGGGCTTTCCTACTCGGTACATTTTACCACCTACGAGCCGGTGGAAACCGATACTTTTTGTATCAAAACCGATAACGTGGGGGCTTTTTACCCTCTTTTGGAAAAAATCGAGCGGCAGGCCTCCACCTCGCTTGGCGGGGCACATCTTGCCGCCGCCAGCTTTTACCGCCTATGCGCCGAGTTTGATGCCATACGGCGACGCAGCTACACCAAGACCGACCCGCGTATGCTTTTGGCAAGAGAGTATATCGAGCAGCACTTCCGCGAGCCGGATTGTCTGGAGCAAACCTACCGCACCGCTAAGATCTCGCGTCGCCATTTTGACGAGCTGTTCAAGCTCCACTTTCACCAAACGCCAAGCCGCTATATCACCCTGCAAAAGCTGGAATATGCCAAGCAGCTTTTGGCCACCCCACATTTATCTGTTATGGAGATCTCCGAGCTGTGCGGTTTTTCCGACGTATACTATTTCAGCAAGGTGTTTAAGGCACAGACCAACCAAACGCCAAGCGCCTACCGCAAGGAGTGCGGGCAGGAATGACTGCGCAAAAAACCGCCCGGGAGCGCGCCCCCGGGCGGTGCTTATTTTTACTCCTCGCAGAACACGGTGCCCTGTGTCCAGGGGTCAAG
>JAZNNA010000096.1:0-9787 GCA_045580065.1 Eubacteriales bacterium
GGGGGCGACGTCCCCGGCGGTCCGCACGTGTGGCGCATGCAAGCCTCCCTCCGAGAGGGAGGGGGACCACTTTTGCGGGGGTATGGGGGAGCTTTTGCAAAAGCTCCCCTAACGCACCCTTGGCGCTTTTGTTAGTCAGCCTCGTAGAAGGTCTTGGCAGAGCAGAGCAGGCGGTTCCAGGAGGAGAAGGCCATACGCTGGTCAAAGCAGGTGCCGATCTCAAACTCGTGGCGGCCGAAGCTATCCTGGAATTGCGTAAACTTTTCCACGACCTCGGGGTCTGCGCCAAGCGCCTTGAGGGTCCAAAGCTCGGCAAGGCCGGTGACGTACTCCAGGTGGTAGCGCAGCAGCTTCATCGAAACGGTCTGTGCGCGCATGGGCATCACCTTGTGTGCCTCAAAGATGGGGGCGTACTTGGCAACGATGTCCTTTACGCGGCGGAAGCTCTTGGCGTGCTTGGGGGAGTAGTAGGTGGCGGCGGGCTTGCTGCCGCCGGTGTTTGCGGCGGGGTTGGCACCGTCCATCAGATACTTCATATCAAATGCCTCGGTGATCTCGGTGAGGTAGTTGATCACGTCGTCTGCGATCTCGCCAAAGGCGTGGGTAAAGTAGTCGCGCTTGACCTGCTCCAGATCCACCTTGGTGTCAAACAGGGTGGCGGCGTAGGCAAGGAAGTGGTAGCCGGTGGGGAAGAAGGAGCGCTGAGAGCCGTCCTGGATCAGGCCGTTGAAGCCGTGCTTGTAGTAGCCCTTTACGTCGTCGTGGATCAGCTTGGCAAACTCCATCGAGCCGGGGTCGCGGTACTGGTGCAGCCAGAAGTGGTACTCGTATACCATGGTGGGGATATCGGCGGCCTTTTTCCACGCCTGGCCGTGCAGGATGTACTCCTCTACGGTCTTGGGGAAGGAGCCGTGCTCGTTGAGCTTGAAGGGGCGCAGGCCGATCTTGGGCAGCACCTGCGGCACGCAGGAGGTGTAAACGCGGGTGATGGGGGCAAGCAGGAAGGAGAAGCGATGGGTGTTGTGGATCTTTTCCTCAAGGGGCGCCCAGGTGGTGTCGGTGTAGCAGATAAATACCACACGGGTGTTGAGCTTTTTGGCGGTAAGGCGCTCGTCGATCTCGTTCATCAGCATGACGTACCAGTCGGAGGGGATCTTCTTGCGGCAGTTTGCGCACTCGCAATGGTTGTACGAGCCGTCGGCAAGCCATACGTGCAGATAATCTGCGTTCTGGTGCTTGTCAGCATACTCGGCAATGTACTTGGCAACGATGCTGCGTGCCTCGGGGTTGGACATGCAGAACTGGGTGTTCAGCGCAACGCCGCCCCACAGCTCGCGCACGCCGTTTACCTCGGCAAGGTACTGGCGCATGCCGTCGGGAATGGGATTGTCCTCTTCCTTGACCCAGCCGTTTGCGGAGCTGATGCCAAAGGGCTCGGCGGTCCAGCCGTGGCCCATATCGTGGAACTGCAGCGATCTCTTGGAAAGCTCAGCCTCGCACTGGCGCTTCCACTGCTTTGCAATGGTGGCGTTGATGGGCTCGGCATCGCGGTTGGCGTGGTTGTGGTTGGCGTTGTAGTAGTAGTCGTAGTATACCTTGGGGTTGTCAAACTCCATCATAAACACGTTCATGCCGATCTTGGGCTGAAAGTCGATGATCTCCATCATATTGGGCTGATACTCGGCGCCCTCGTTGCACTGACCGCGGTAGCGGCAGTCGGCCATCTTGTGGTACTTGGTTGCCTTGATATCCTGCATGGGGATATACTCGCCGTCGATGCCGGGGAAGAACCAGCGGCAGCCGTTCTCGGTGAGGTAGCGGTAAACCGAAAGCAGCACGGAGCGGGGGTTGGAGCCGGCGATCACGCCGTTGCCCTCATCGTCCACGTCAACGTGCAGGATGTCGTCAAGCTCAAGGTCCTCAGCCTCGGAGGTGTCAAGGCCGAAGTCTGCCATCAGGCCAAGGCAAAAGCCGTCCTTTGCCTCGGGGGCGTACTTGATGAAGATCTCGCCGCACTCGGGCATCATCATTCTCAAATACTTTTTCAGCTCCTCAGCGGCAAAGTCCACCGTGGGGTGAGAGGTGATCTTGTTGATTTGGTACATGGGTTTGTTCTCCTTTGAGTGTATTTCTAAAAAATTAATTCAGTTCTTCCAGCAGCGCGGTGGCGCAGGCGGTCATTTTGTCCTTGGTGCCAAGGCCAAGGCGGCCGGCGTAGTATCTGCCGCCGTAGGCGGTGGAGCCAAGCGTTTTATCGGGGGGAATGTACCCCACGTGGCCGTTGGTCAGCTCGCTGACCAGGATCTTTTTATCGGGGGCAAGGGCCTTGATGGCAAGGCCGATCTCGGTATACAGCTCGCCGGGGGTGGTGAAGATCGTCCAGTCGGCAAGGCGGATCGCCTGCATCTCCACGTCCATCGTGGCGGGGGCTGCGGGATCGTAGGAAAGCGTTGCTTCCATCACGCGGCGCGCGCTGTTCACAATGCGCTCGCCCGCATCTGCAAGCGCCTTTTTTGCCAGCGCATGCTCGGTTTCCCACGCGGCAGGCACGCGCTTTGCATAGCTCTCGGTGCGCGTTGCTGCCTTAACGGTGGGGGCATTTAGCTCCGCCTTGATCTCGCGGTTGATGGCAAAAACGGTTTCGCTCAGCAGCTTGCCCATCTCCTCGGGCATATAGGTGCTGCTGCCGGCATACGCCTCGCAAACGCCGCTTTTGTAGTTGAAGGCGTTCACGTCGCCGCACGCGCCGTTGAAAAACAGCACCACAACGTCCTTTCCGTATACACGTTGCAGGCTTTCGCGCAAAAAGCCGGGATAGTCAGAGGAAAAGTGCGTGCGCTTTGTGTTGTCATTATCCGGGTGGTTGGCGTAGTTGACGATAAAGCACGCGGGTGCGCCCTTTTCGTTGTCCACGCGCATCACGTGCACGTCGTGGTCAACGGTGCCAAGGTAGCCGACGATATGCTCCTTTGCGCCCTTGCCGGGGATCGACACGATGCGCCCATCCTCCATAATGCAGTCGCGGTTAAAGCTCATGCGCGGCTCGGTGCCCTTGGCGGTACCAAGCGCATAGCCCTCGCACATGCTCTCATACGCCTTGACGGCGGCGTTGATGATGCATTTGTCGGTGTAGCGTGCCGTTTCCGGCTCGCCGGGGGCGCCGCTGTTTTCCTCGTAGCCCGAGGCACCCGTGTGGGTATGCGTGGCGGCAAGCATGATGTGCGACACCGGCACGCCGGTTTTGGCGCTGATGCGCGCGCGCAGATCGTTTGCGCGCTCGGTTTGGAAATGGAGCGCATCGGCGGAGATTAGGATCACCGTTTCCTCGCCTGCAAATGCGGCGGCATTGGCGTAAAGCGGGCAGCGTGCCGCGCCTCTTGCCCAAAAGGGCAGACCCTCGCCGGGCATAAAGCCCTCCAACGGGGTAAAATCAATTTGTGCAAATCCTGCTTTCATATGTCGTACCTCATTGCTTAAACAGGCGGTTGTCCTTCATATCGCCGCTTCTGGCAAAGCGATAGGCCTCGTACATACCGCGCAGCATAGCGGTTGCACCGTTTACCAGCACGTCCTCGGTGCCGTATCCGGTGTAGGAAATATTGGAATATCCGCTTTCATAGCAGCCGGCGCGCAGCACGTAGTCGGGGGCGATGTAGCCATGCCAGCCGTCGGCAAGCTCCACCACCACGGTGTGTGCAAAGGGGGAATTCGCCTTGATCTTAAGCCCGATCTCGGAGAAGATCTCGCCGGGAAGCCCCACAAATACGATATCGCCGATCTGCAGCACGTGGATGCCGATATCCACAAGGCGCGGCGTTTTTTCGGGGTCCTCCTCCAGATAGATCTCGGCGCACTGTCTGTCGTGCTCGTTGAACTTCTCGTCTGCTGCCTTGGCGCGCTCTACCTCGGCAAGGTAGCGCTTTGCCCACTCCTTATGCTCGGGGGTGACAACGCGGCGCGCGGTGGGGAAGGTGCAGTACCGCCCCTGGATAAAGATCTCGCCTTCCTTCGGTACGGGGGGCGGGGTCATGTTTTTCACGGTTTCGGCAAGCCCCTCACCGATGTGCATGCAAGAGTAGGTCTTGGGGAACACGTGGGTCTTGAGGTGGCTTTGATTTTGAAAATCGTAATGGTTGATGTTGCCGCAGCAGCCGTTGAGGAACAGCACCACCACGTCCCTGCCGTACTCGCGCTGCAGCGCCTTGCGCAGCCAGCCCGCGTAATCCGCATCAAACTTGTCGGGGTGGGCGTTGGTATCCAGGTGCAGGGCGTAATTGACCACAAAGCAAAGGGCTTTGCCGTCCATATCGTCAAAGCGCATCACGTTCACCGAGCTGTCGATATCCGAGATCGGCCCTGCCAGCTCCTCGGCCTTTCCAAGGCCGGGATTGGTGACGATCCTGCCGTCGGTGGTGAAAAAGTCGCGGCAGAAGGCATAGCGCGTTTCATAGCCGCGCGCGGTGCCCAGCTTGACCTCGTCCATGCTCTCATAGGCGGCGATCACCGCCTGCACGGCGGCATCTGCCACGGGGATCAGCGCGTCGGGATCGGCAGGCGCGCCCCAGCAGCGCACGTCGGTGGCGCACCCCGTATGGGTGTGCGTGGTATGAACAAAAATATGTGCGGTGGGGATCTTGGTTGCCTTGCTGATGCGCTCGCGCAGCGCGTTGGCAAAGTCCACGGTGAAAAAAATGATATCCAGCGATACCAGCACGGCCTTTACGCCGTTGCTTTCGATCACGGCGGCGTGCGCCATCAGGGGGGTGAGCTTGCCCTTGCCGTAATGCGCCTTGATCTGCCCGGGGATAACGCCTTCCTCGGGGGTGTATTCTCTTTCTGCAAATCCTGCTTTCATGGTGATCTCCTTAATTCTTTCTGGAAATATGCGCAGGGCGGTTGGTCACACCGCCGATGGCCTTGTCGAGGTAATTTTTGTGCATCTCGCAAAGTGCCTTGGTGGCACCGTTTACCAGCGCGTCTACCGTGCCGTGGCCGGTGAAGGCGATGGTGCTGTAAATGCCCTCGTAAGCGCCGCAATCCTGAATGATATCGGGGGAGATGTAGCCGTTTGCGCCGCTTTCCAGCTCAACCACAAGCGTGTTGGCAAACGGAGAATTTGCCTTGATGCGCGTGCCGATACAGGTGTAGATCTCGCCGGGCAGGCCCACGATCACCCAGTCGCCCAGCTGCATCGTGTGGATCTCCACCTCGCAGGTGGCGGGCATATCCTTGGGCTCGGCCAGATATTGCTCGGCAAGCAGCAGCGAGTGGTCGTTCATCTTCTCCTCGCCCGCGGCCTTTTTCTCCATGATCATCCTTGCCCACGCGCGCATCTCGTCGGTGGCGTGGCGGCGCAGCGTTTGTTGCATCACGGAGCCTGCCTGCATAAAGGGCTCGTCTGCTTTCATCACGATCCCTTCGTTGATCTTACTCACGGTTTCGGCAAGCCCCTCGCCGATCAGCTCGGGCGGGCAAAGCCCCTTGGAGCGATAGGCATCGGAGGTGTTGTTTTTAAAATCAATGTCGTTCACGTCGCCGCAGGTGCCGTTCAGGAACACCACCACAACGTCGCGCCCGAATTTGCGGCGCAGCGCCAGGCGCAGGTAACCCGGGTAGTCGGCAGAGAACTTGTCGCGCTCGCTGCCCTTGTGGTTATCGGGGTGGTTGGCGTAGTTGACGATAAAGCAGCGGGGGCGGCCCTCGGCGTCAATGCGCATCACGTTAACGGCATAGTCCACCTTGTCAAAGGGCGCGACAAGCGCGTCGCCCTGAAAGCCGGGGTTGCTGCGAAGGCGGCCGTCGGCCATATACCAGTCGCGGTTAAAGTTGAAGCGCTTTTCAAACCCAAGCCCCGTGCCGTAGCTGGCCTCCAGGCGGTTTTCAAAGGCCTCCTTGGCGGCCTCTACTGCCATCTCGCCTGCATACTCTGCCACCTCAGGCTCGGCGGGGGTGCCCCAGCACTGATAATCCGTGCCGCAGCCCGTGTGCGTGTGCGTGCATGCCAGCAGCACGTTTTCCACCGGGATGGAAAGAGCGTGTGCAATTTTTTGCTTGATGCGCTGTGCCAGCGCCACGGTGATAAAGATGATGTCCATCGACACAAAGACCTGTGTCTGATCGCCGGAGGTGATCACGGCGGCGTGTGCCATCAGCGGCGTGCGGGTGCCCTTGGCGTAGTAAGGGCCGATCTCGCCGGGCATATTGCCCTCGGCGGGGGTAAATTCCTTTTCTGCAAATCCTGCAAGCATAACAGTTCTCCTTTATGGGGTAATATTTCAAAGGCTATCGCAATAGCGGAAGATGTCCTCAATGCGCGAAAGCTCGCTTTCCTTGTTCTTTTCCAGCCACTTTGCGCGGTAACGGGCAAGAAAGCCCTCGGTGTCACTCAGGCGCTTGCACGCAATGCCGGAAAGCTTTGCGCCAAGCTCGGCAAGCACACAAATGCCCTCAATGGCAAGCAAAAACTCTGCCTTGAAGTCCTCGCACTCCCACACCTCGGCGTTCAGCGCGGCGGCAAGCTCCCGATAGGTCTTTTGTGCCAGCGCCAGCCCCTCGGCGGTGATGGGGGCCTCGTGCTCCATACCGTTGCGGTGCAAGAAGGCTGCCTTCATAATGTTGTTCCACGGCACCGCGTTGTGTGCCTCGCTCATGGCAACAAGATAGCGCATGGCGTTTTCGTTTTGGTAAAGCAGCGCGTTGACGTCGGCGTAAAAGCCTGCATCGGGCTGCGTTTTGATGTCCCAGGATTTTGCCGCGCCCAGCACGGTGCCGTACAGCGCGGTCTCAATGGGGGCAGGGTTGCCCCAGTCGCCCCAGTTGGTGTTCAGCATACCGATCGCGCCGTGCGCATAGCCGTATTCCGCCATCTTGAGGATGTTCGGCTCCTCGCGCTCCACGCGCTCGCAAAAGCGGCTCCACGAGGTGGTGCCGGGGCACACGATCTGCGCGCGGCCAAGCTTTGCAAAGCGCGCCACGCTCTCCTCGGGCGGCTCGGCGCGATAGCTCCAGTTGAGAAACAGCGTATCCTCGGGCAGTGCCTCGATGCAATCGGGGTGCTGGAGCAGAATGTCTGCCCACATCATCACGCGCTTGCCCTTGGATGCCACGTAGGCAATGATCTTTTGCACAAATTCAAGGTAGAGCTTGCCCTCGGGGTCAAGGGTCTTAAGGTCAAAGGTCTCGTCGCAGCAGATGTTGAAATACTCGCTTGTAAAGCAGGGCATATACTGGTCGATCAGCGACTTGACCACCTCAAGGCTCTCGGGGTCGCGGGGGTCGATGGTGTGATGGCGCATACGGTCGTCCCAGCGGCAGACAGAGCCCTCAAAATCCTTCAGCACGCGCAGGTGCGCAAACTCCTTTTGATGCAGCAGCTCAAACAGATGCCCGAAGGTGGAAAGCGAGGGCTGGAAGTCGATAAAGCGCTCGGCGCAGTAGGCATCCAGCTCGCGCAGCTCGTCGGGGGTGAGGCCGGAGGTCTGCGGCAGCAGTGCGGCGGTTTCCTTGAAGGGGAACACGTGCTCGACGTACAGCTGCAGGGCGTTCATTTTATAATACGCCATGTAGTCGATCAGCTTTTTCAGCGTTTCCACGCTTGCGACCTTGCCGCGCGTGACGTCGTGATAAAAGCCGCGGTAGGCAAAGTCGGGTCTGTCCTCGATCTCAAGGCAGGGCACGCTGCCGTTTGCAAACAGCTGGCGCAGCGTCTGGATGGCGTAAAATGCGCCGCGCTCGCCCTCTGCCTTGATGGCAACGGCGTTTTCGGTGACGGAGAGGGTGTACCCCTCGCCCTCGCCCTCGCCAAACGAGAGGGAGAGGGGCGCGCCGCACTTGCATACGGGCAACGCCTGCAGCGCCTTGTCAAGGCGAGGGGAATATTTTTCGGCGGGGGCAACGGTGCTTGCCTGCAGCGCGCCGCCGGTCTGTTTCAGGCTTTTTACAGCGGGGATCAGATGTAACATAGCAATACCTCGTTTCAATAAAGCTTTTTCAGGGCCTCGATGCCGCCTTTTACGATGGCATCCATGGCACCAAAGCCGGTGGTGCCGGAGCTGAAGCGCCCCTCGTAAGAGCCGTTCTCGCGCACGCTGTCGGGGATGACGTAGCCGTGGTGGCCGTTGGCCAGCTCAACGGGAACGGTGTGTGCAAAGGGAGAGCCCTCCTTGATGGATCTGCCCACGGCGGTGTACATTTCACCGGGCATTGCGATCATGCCCCAAGGGCCAACGCGATAGCCGGTGACGGTAAAGATCTCGGTCTCCGGCACGTCCTTGCTGCCGTTGACGTAGGCCATTGCCGTGCCGTATTCCCATACAACGGGGTATTCGGTCTTGGCGCGCTCCAGCACGTCGGCAGCCCACGCGCGCTCAGCATCGGTGATCTGGCGGCGCTTGACGGTGAGGGGGTTCTCGTAAACGGCAACGGTGCTGTCCTCCACGTCCTCGGTGATGGCATCCAGCGCCTTGATGATGGTGTCTGCCATGCCATTGCCGATGACCTCAGGGCCCACCACGCCGGGGGCGCTGTGCAGGGTGAGGTTGGTCTTGTGGATGAAGTCCCAGTGGTTGACGTCGCCGCAGCAGCCGTTAAAGAACAGCACCACAACGTCCTCGCCGTATTTTTTCTTGAGGGCAAGGCGCATAAAGCCGGGCCAGTCGGCACAGAACTTGTTGCGCTCGCGCCCGCTGTTGGTATCGGGGTGGTTTGCAAAGTTGATCATCACGGCAACGGTCTTGCCATCCTTTTGTACGCGCATCAGCTCGATCTGGTGGTCGGGCGTGTCGCAGGTGCGTACGATATCGTCGCGCTTAAAGCCGGGGTTGGTCTTGATGCGGCCATCCTTTAAAATAACGTCGCGGCAGAAGGAAAAGCGCTTTTCCTCGGCGGTGGCAACGGCAAGCGCGTGCCCCTCGCTCATATTCTCAAACGCCTTGACGGCGGCGGTAATGATGCGGTGCTTTACCACCTCGGCGATCTCGGGCTCGGCAGGGGATTTCCAGCAGGGCTTGTCGTAAGAGGGGCCCGTGTGGGTGTGGGTGGCGGCAAGCAGCACGTTTTTGACGGGCAGCCCGGTTTTTTGTGCCACACCCTCGCGGATGCTGTTTGCATAGGCGGAGTGGAACAGCAGGTGGTCAGCAGAGATCAAAATCACGGCCTGGCCGTTATCTTCAAATGCGGCGGCGTTTGCCTGCAGGGGGGTGTAAGCGCCCTTGGCAAAGTAGGCCTGAAACTCGCCGGGCATAAAGCCCTGGTCGGGGGTGTATTCAACTTCAGCAAATCCGGCTTTCATAGGTGGTTCCTCCATTTGTTGTGAAAAAAATGATTTTTCATTTCGCGCACACCCGTATGTGGGCGCGCGATAAATAAAACGCGCATACTTTATAAAATATAAAATAAAGGCGCTCTTACGGCAAGTATAACAAAGAAAACGGGGCTTGTCAACCCCGTTTTCGGTATTTTTTGGTTTTTATCCAAAATAAGAGGTGCAAGGGCACATCGCTATCCCGTAGGGGGCGACTCAGCTCACGCAGCGAGGTGGTCCGACGCCCCGCTCTATGGCGTTTTGGTTTCTCTAAGTCGGAGGCCAAGCGGTCTTAGGAAGACAAGGTAGAGAGTCAACTCCTTGGCTCACAGAACGACATGGCTACGATCCGACTTAGGTGCGCGGTACGTTGGGCATATCGCTATCCCGTAGGGGGCGACTCAGCTCACGCAGCGAGGTGGTCCGACGCCCCGCTCTATGGCGTTTTGGTTTCTCTTTTCGTCCGAGATCCCAAACGGCGCTTTC
>JAZNNA010000097.1:0-2096 GCA_045580065.1 Eubacteriales bacterium
CTTCGGATATTATACCACGTTTTTTCTCTCTTTTCAACCGCATACGGAATAATTCTCTTGCTTCTCCGCCGGGTGTGGTAAATATGCGTATTCGCTCCATATTCAGGCAAACTAAATATTTTTAAAAAAGTGTTGACAACAAGAATCGTTTGTGATAATATATTAAGGCATGATTTTGCCCCATTAGCTCAGACGGTAGAGCACTTGACTTTTAATCAAGGTGTCCGGAGTTCGAGTCTCCGATGGAGCACCACGCAAAATGCCCGAAATGCTTGGTTTTACAGGCGTTTCGGGCTTTTTGTTTGGTGCTCCTGCGGAGACTCGAACTCCGGACACCTTGATTAAAAGTCAAGTGCTCTACCGTCTGAGCTACAGGGGCGTTTGCGTGACACCCATATATTATAGCAGGGACGGCCGACTTTGTCAATAGGGTTTTGCCAAAAAGTTTATTTTTTTCGCAGCTTATCGGCAAGCAAACGCACGTGCTCGGGCAGCAGACAAGGAAGCGCGGCATCGTCCTCTTCGCTTTCTAAAATGCCGTTGCGGAGCATTTTGCAAAGCAGCTTGTCTATCCCCTTTTGACGTGCGGGAGAAAGGTCGCCGCCAAGGTAGCAAAGCTCGTCGGCGGTGTCGACAAGGGCGGCGGGATATGCCGCCCCGATATAATGCTCAAACTGGTCGGCAAAGGCACAGCACAGGCAAAGCGTGTGCGGCAGCTGCGCGATCGTTGCGGCATGGGCCTTGATATATTGCCTGATCGCCTTGTGGGGGCGGTTCATACGGATGGAGGTGGCAAGCACCACGTAGTCAAAGGCGGCAGGATCGGGCTGATCATGGCACAGGTCTGCCAGAGTAACACTGTGATTGGAAAGCTCGCGGGCGAGCAGCGCCGCCATCTCAGCGGTACAGCCGCTTTTGCCTGCATAGGCGATCAGAAAATTCATACGCGCTCCTTTTCTTGTTTTCTGCCTTTATTGTAGCACATTTTGCGCGCTTTGCCAAGGGAGAGCAAAAAGTTTTTTCAAAAACTTTGCAAAGCGGCGTTTTTGATTGACAAACACTCCCCTTTTTTGGTATAATATAATTAGTTTTGAAAGGAAGTGCGACCGATGACCGATGTAAAAGAACGCATTGAAAGGCTGCGCGCGCAGCTGAACTATCACTCCAAGCGCTATTACGTAGACGACGACCCCGAGATCTCGGATTTTGAATATGACAAAATGTATGCCGAGCTGCTTCGCCTTGAGAGCGAGCATCCCGAGCTGGACGATCCCGCATCCCCCACGCATCGCGTGGGCGGCGTGGCACTGGACAAATTTGAAAAGGTAACGCACAGCGTGCCGCTCAACTCGCTTTCCGACGTGTTTTCCTTTGAGGAGCTGGGCGAGTTTTTGCAGCGCGTTGCACCCGTTTTGCCGGATGCCAGGTATTCGGTAGAGCCGAAGATCGACGGCCTTTCGGTGGCGCTGCGCTATGAAAACGGCGTGTTTGTCGGCGGTGCTACCCGTGGTGACGGCCAGGTAGGCGAGGACGTGACAAGCAACCTGCGCACCATCTACTCGATCCCCTTGAGGCTTGCCGAGCCGTTGACGCTGACGGTGCGCGGCGAGGTATATATGCCCCGCGCGGTATTTGAAAGGATCAACGCGGCGCGTGAGGCCGAGGGCCAGGCGCTGATGGCAAATCCCCGCAACGCAGCGGCAGGCTCGCTGCGTCAGCTTGACCCGCGCATTGCCGCCGAGCGCAAGCTGGATATTTTTGTATTTAACCTGCAGGAAGGCGACCTATATGCCGACAGGCATGCCCCCGAAACGCACACAGAGGCGCTGGACCGCCTTGCCGCGCTTGGCTTTAAGGTGATCCCCCACCGCACGGTGGCAAGCAGCGGTGATGAGATCACCGCGCACATTGAAAGGATCGGGGCCCTGCGCGACACGCTCCCCTTTGACATTGACGGTATGGTGATCAAGATCGACAAGCTCACCGACCGTGCCGTGCTTGGCGAGGGCACCAACACCCCCCGGTGGGCGGTTGCCTATAAATTTCCGCCCGAGCAAAAAAAGACAAAGCTTTTGGATATCACCGTTGCGGTGGGC
>JAZNNA010000098.1:0-14461 GCA_045580065.1 Eubacteriales bacterium
GATCCTGCCGCTTTGCCGCGACTATAAGGGTGCCTGCACGGTTGGCGTGCTGGAAAACGGCGATATCCTCTGTGCAAGCGTTTGCCTTGGCGTGGGCTCTGCGGCAAGGATCCTTGCACACGCCGGCGTTACGCGCATAGCGCCCACCGAGTGCTGCGTGTATATGGATAATCGCATTGTCGGCTTTTTCCCGCGTGAGGACGTCTGCTTTGTACCGCAGCTGCCGAAGGGCACCCGCCTTTTTGACGTCTTCACGGGCGAGGAGCATCCGGCAGGCGTATCACTTTCCATCAAGGCGTGCGATGGCCGGGCGTTCACCTTGGAGAATTGACGCTTCGAAAAAGTTTCGCTTTAAAAACGCGACACGTGTCGCGTATAATGTGTTATAATGAGAAAAACAAAGCCTCAAGGGAGGGTGCTATGAATACCGTAATCGTAGATTTTTCTAAGACCGTGGGCAATATCAAGCCCATGCACAGCGTAAACAATGGCCCCGTGTACAAGTTCACCGCCGATCAGCGCATCAGCAATATCGTCCCGTACCGAGAGGCCGGCATCCCGTATGCGCGCAACCACGATGCTTCCTTTTATGCCACCTACGGCGGCGAGCATATCGTGGATGTGCACGCCATCTTCCCGGATTTTGATGCCGACCCCAACGACCCTGCATCCTACGACTTTGACCTCACCGACGATTATCTGAAAATGATCGAGGCGGCGGGCACCAAGGTCTTTTACCGCCTTGGCTCCAAGATCGAGCATAGCCGCAAGAAATACGGCACGCTCGTTCCCAAGGATCCGCACAAGTGGGCGGTGATCTGCGAGCATATCATCCGTCATTATACCGAGGGGTGGGCAGACGGCTTTCATATGGATATCGAATACTGGGAGATCTGGAACGAGCCGGATATCCCCCTGCTGCATAAGCCGAACTGGAGCGGCACCGACGAGCAGTTCTTCGAGCTGTTCAACGTCACGCTCGCACACCTCAAGGGCTGCTTCCCGCATCTCAAGATCGGCGGCCCTGCCTGCGGCAGCATCATTCCCGAATGGCTGGAGCGCTTTTTTGCCTCGTTTGGCGAGGTGAAGCCGGATTTCCTTTCCTGGCATTGCTACGGTGCCACCGTTGAGCGGATGCAAAAGAAGATGCGCCTGGCGCGTGAGATCCTGGATGCCCACGGCCTTACCGCTTGCGAGAGCATCCTCAACGAGTGGAATTACGTGCGCGGCTGGGAAGGGGAGGAGTGGATCTACTCGCTCAAAACCGAAAAGGGTCTGAAGGGCTCCGCCTACATTGCCGCCAATATGCTGATGGCGCAGCACGAGCCGCTGGATCACCTGATGTTTTACGATGCGCGCCCCTGCGGTATGAACAGTATGTTTTCCACCGACTTTGTGTTTGAGTGCCTCAAGGGCTACTATCCCTTCTGGATGTTCAATCAGCTCTACCGCCAGCAAAACGAGGTCGCCTGCGCCACCAAGGGTGAGTGCATCTGGGCCGCCGCTGCCAGGGGCGACGAGCAGAACGTGATGCTTTGCTACTATGATGACAACGACGATGCACCAGCACGCGATGTCAAGGTGGAGTTCTGCAACGTCGAAAACAAAAATGGCGTGCTGCTTTCCTACTACCTGCTGGATGGCGAGCATGATGCCGCCCTTGTGCGTGAGGAGATCTTTACGGCAGAAAATTTTGCTGCCTATCTCAAAATGCCCCTGCACAGCACCTATCTGCTGAAAATCACCCCAATCAACCGATAATTGGCAAAATTACGCAAAATTCGCTAAATAATTGCAAAATAATAAAAATAATTTGGAAAATAGCATATAAAAACTGGAAAACCACAAAAAAGCCGCTGCGCGAAAGCGCGGCGGCTTTTTTTTATTTGCCCGACAGAGTATGACCTTTTTTTCGTTTGCGATGTGCTATAATCCCCAGATGAAAGGATGTGAAAGCATGATAAAAAACAGCTACGGCTTTGAAACGCGAGAGCGCGAGGGGCTTTTGTGCGTATACCTCTGGGGCGAGATCGACCACCACAGCGCCGTTTCCTTGCGCGAGGAGCTGGACAGGCTCCTGTGGCACAAGCGCCCGCGTCGCTTTGTGTTAAATCTTGCGCGTATAGAATTTATGGATAGCGCGGGGCTCGGGCTTTTGATGGGGCGTTATCGCCTTGTCAAGGAGCTGGGCGGCGTGATGGCGCTTACCGCCCCCGGGCCGCGTGTGCTGAAGATATTGCGCCTTGCGGGCATGGAGCGCTTTTTTGAAATTGAACAGGCAGCGAAAGGAGAACGGATATGAAAAGCATACAGAAGGGGCAGTGCAACCACATGCGCGTGGTGCTGCCCGCCATTTCGGTAAACGAGGCGGTGGCGCGTGCCGCCGTTGCCGCCTTTTGCGCGCAGTGCAGCCCCACCGCCACCGACCTTGCCGATCTCAAATGCGCCGTTTCGGAGGCGGTGACAAATTGCATCGTGCATGCCTATCGCGGCTGTGAGGGAAATATCTGGATCACCGCCAGGGTGATCGAGGGCGGTGTGCGCGTTGCCGTGCGCGACCGCGGCTGCGGCATTGCAGACGTAAAAAAGGCACGCGAGCCGCTGTTTACCACCGATCGGCAAAACGAGCGCAGCGGCATGGGCTTTACCGTGATGGAAAGCTTTACCGACCGCCTTACCGTGCATTCGGTCAAGGGGCGCGGGACGCTTGTGGTGATGACAAAGTACATGCAAAATAAAAAACAGGAAGACTGAAGGGAGGGGAGCGCGTGGAGGATGGCGCTTTGAGAGCGCGGCATTACGCGCTGATCGCTGAGGCGCAGTCGGGTGAGGAGCCAAGGGCAACCGAGGCGACAGAGGCGCTCCTGCGCGAAAATATGGGGCTTGTGCGCACCGCCGCGCTCCGCTTTCGCGAGCGCGGCACCGAATATGAGGATCTTTTACAGATCGGCAGCATCGGTATGCTGCGCGCCATCCGCTCCTTCGATCTCTCGCGCGGGCTTGCCTTTTCTACCTTTGCGGTGCCGTTGATCGTGGGCGAGATCCGCCGCCATCTGCGCGACGACGGGCTTTTGCACGTCAGCCGCAGCTATAAGCGCCTGGCTACCGAGCTTTTGCAAAGGCGGCGCGAGATCACAGAGCGCGAGGGCAGGGACCCCACAGTAGACGAGCTTGCTGCGCTTTGCGGCGTGGGGCGTGAGGAGGCGGCCGTGGCACTTGCCGGTGTCGCCCCGGTTACCTCACTTTCCGAGTGTTGCTTTGAGGACGATAAGGGCGAGCTTGGCGAGCGGCTGACCGACGAGGAAAGCGAGAGCGAGCCGCAGATCTTATCAGATAAGCTTGCCTTGCGCGAGGCGATCGGAAAAATGCCACCGTTATGGAAAAAAATTCTGCTTTTGCGCTATTACCGTGACCGCACGCAGCAGCAAACGGCAGAGGCGCTGGGGCTGACGCAGGTCAAGATCTCGCGCGAGGAAAAAAAGATACTCAGCTTCTTGCGCGGCGAGCTGATCGTATAGCTTTCTCCCCAAAGGGGAGAAAAAGGGCGTGTGCAACTTTGTTGCACACGCCCTTTTGATTATTCTGCGGTGTAGTTTACAAAAACAGCGCTTTCGATATAAGGGATATCTACCGGCTGCGAAACCTCTTCGCTTATGGGGTTGTAGTCCACAGGCAGAGCCGCAATGGCATCCACCGTTCTCATGCCCGCCACAACGCGCCCGAAGGCAGCGTAATCGCCGTCAAGGGCCTCTGTATCCTGATGCATAATAAAGAACTGGCAGCTGGCGGAGTTGGGGTCGTTGGGCCTGCGCGCCATCGAGATCACGCCTCGCTCGTGTAGCAGCGTGTTTTGCGTAAAGCCGTTAGAGGGGAACTCCCCCTTGATCGTTTGCTCTGACGAGCCGCTCCCGTCACCGTTGGGGTCGCCGCCCTGGATCATAAAGCCGCGGCGGATGCGGTGGAAGGTAAGCCCGTTGTAAAAGCCGCTTTCCACAAGATCTTGAAAGTTTGCCACCGTTTCGGGGGCGTATTCGGGTAGCAGCTCAACCACAAAGCTTCCGCCGCCGTACATTTTAAACTGGACAAACAGTGTGCGCTCCTTGGCAGCGCTCAGCACGGTGGTATAGCACGCTAGAGGGTCAAGCGTGGCCGCGTTTTGAAAATTGTTTTCTTTTCCCGTGTATTCAACAAAGGTGGCGCGCTCGATATAGGGAGTGTTGACCGGCTGCGATTTTTCGCGGCTGACGGTGTTGTAGGTTACGGGCAGAGCCGCGATGGCATCCACCGTTTCCATGCCTACCACAACGCGCCCGAAGGCAGCGTAATCGCCGTCAAGAAAATCCGAATCGTGATGTACGATAAAGAACTGGCAGCTGGCGGAGTTGGGGTCGTTGGGCCTGCGCGCCATTGAGATCACGCCTCGCTTGTGCGGCAGGGTGTTTTGCGTAAAGCCGTTAGAGGCAAATTCGCCGATCACAGACTGCTCCGACGAGCCGTTTCCGTCACCGTCGGGGTCGCCGCCCTGGATCATAAAGCCGCTGGAGATGCGGTGGAAGGAAAGCCCGTTGTAAAAGCCGCTTTCCACAAGATTTTGAAAGTTTGCCACCGTTTCGGGGGCGTATTCGGGCAGCAGCTCGATCACAAAGCTTCCGCCGCCCAGCATTTCAAACTGGACAAACAGCGTTTTGCCCTCAGCCGCGCTAAGCACGGCGGTATAGCACTTGGAAAGATCAAGCTGGGCTGCGTTTTCAAGCTCGTTTTCTTTTTTACATGCAAACAAAGAGATGCAGCAAAGCAGCGCAAGAGATATCAGCAGGATTCGCTTCATACGAACCTCCAAAATCAAAATAATATACCTGCGTGGCAGCAGGGTGCCCGGAAAAGTATATGCAGGTGGGTATTCTTGTAGAATATTTTAACATATTGTGACAATTCTGTCAAGTGGTATACGCTTCCATTTGGCATATATACTATAAATAAACCGCAAAAAAGCAATGAAAAGAGGGGATATGATGCACATAAAGCTGCAAAAATGGGCCGCTATCGTGATCTGTGCCGCAGGGGGAACGGCCCTTCTTTATCTGCTTTTTCGCCACACGCTACCCGCTTTTCTGCCTTTTTTGCCCGCATTTTTGCTCTCGCTTGCAACGCACCCCCTCTCGCAGCGCCTTGCCGCACGTACGGGCTGGTCGCCGCGTGTGTCGGCCTTTCTGGTCACGCTTTTTTCGCTCGCAGCTCTGTCGCTTTTTCTTACGTTGCTCTGCAACCGTTTGCTTATCGAGCTGCAGCGCCTTTTGCAGCTTGTGGCAGAGGATAGCGGAAAAGAGGAGGGCGTGATCGCCCGCACGGTGGCCTTTTTCCGCAGCATTTCGCAGCATCTGCCCCTGCTTTCCGGCGTGCAAGGCTCCCCCCTTTTGCAGGAATGGATCGGCGATCCGCAAAGCTATCTGCAGCAGCAGCTGCACCACTTTCTTGCAATGCTTACCGAGCGAATGGCAGCCGTTGCCACGGGGCTTTTGCGGCGCCTGCCCGGCGTGCTTTGGCTCCTGCTTTCCTTTTTGATCTCAAGCTTTTATTTTGCCATGGATCACGATGCCGTGATGCGCGTGCTGCAGCGCCTTGTGCCCCCGGGGCTCCGCGCAAGATTGCCCGCCTGGAGGGCGCGCGTGAGGGAGGGTGCCAAGCGCTGCGTGCGAGCCTATCTGCTGCTGTTTTTGCTCACGCTTTCCGAGCTGCTGGTGGGCTTTTTGCTGCTTGGCGTGCGCGCCCCCTTTTTGCTGGCGCTCCTCACCGCGTTTCTGGATATTCTCCCCGTGCTTGGCGTTGGCGTGGTGCTGCTGCCCCTTGCGCTGATCACGCTGATCGGCGGCGAGGTGGGGCGGGGGATCGGAATGCTTGTGCTGTATGCCGTGATCAGCGTGGTGCGCCAGATCGCCGAGCCGCGCCTTGTGGGCAAAAGCATCGGGCTGCACCCGCTGCTCACCCTGATCTCCTTTTACGTGGGGATCCGCGCCTTTGGCGTTTGGGGCGTGCTGATCGGCCCCGCCGCGGCGCTTTTGCTGCGCGAGCTTTTTGGCCGCACGGAGCAAGAGAAAATATAAAAAAGCCCCCTACGTAGGGGGCTTTTTGTGATGGCTGCTATGCAAGTCCTGCAAAGATAGAAAGAAGCAGGCTAAATTCAATGATAAAGATCATCAGCGTGCCTAAAAGAGAAACGATGCCGATGATAAGACCGATCAAGCCGCAAATGCGCCCTGCCTTGGCCTGCGAGCTTTCCACCCCCAGCTCAAGAAACGAGCGCTTGGCGTTGTGCATGGCAATGGCGCCAAAGATAATGGGAAGTCCGATGCACAAAAAGATGCTGACAAGCGCCAGCACGCCAAACAGCTGTGCCGAGCTGCCGCTGGGATCCTGCGGCTGCTGCGGCGGGCGGTAGTAATACTGCCCACCCTGCGCGTTTTGCGTGTCCTGTGTGCCGTTTTGTCCGTAAAAACCGTTGTTGTTATTCATTCTTAATAAAGCGCGCCCGTCATGACAAGCGCAAAGAGAACGACGTAAAGCGCAATGACCAGCACGCAAGCCACGCCGGTGATGATCAGCGAGGCAATGCCCATCGTGCGGCCGGACTTGGCCTCGGGGATATCATAGCCGATCAGCGACTTGGCAGAGGAAGCGTTTACAATGGCAAGGATGCCAAGCACGATCGGGATGACGCCGGTGCAAATAAAAGAGGTGATCAGCGCGATCAGGCCAAAGGTCTTGGCGTTGTTTGCCTTTTTGGTGGCCTCAAGCTGATTCATGTTCGGCATATTGGGGTTGTAAAAATTTCCTTGGCCGTTGGGGTTGTAAAAGTTGCCCTGCTGCTGACCGTTGGGGTTGTAAAAATTGCCCTGCTGGCCGTTTTGATTGTTCTGGTTGAAATCGTTGTTCATAGTGTACTCCTTTATGTATAGTTAGGTCAAAAATCTGCTGCGATCGCTTCAAAAAAGCCGATCCAGAAAAATACTGCCACAAAAGCCGCAAGCAGGGTAAACACCAGCGCAAGGATCGAGCAGACTATCGCGCAGGTAACGTCTGAGCTGCCGCGCACCACGCGAGAGGCGGCCTTTGCCTTGGCAAGCCCCATGATTGAAAGCACAAGGCTGGGCAAGGGCAGGCAGGAGCAAATAAAGGTGGCGACCAGCGCAAGGATGGAAAACAGCTTGGCGTTTTTGGCGGCGTAGATCGCCTTGCGCTGCTCCGGCGTTTGCTGCGGAGCATAAAAGCCTTGTGCATTCTGCTGCTGATAAGGATTTTGCTGATAAGGATTTTGCTGATAAGGGCTTTGCTGATAAGGATTTTGCTGATAGGGATTTTGCTGATAGGGCTGCTGCGGGGTCGAGTTCCAAAAGCCACCCTGCGAGGGCTGTCCCTGCGGTGTGCCGTATTCTATTTTCGGCTGCTGCTCGGGTACGGGATTTTCCTGCTGCAGCGGTTGCTCAGGTACCGGATTTTCCTGCTGCGGTACGGCGGTAGTGTTTTGTTCTTGTTCGCGGTCCATACATGCACCCCCTTTTCTTTCATTATACAAAAAAACTCCCCCTTTGACAAGAGCTTTTTTAAAAATGATGTAATAAATTGCGGTTTTTATAAAAAAACTTGCAAATCTATAAGATTTGTGCTATACTTGGAAAAACGGAATACGCAAAAAAGGGAGGGGAAGTAGCATGAGCGCAGCCTGGCGCCGATATCTATACTTTCACCTCTCTTTTGTTTTGTTCGCCATCGGCTTTGCCGCGTGGGCGATCGCTATGCGGCGCCTGTTTCCCGAGGGGTATTACGATTGCTTTTTGAATGACGTGCTGCACCTCTATTGCCCGCTCTGCGGCGGCACGCGTGCCTTTTTGTCACTTTTGCGCCTTGATCTTGCCGCAGCGCTTCGCTACAATCCGGGCGTTTTTCTGGTCGTTTTGCCGGCGCTTGCGCTTGAGATCCGCGCGCTGTGGCTGCTTTTTGCCAAAAAAGAGGGGCTGCTGTACCCGCGCTATGCCCGCCGCGCCACCGCTGTGTATCTTGTTGCTTACGCGCTGCTGCGCAATACCGCGCTTTTCTTTGGCGCAGATCTTTTGCGCGACCAGACCGCCTATTGGCAGGCGCGTGTCACGCCGCTGCGTGCCGCCCTCTTTTTGCCGCTTGCCACGCTGTTTTGCATTTGCTTCTGGCTTGCGGCATATCCCCCCAAGCGCCTTGTGGCGTATCGCTTTTTTATCACCTGCGCGGCGGCGCTGCTGCCCGTGCTGATCTATACCCTTTTGCAGGGCAGAGCCGTGATCCTTCTTTTCGAGCTTCCCGTGCTTGCCGTGCTGATCATAACCGGACTTTCTATCTCAAATCGCAAAAAGGAGAAAAAATCATGCTGAAGTACCAGGTCTTTTCCGAAAACGAGTGGGTCTATCCCGATAGCGCGATCACCGCGCAAAACGCAGCCGAGCTGCACGCCGCACGCGGCGGCGACGTTTGCTTTCAGGTGCTGACAGATCATGTGCTGCAGGGCGGTGAGGCGGTAAGTGCAAGCTTTGCTTGCAAGGGCTGCGAGGCCGTGCTGTATCAGCTGCTGCCCGCGCACGTCAGCGAAAACAGCGGCGTCAAGACCCACACCACACAAAATTATGACGAGGTCAAGGATTTTGTGACAAGAAAGGCCCCCTTCGACGTATACGAGGTCACCAAGCCCGTGGAAATGGGACTTGAGGCCGGCCGCGCCGCCTTTTTCCTGCGCATCAACGTGGCAGCGGACGCTCCCGTGGGCAAATTTGAGCAGATGCTGACCATCCGCGTGGGTGGCGAGGAGATCGCCGTTCCCGTGGCGCTTACCACCTACAACGTGCAGATCCCCGCGCTGAAGGATACCACCTATCACATGATCAACTGGCTCTACTATCCCACGCTCCTTCGCCAGCATCATACCGAGCGCGGCACCGATAAGTACCTGCGCGTGCTGCGCAATTACATGGAAAATCAGCTGGATATGCGCAACGACTATCTGATGATCCCCTCGGGCGAGCCCGTGAAGGACGAGCAGGGCAAGGTCATCGACTTTGATTTTTCGCACGCCGAGCTTGTGGGCAACATGGCGCTGGAGATGGGCTTTACAAAGATCCTTGGCGGCTTTGTGATCCAATGGCTTGACTGGAAGTCTGCCGATCTGTATCTGCTTTGGGATAAGGAGATCGAGGTCAAGAGCATCGAGGGATACCGCCAGCTTAAGCTTTATTTCACCCGCGCAAACGAGCTGATCGAGCGCAACGGCTGGAGAGCGTGCTATCAGCAATGCATGATGGACGAGCCGCAGTTCTACAACAGCGCCGCCTACCGTATCGTGGGTGCCATCTGCCGCAAGTGCATCCCCGGTGTTGTCATCAACGACCCCGTGGAAAGCACCGACCTTGCCGGCGGCCTTGACGTCTGGGTGGTCAAGCAGGCTGTGTATGAAAAATATCTCGCGGATTTCCGGGCGCTGCAGGCAATGGGCGAGGAAATGTGGATCTACACCTGCGGATTTCCCGCAAACAAGGTGATGAACCGCGTGATAGACCTTCCCCTGAACGCCAGCCGCTTGCCGATGTGGATGTGCTATAAGTATAACTGCCCCGGCTTTTTGCATTGGGGCTACCATTGCCACAACGAGGAGGAGAGAGGGGACACCTGCTATAAGGTGCGCGAGCGCAGATTCCCCGCGGGCAACGCCCACGTGGTCTACCTCGCCGAGGAGGGGCCCATCTACTCCGTGCGCGGCCATTCTCAGCGCACCGGTGCGCAGGATTACGAGCTGTTAAAGCAGCTTGGCGACCGCAACAAGGAGCAGGCACTTGCCCTGATCGACAAGGTCTGCCGCACCTTTGACGACTACACTCCCAGCGCCGCCGAGCTTGACGACACCCGCCGCCAGCTCCTGGAAGCGCTTGGTTGATATCGCAAGCAAAAAGGCACACGCCGATCCGGCGTGTGCCTTTTATTTATCCCTCAAACAACGGCGTGGAAAGATATCTGTCGCCGCTGTCGGGAAGGATGGCAACAATGGTCTTTTGCTTGTTGCCGGGGCGCTTTGCAAGCAGGGTAGCGGCGTGCAGCGCCGCCCCCGAGGAGATCCCCACCAAAATGCCCTCGCACACCGCAAGCTCGCGCGCCGCGCGGTAGGCATCCTCCTCGCTCACCGTCAAAACGTCGTCTAAAAGCGAGCGATCCAGATTGTCCGGTACAAAGTTAGCGCCAATGCCCTGCAGACCGTGCGGGCCGGCCTTTCCCAGCGTCAGAAGGGGAGAGACGGCGGGCTCCACCGCCACTACCTTTAAATCGGGAATATGGCGGCGCAGATAGCGCGCCGTGCCGGAGATCGTACCGCCGGTGCCAACGCCCGCTACCAGAATATCAATGTGTCCGCCCGTTTCCTCCAGCAGCTCGCGCGCGGTGGTCGCCTCGTGCGCCTTGGGGTTGGCGGGATTGTCAAATTGAGAGGGAATAAAGCTGTTTTCGGTGGCGGCGGCGATCTCGTTCGCCTTGGCGATCGCCCCCTTCATGCCCTCGGCACCGGGGGTAAGCACGATCTCCGCGCCGTAGGCTGCCAGCAGGCGGCGGCGCTCCACGCTCATCGTGTCGGGCATGGTGAGGATCACGCGATAGCCGCGCGGAATGCCGATGGCGGCAAGCCCAATGCCAGTGTTGCCGCTGGTCGGCTCGATGATGGTGCCGCCGCACTTCAGCACGCCGCGTGCCTCGGCATCCAGTATCATCATCAGCGCCACACGATCCTTGGCGCTGCCCGCAGGGTTAAACCCCTCCAGCTTGCAAAGGATGCGCGCCTCGGGCGCATTTTTTTGGCTGTAATTTCTGGCCTCCAGCAGGGGAGTGCCACCCACAAGCTCGGTAATGCTGCGACAGTACATAAAAACCTCCGAAAGGGAAAGCGTTAAAGATCTCTTACTACCTTATTATACCCAAGCGCGCGGTGCTTGTCAATAGAAAAAGGGCACTCCGCCGGGTCTTGCGGAATGCCCGAATTCTTCACCTGCGATTAAGCAAGTGCGTTGAGCTTCTTGGTGAACTGGCTCTTCTTGCGAGCAGCAGCGTTCTTGTGCATCTCGCCGCGAGCAACAGCCTTGTCGATCTTCTTGACAGCAGCCTTGTAGGTCTCCTGAGCAAGAGCAAGATCACCGGCAGCAACAGCAGCCTCGTACTTCTTCATCTCGGTCTTGAGCTGAGTACGGAACATTTTGTTTTGCAGAGTCTTGGCAGTGGTAACCTTAACACGCTTTTTTGCACTCTTGATATTAGGCAAATCTTTCACCCCCTTGTAAAATGATGCGGTCTTTGCGACAGCACCTGAGAGGGTGCGCTGTCAGCTCAATCCATACATTTACGCATTATAACACACATTTGCGTAAAAAGCAAGCCTTTTTTTCAAAAAAATCAAAAAAATTTTTGGGTTTTCAAAAAAAGTTTCAAATTTTTTCCAAAAAGGGGTTGACAAGGTGATTTTTCTTTGCTATAATATTAAACTGCATTATAATTGCCGTATTATGGGGTAACTATGCCCTGCGGCAAATTTTGTACTGATATTATTTATACGCGATAATGTCGGTTTTTCCCCTTGGTCCGCATGCCGACGGGCGGTGCGGACACATCATGGAATGGAGTGATAAAATTCATGGTCAACGTCAAAGATCAAAAGCTCGGTCAAAACGTGAGAAAGAGTTTTTCCAAGGCGCGCTACAACCTGGAACTGCCCAATCTTGTTGAGATCCAAACCAAATCCTTCAAGTGGTTTTTGGAAGAGGGCCTCAGCGAGGTGCTGCGCGATGTTTCTCCCGTAACCGATTTTTCCGGCAATCTGTCGATCGAATTTCTGTCGCACTCGATCGCACAGGCACCGAAGTACTCTGTTGAGGAGTGCAAGGAGCGCGACGTCAACTACGCCGCCCCCCTTCGCGTTAAGGTCCGCCTGACCAACAAGCAGACCGGCGAGGTGCAAAATTCCGACGTGTTTATGGGCGAGATCCCCCTGATGACCGATGACGGTACCTTTGTGATCAACGGTGCAGAGCGCGTGATCGTTTCTCAGATCGTTCGTTCCCCCGGTATCTACTACACCTCGGAGATCGACAAGATGGGCAAGCGCAACTACGCCGCCCAGATCATTCCTTACCGCGGTGCATGGCTTGAATACGAAACCGACAACAGCGGCGTGCTGAACGTCCGCATTGATAAAAAGTGCAAGGTGCCGCTGACTATGTTCGTGCGCGCACTCGGCGCACTTGGCGAGGGCTCTGACTTTGAAAGCCGCGAGGATATCACGGCTGTGTTCGGTGAAGAGGATGTGCTTGCTGCCACCTTTGAAAAGGACAAGTCCGAGGAGATCGCCGCTCACGAGCGCACTTATGCAGGTCACGAGGCGCTCAAGGAGATCTACCGCAGAATGCACCCCGGCGAGCCCGCCGTGGTCGAGGCTGCGCAAAAGATGATCTCCGACGTGCTGTTTAGCACCAGCCATTACGAGATCGCTCCCGTAGGCCGCTACAAGTTCGATAAAAAGCTGGCATTGCACAACCGTATCACCGGCCGTGTGCTTGCCGAGCCCGCTGTCAGCCCCATCACCGGCGAGGTGGTATTTGAGGCAGGCAAGCTGCTGACCGATGCTGATGCACGCGCCATTGAAAACGCTGCCATCAACGAGGTCACGATCGCTCTTGAGGACGGCGCTACCCTTAAGATCTTTGCAAATAACACCATTTACCCCGAGCATATCCTTGGCTACGACCTTAAGGACTGCGGCATCAACGAAAAGGTGCGTATCCCCGTTCTGCTTGCAATTCTGGAGGAGGCTGAGGGCGACGTTGAGGAGGTCAAGAACCTGGTGCGCCTGCGCGCTGCCGAGCTTGCCCCCAGACACGTCACGAAGGACGACATTTTCGCTTCCATTAATTATATGCTTGGCCTGATGCACGACCGTGAGATCGGTTATTATGACGATATTGACCATCTCGGCAACCGTCGTGTCCGCTCGGTTGGCGAGCAGCTGCAGAACTCTCTGCGCGCTGCCTTCATCCGCATGAAAAAGACCATTACCGACCGTATGGCTACCCAGGATTCCGACAAGATCTCTCCCCAGATGCTGATCAACACGCGCCCCGTGGCAACCGGCATCCGCGAGTTCTTCGGCTCCTCTCAGCTTTCTCAGTTCATGGACCAGAACAACCCGCTTGCGGCTCTTACCCACAAGCGCCGTCTGTCCGCACTGGGTCCCGGCGGTCTTTCCCGTGACCGTGCCTCCTTCGACGTCCGTGACGTACACTACACCCACTACGGTCGTATGTGCCCCATCGAGACCCCCGAAGGTCCTAACATCGGTCTGATCTCTTACCTTACCACCTACGCTCGCATTAACGACTACGGCTTTATCGAGGCCCCCTACCGCAAGTACGACAAGGAGAAGGGGATCGTTACCGACGAGGTCGAGTATATGACTGCCGACGTCGAGGACCGTTACATCGTTGCACAGGCAAACGAGCCGCTGGACGAAGAAGGCCACTTCATCAACCGCGTGGTCAACGTGCGCGATAAGAGCGAGATCCGTGAGGCTGAGGCCTGCGACGTAGACTATATGGACGTTTCCCCCAAGATGGTGGTATCCGTTGCCACCGCAATGATCCCGTTCCTTGAAAACGACGACAACTCCCGCGCACTGATGGGCTCTAACATGCAAAAGCAGGCGGTGCCGCTGATGGTCACCGACTCTCCCATCGTTGGTACGGGTATGGAATACAAGGCAGCCGTCGATTCCGGCGTTGTTGTGGTTGCACAAAACGCAGGCGTTGTCGAGTACGTTGACGCCGATAAGATCGTGATCGCACGTGACAACGGCGAGCGCGACGTTTACGAGCTGATCAAGTTCAAGCGCACCAACCAGGGCACCTGCTTTAACCAGCGCCCCATCGTCAATAAGGGCGACGTGATCGAGGCAGGCCGCGTGATCGCAGACGGTCCCGCTACCGCCAACGGCGAAATGTCGCTTGGTAAAAACGCGCTGATCGGCTTTATGACCTGGGAGGGTTATAACTACGAGGACGCAGTTCTTCTGAACGAGCGCCTTGTACGCGATGATATCTACACCTCCTTGCACGTTGAGGTGAAAACTCACGATGCCCGCGACACCAAGCTCGGGCCGGAGGAGATCACCCGCGAGATCCCCAACGTGGGCGAGGATGCCCTGAAGGATCTGAACGCCGAGGGTATCGTAAAGAAGGGCACCGAGGTCCGTGCCGGCGATATTCTGGTAGGTAAGATCACCCCCAAGGGCGAAAGCGAGGCCACCGCAGAGGACCGCCTGCTGCGCGCGATCTTCGGTGAAAAGGCAAGAGAGGTGCGCGACACCTCTATGCGTCTGCCTCACGGCGAGGCCGGCATCGTTGTTGACGTTAAGGTGTTC
>JAZNNA010000099.1:0-3476 GCA_045580065.1 Eubacteriales bacterium
AGACCGTATTTTTCGTTATAACCGCTGCCGTTGATGGGTGCGGACATAACGTCGTCAAGACCGTAAACGTTCTTTGCACCTGCGTTCTTGAGCAGGCGCTTGGAGCGTGCGCGGGTATGAATATCGCAGCACAGCACGTTATCGGTGTGCTGAAGGATAGCGCGTGCATCATTTGCAAAAATGATCTCGCAATCAGCGCCCTCGGCACGTACAAGCTGCTCATAATACTCTACGTAATCCACACCGGTAAAGGTATGCTTTTCATAGCCGAAGCACTCACGATAGCGCTTGATATCCAAAACGTCGCTATAGGGGTTGATGCCGGCGGCGTCGATAGCGTCGTAGCTGACCAGATGGTTCCCTACCTCGTCGGAAGGGTAAGAAAGCATGATCACAACCTTTTTTGCCCCTCTTGCAATGCCGGTCAGGCACACGGAAAAGCGGTTGCGGGAAAGGATGGGAAATACAACACCGACGGTCTCACCGCCAAACTTGCGGCGAACGTCCTCGGCAATATCGTCAATGGTAACGTAGTTTTCCTGAGCTCTGGCAACGATAGATTCGGTCATGGCCACGATATCGCGGTCACGAACCTCATAGCCACCGTCCTTTGCAGCCTCCAGAATGCAGTTTGTTACGATCTCGACAAGATCATCACCACCGCGAATAATAGGGGCACGAACACCACGGGAAACAGTACCGATCATACGGCTCATATTTAACACTCCTTTTCGCGCCTGTTTTTTGCCAAAACAGACACGGTTTAAATTTTACCACAACAATTAGTATATCAAAAAAACAGCGATTTGTAAAGTAATTTTTGCAAAAAAATGCTTGTTAATATTTTTTTGTAGAACTCTTAAAAAAATCCGCTTTTTTTGCCAATAAATTTGTGATTTTATTCATTTTATATGTAAACTCATAAAAAGCCCTGCCGTACGGCAGGGCTTTTTGGCGGCTTATGCTCTCTTGGAAAGAACCTCAGCCTCGTACTTCTTTACCTCGTCAAGCCAGGACTTGTCGGCGGGCACACCGCAGCGGGTGCAGAACTCCTCCCAAACGGCGCCCTCGGGCATAGACTTGAACTCCTCGGTCAGCACAAGCATAGAGGTGTAGTCACCGCTATCCTGCAGCTGCTTCCACTCGGCGTGAGGCATCAGAAGTGCGGAAAGCAGCGCGCGCTGCATATTGCGCATACCAACGACCCAAGCGGCGATGCGGTTGATGCTTGCATCAAAGAAATCAAGCGCCACGGCAACGTCGTTCAAGCGGCCGCTGGCAACCAGCTCCTTTGCAATTTCCTTTGTTTCGTCGTCAAAGCGAACCACGTGGTCACTGTCCCAACGAACACCACGAGTCACGTGCAGAGCCACCTTTTTGTGGAAGAGCAGCATGGCGGAAAGCTTGTCGGAAACCACCTCGGTGGGATGGTAGTGGCCGTTGTCCATCAGGGGGACAAGGTTGCGCTGATTGACGTAGTTGAGCGTGAATTCGGCAGAGCCGACGGTGTAGGACTCGACACCGATGCCAAACACCTTGGATTCCAGACAGATCAGCACCTTTTCCTTATCGTAGGGCTGTGCCAGGATCTCGTCCATGGACTGTGCAAAGCGGGCGCGCGGGCCAAGACGGTCAACGGGAGTTTCCTTGTAGCCATCGGGGATCCATACGTTCATCACGCAGGGGATGCCGGTCTCGTTTGCAAAATACTCGGCAATGCGCACGCAGGCCTTGCCGTGCTCTACCCAGAACTTGCGCACCTTTTCGTCGGGAGAGGAAAGGGTGAGGCCGCTTGCGGCGAGAGGGTGAGAGAAGAAGGTGGGGTTGAAGTCAATGCCCATGCCGCGGGCCTTTGCATACTCTACCCACTTGGCAAAGTGCTTGGGCTCAAGCGCGTCACGATCGGCGAATTCGCCCTTTTCGAAAATGGCGTAGCAGGCATGCACATTGATCTTGTGCTTGCCGCCGATCAGGGAAAGCGCCTTGTCCATATCAGCCATCAGCTCGGCGGGAGTGGTGGCGCGGCCGGGATAGTTACCGGTGGTCTGGATGCCGCCGGAAAGGCCCTCTTTGCTGTCAAAGCCCAGCACGTCGTCGCCCTGCCAGCAATGCATGGAGATGGCAAAATTCTGCAGCGTTTCGATCGCCTTTTCGGTGTCGATCCCAAGGGCTGCGTATTTTTCTTTAGCAAGTTGATAAGCGGTCATGGATATGATCCCCCTTATTGATTTTCTTTACTTAATTATATCATAAACCGGGGAAAACAATAAGAACTGCTATTTTACAAAAATAGGGCAATTTTTAATAAAAAGGGTTGCATTTTTGCTATTTTTGTGTTATAATGTAAAAAATCGACCAAATCCCGGCTCCCCCGATGAAAGGAGAAGCTTTCATGCGCGAAGATATTTTAGCACGACTTTCTCAGATAAACGAAGAAGAAAAAAAGATCCTTGAAGGTGAAAATAAAGTTAACAAGCGCCTCTACACGGCCTTTGCAAAGGAGTTTATCGTCAACAGCCATCGCCTGATCCAGGACGGTGAGCAGATCTCACTGCGCCGCCACACTCGCTTTGCCGACTTCCCTGCCCACGGCCACAACTACGTAGAGATGACCTACGTCTGCTCCGGCGAGGTCACGCACGTGATCAAGCACCGCGAGGTCAAGATGCGCGCAGGCGATACCCTGCTGCTCAACCGCCACACGCAGCACAGCGTACGCAAGACCGGCGAGGGCGACATTGCCATCAACGTGATGCTGGCGACCGAGTGCTTCCACTCGCTTGCCTCCTCCCTGCCCGCCTCCTCTCCCCTTTCCTCCTTTGTAGCGGAGAATATCCGCTCTAACGGCGAGGCGGAATACATGCTTTTTTCCACCGAGGGCGTTCCCCCGTTGGAAAACCTGTTTGAAAATCTTTGCTATGCCATGGTGGGCAACGACATCACGGGGATCGACACCCTGAAAAGCACGGTATCACTGATCCTGCGCTATTTTGCCGAGCTGCCGGAATGTACCATCACCGCGGCGCGTCACCGCTCGGATGCCGAGCTTTTGCAATCGCGTGTAGAAAGCTATCTGCACACCGATTTCCGCACCGCGACCTTAAGCGAGCTTGCCGACAAGCTGGGGCTGAGCGTTCCTTATCTTTCCAAGCGCGTGCGCGAGCTGTGCGGCATGACCTTCAGCCGCCTTTTGCAGGAAGAACGCTTCAAAGAAGCGATCCGCCTGCTTGGAGAGACCGATCTCCCCATCGGAGATATCATCATTGCCGTGGGATATGAAAACACCAGCTTTTTCCACAATCAATTCCGCGAGCGCTATCATTGCTCCCCCTTCAAATGGCGTAAGAGCAAGCGCGCTGAGCAGCAATCGCAAGCATAAAAAAAGAGCCGACCGCGGTCGGGTCGTTTTTTATTAAGTATTTCCCCAACGGCATTTGCCACCGGCACCGGTTCCACTCACCGAGGCGGCGCCCGTG
>JAZNNA010000100.1:0-20648 GCA_045580065.1 Eubacteriales bacterium
CACAGCACCCGGAAGATAGCGGTCAAGTGCAACCCCCATCATCGCCAAGGGGTTAGTCTACCCTCTGCAAAATCTGCGGGCATCTAAATCAGCCACACAGGGTTTTGCATCTAAATCGGGCACACGTCACAACAGAAAAGGAACGCCATGCGGCGTGCCTTTTCTGTTGGCTGGGATGGTGCAAATTCGAACCCGGCAAAACGGTTGAAATGTGGAAGAAGTTGTGATATAATGATAGTACCGTAAAAAAAGGAGAGACACAGCGATGAAAAGATATTTGCTGCTCATTCTTGCCGTTTGTGTTGCGTTCAGCATTTTTACTTCCTGCAACAAGCCCCAAAGCGGCCCTGATGATGCAGAGCCGGACGGGGAGAGCCTTACGCTTCGCGTTGGCACCTATAACATCAAAAACGGTGCGGGTGTTGGACATGATATGTCTGTTCTCGCATCCGATATCACCGCGTGCAACCTTGACGTTGTCGGTCTGCAGGAGGTGGATATCAACACCAAGCGATCGGGTTACAAAAACACGCTTCAGCTTTTGGCAGACGCGGCGGGATATCCCTATTATAAATTTGCAAGGGCGATCGACTTTCAGGGCGGCGAATATGGCACTGCGATCCTCAGCCGCTATCCGATCACCTCGTTTGAGGTGATCACACTGACCACGGATGCCGACATAGAGGCGCGCTCACTGGGACACGCGGTGATCGACGTGAACGGGGTAAGCATTGATTTTTTCAACACCCACCTTTCATTTGAGAACACCGAGATCCGCATCAAGCAGTTTGAGGAGATCTACGAAAAGGCAAAAACCTCAAAAGCCTTTATCATCACCGCCGATTTCAACACCGCCGTCAACAGCGAATTTGCATATATCAAAGACTCCTTCCGCGCCAACGATAACACCTACAACACCTTCAGCAACAAATCCGCCATTGATGACATTGTTCTTTCCCGGCAATGGACCGTTACCGACAAGGGGATGGCAGATATTAAGACCCACTCCGACCACAGCCTGTTTTGGGCAGAGATCAAATACAACGACCCGCTTTGACAAAAGGAAAGGAGCAGCACATGAAAAAGCATTTCACGTGGCGCAACGTGATCTATTTTATCCTGACGGTGGCTTTGCTGAACAGCTATCTGCTGTGCAGGGCTGCCCCGATCACGCTTGCCGCTATCATTCCCCTTTTTCTGCTTTTAAACGTGTTACCCGGCATACGTCCCCGGGGCACCAACAAATTGCGGCTGCGCATCTGCAACCACGGCACGGTGCTGCTGGTGCTCTTTATCTGCTCGCTGATCCCCTCTATCCTGTGGCACGCGGTGCTTGCCCTTCTCACTATTCCAAACGCCTATATGGAGCTTGTGTGGAGCGCGGTATACTGCATCGTCGCCTCGGCGATCCTGTTTTGGAACGGCATCCTTTGCGTGTACTGCACCTCGTCGCAAATGGGACTCCGCTGGCGCGTGATCGGCGCCTTGTGCGGCATGATCCCCCTTGTCAATCTGTTTGTTTTAACGCGCATCATCCTTGTCACCACCGACGAGATGGCGTTTGAAGTTGAAAAGGAAAAGGTGGAAAACACCCCCGCGCTTGCCGCGCTTTGCAAAACAAAATATCCGCTTGTGCTGGTGCACGGCGTGTTTTTCCGTGACAGCAATTTGTTCAACTACTGGGGCAGGATCCCCCGCGCGCTGCAACTTTACGGCGCCACCGTTTATTACGGGCAGCACCAATCTGCACTTGCCGTAAAGGAAAGCGCCCGCGAGCTTGCCGCAAGGATCAAGCTGATCACCGAGCGTTCGGGGTGCGAAAAGGTGAACATCATTGCGCACTCCAAGGGTGGGCTTGATTGCCGCTACGCTATCTCAGAATTCGGGCTTGCCCCCTATGTCGCCTCGCTTACGACCATCAACACGCCGCATCGCGGGTGCCTGTTTGCCGAAAGACTGCTGGATACGATCCCCCAAAAGGTCCAGACACACGTTGCCAAGCTATATAACGCAACCCTGCACGAGCTTGGGGACGAGTCGCCCGATTTCCTCTCGGCCGTGACCGACCTCACCGCCACAGCGTGCGAGCAGCGCAACGCGGCGCTTTCCTTTCCCGAAGGGATCTTTGCGCAAAGCGTTGGCTCTGTGATGGAGCATCCACGCAAGGGGCGCTTCCCCCTCAACCTTTCCTATCGCTACGTCAAGGGCTTTGACGGTGAAAACGACGGGCTTGTGGGCGAGAGCTCCTTTGCCTTTGGCGAAAAATATACGCTTTTGCGCACCGACGGCAAGCGCGGCATCTCGCACGGCGATATGATCGACCTCAACCGCGAGGACATCCGTGATTTTGACGTATGTGCCTTTTACCGCGAGCTTGTCAGCGAGCTGCGCGAGCGCGGACTGTGAACGCGGGCAAGACGGACCGTCGGGGACGCCGGTCCCTACGTTTTATTTGAAAAACGCCCCTTTGGGGCGGTATTTTATTGACATTTTTAGCGGATTGCTTTATAATGGTGATATCAGACCAGAGAGAGGGGGGCTTGTATGAATGTTTTAGATAAGCGTGACCTTTTGGTTGCCAACGTGCGCGGCAAGCGCGTGCGCGCCTTTCTCTTTTACGCCGCTGCTATCGTTGCCTTGATCCTGCTGGCGGCAGGTGTCGTTTTTTCTGTCCGGCACGTCACTGCCATGGCGGTGGTCAGCTATTTTTGGGCAGGATGCGCATTGCTTCTGGCGTTTTTTCTGCGCGAGCCGCTTTGCATCCTTGCACAAGATCGGCTGTATTTTCTGCACGGCGATGCCATAAAAAAGCATCCTAACTCCCGCCGTACCCACAGCGAGCTGAATTGCAGGGGATACGTTTTTTACAGCGAGATCACCGCGATGCAGCACGTTGGCGGAGCCTTGCACTATACGCGCCACTGGAAAAACGGCTACCTCTTGCTTATTGGAAAGGATTTCGAGCTGAAAATATACGACGTGGGGCGCAACCTGATCAAAAAGATCAAAAAGCGCCAAGTCCATTGCAACGCCCCTTGCCCCGAAAGCATCCCCGTCGCGCAGTCCGCACCGCAGGGCAATGCCGCGTGGATGGCATTTTGGACGGCGTGCGAATGCGGCGCGCTTGAAAAAAAGCTGCGGGAGCTTGGCACGGTGACACAGCTTGATCTGAACCGTGAGCTTGGCACGGTGGATCTTGCCCTTTTGCGCTGCGGCAAAGAGGTGTGCGCCAACATAGATCGCGACAGCATCTATCTTTGCATCCCCGAAACGCCCATTGAGCAGACCTATCCCCTCGCAGGCCTCTCGCCCGACGAGATCTATGCCCTGCTGCGCGGATTTGCCGAGCAGCACACCTATCGGTGAGGTCAACGATCGATATGACAACGAAAATCTTTTTCAAAAAATACACCGCCCCCCTCACGGGCAAAACGGTTGCCATCACGGGCGCCACGGGCGGGCTTGGCAGGGCGCTTTGCCGACACCTGGCGGCGCTTGGCGCCTCGCTTTTGCTGCTTGACCGCAATTCGCAAAAATCAAACGCGCTGATCGACGCGCTAAAAGCGGAGTTCCCCGCCCTTTTTGCTACCCACGTATGTGTGGATATGGCAGATTTTGCTTCTGTTGCGGCGGTGACCGAGCGCCTCAAAAGTGCGCCGCCCGACGTGCTGATCCTGAACGCGGGCGCATATCACATTCCGCGCAAAACCTGTGACACGGGGCTGGATAACGTGTTTCAGATCAACTTTGCCTCGCCCTATTATATGGCGCGCACGCTACACCCCCTGATGCGCGAGCGCGGCGGACGGATCGTGGCGGTGGGGAGCATTGCGCACAACTACGAAAAAAGTGACCAAGCGGACGTGGATTTTTCCACCCGCAAAAAGCCCAGCCACGTTTACGGCAACGCCAAGCGCCATCTTATGGCAGCGCTTTGGGGCACGTGCTGCGCGCAGGGCGGAGTTGCCGTCACGCACCCCGGCATCACCTTTACCGGCATCACCGCGCATTATCCCAAGGTGATCTTTGCGCTGATCAAGCACCCGATGAAGCTGATCTTTATGCCGCCGCGGCGCGCCTCTCTTTGCATTTTGCGCGGCGTGTTTGAGGATACTGCCGCCGGCGAGTGGATCGGTCCGCGCGTGCTTTCGATCTGGGGCGCGCCCGCCAAAAAGCGGCTTTCCACCATCTCAAATGAAGAACAAGCGCGCATCTGCGCCACCGCAGAGCGCATCTATCAAGACTTACAAGCAAAAGGAGAAAACACATGAAAATTGCAACCAGCACCGAGGATTTCGGCATCTGCAAAACAGACATTGAGCGCATCACAGAGCTGAAGCGCTGCGGCTTTACCTACGTTGACCTCTCGCTTTACGACGGCATGCGTGCCGACTGGCAATACTTTGCCCCCGACTGGCAGGAAAAGATCCTTGCGCTGCGCGATGCGGCAGCAGAGCTTGGCGTGCAGTTTGTGCAGGCGCACGCACCGGGCGGCAATCCGATCGCTGCCAAGGATCACGACCTTTTGCTTGCCTCTACCATCCGCTCGCTTGAAATTTGCCGGATGCTTGGCATCCCCAACATCGTCTACCACGCAGGGTGGGAAACGGGTGTTGAAAAAGAGGAATACTTTGCGCGCAATCTCGCGTTTGTAAAGGAGCTGCTGCCCACGGTGGAAAAAACCGGTGTAACGCTTTGCGTGGAAAACAGCACCAAGGTGAACATGAAGGATATGTACTACTTCTTTACCGGTGCCTCGATGCGCGAGTTCGTAGAGCTTGTGGATCACCCCCTGTTCGGCGTTTGCTGGGACACGGGGCACGCCAATATTGAGGGGCATCAGTACGACGAGATCCTGGCACTTGGTGACACGTTGAAAATGCTGCACATCAACGACAACATGGGCGGGCGCGACGAGCATCTGCTCCCCTACTCCGGCACCCTGAACGTAGACGAGGTGATGAACGCGCTGCTTGACGTTGGCTACAAGGGCTATTTCACCTTTGAGGCAGGACACGAGTTTTATGACTATCCGGGCTTTCCTAACAAGCGCCACACCTTCAAGCGCGACACACGCGCGCTGAACCCCTCGCTGGAGATCCACCGCAAAAAGGTGGAAACTGCCTACGTGATCGGCAAGTACATCCTATCGCAATATCACTGCTTTGAAGAATAAAATAAAGAAAAACCCCGACACGTGTCGGGGTTTTTCTTTATTTTTCCAATGCCCGGATCAGCTGCGGCAGCACCTTTTCAAACTTGGTGCCATACCAGTGCGACTCGTCCTCTACCGTTGCCTTCATGCCGGCAAGGGTAAAGTCGGCGGCGATCCTTGCCGCCTCGATCGGCGTGCGGCCGCGCATCAGCGCACCCGTGAAGGAGGAGGCGTAGATATCCCCCGTGCCGTGGCTGTTTTTGGGCAGGCGCTCGTGCATGTAATAGGAGATCTCCTTATCCCCTTTGGCAAGCACGGCAACGCCAAGCTTATCCTTTTCATAGGAAACGCCGGTCAGCACCACGGTGCCGGCACCCAATGCCAGCAGCTTATCCATCAATGCGCGAATGTATTTTTCGTCATAGCCCTCTGCCATATAGGGCATATCCACCATCATCGCTGCCTCGGTAATGTTGGGCAGCACGATATCGGCAGCACCGCAAAGGCCTGCCATGGCGTGGGCAAAGTCCATATCAAAGCCATAGTAAAGCTTGCCGTGATCAGCCATAGCGGGGTCCACGATCTTTACGCACCCCTCACCCGCTACGCGCACAAACATCTCGTGCAAAAGCTGGATCTGGCGCTTGCTGCCCAGATATCCGGAGTAGATGGCATCAAACTTGATGCCTTCCTTTTCCCAATGGTTGACAATGGCTGGAATATCGTCAGTCAGATCTCGAAATGTATAGCCCTGAAAGCCCGCAGTGTGCGTGGAAAGCACGGCGGAGGGCAGGATGGCAGTCTCGATACCGCAGGCCGAAATGATCGGCAGCGCAACGGTAAGCGAGCATTGCCCCACGCAGGAGATATCCTGCACGGTTAAAATTCTTTTGTCCAACATGAAAAACACCTCTTTTTAAAAAGATATCTTATTATAGCATATAATCTGCTCCTTGAAAAGGGGGAATTTGTAAATTTTTTTTGGGCGTTCTAACTCTTGTCCCGCCCACATAGGATAAAGCAGGAGGGGATGTCCAATGCAGCAGATCTTGCACGCGGCAAGGCCGCCTTTGCCTGCCCTTTTATATAGAATTTTGCCGGAACGGTTGCTCTTGGAGCTTGCCACCCTGCCGCCCGCCCCCATTGAGGAGCTGCGGCTGCGGCGAGGGCGCCCCGCATCCGTTACCTGCAGCGGCGAGAACCGCCCGTTGCGTACGGTGCTTGCCGGCAGCGAGATGGATGCGCTTTTGCTTGCGCTGTGCGAGGGCTCGCTCTACGCGCACGACGAAACGCTGTGCCGCGGCTATATAATGCTGAAAAGCGGGGTACGTGTGGGCATTTGCGGCAAGGCGACCGTGGTAGACGGCCGGGTGATCGGGGTGCGGGAGATCGGCAGCTACGTCTTTCGCTTTCCCTGCCCCGCCCCGCACGTCGGGGGGGAGATCTGCGCGCTTTTGCGCCGCGTGTCGCCGCACGGCGGCGTTTTGATCTATGCCCCACCCGGGGTGGGAAAAACCACGCTTTTGCGCGGTGTGGCGGCACAGATGAGCAGCGGCCCCGAGGCTCTGCGCGTTTCGATCGTGGACACGCGCGGCGAGCTTGCCCCCGAGGTGGGCACGGCGCCGCTTTGCGATCTGCTCACAGGGTATCCGCGTGGGGTCGGGATCTCTATTGCCACCCGCACGCTATCCGCGCAGCTGATCGTTTGCGACGAGATCGGCGACCTTGGCGAAGCGCAGGAGATCCTGCACGCACACAGCTGCGGCGTGCCGCTTCTGGCAAGCGCGCACGGCAAGGATCTGCACGAGCTGCTTTTGCGCCCCGGGATCGCCGCGCTGCACCGCGCCCGCGTGTTTGCGGCTTACGTTGGCATCACCCGGCACGAGCTGCAATTTGAGTATCGGTATCACACCACAGCTTGGGAGGCGGCGGATGCACTTTGTTAAATGGATCGGCATCCTGACGGTTGCCCTTTTTGCCCTTCTGGGGGGCACGTGGCTTTGTGCCTATGAGCGGGCACGCTGCCGCCAGGCGCGCGCCTTTCTTACCCTGCTACAGCATATCCACCGGCAGATCGAGTGCTTTTCGCTACCCGTATCACAGATCCTGCAGCAGGCAGATATCGCGTTGCTCTCGGACTGCGGGGCGCGGGAGCGCCCGAGCGACCTTGCATCGCTTTTGCAGGGCTGCACACTGCTGCTACCCGCAAAGGGATGTGCGCTTCTACAGGAATTTGCCGCCGTGCTGGGCAAGGGGTATCGCGCCGAGCAGCTGCGCTGCTGCAGCTACTATGAGGCAGAGCTTACCCCGATATGCGAGGCGCTTGAGCAGGATCTGCAGCGCCGCAGCAGCTTGTGGCGGCTGCTGCCCGGTGCCGTGGGGGCCGCCCTGATCCTGATGCTGATCTGACGGAGGAAAGTATGGATGTTGGACTGATTTTGCGCGTGGCGGGGATCGGGCTGCTGGTGGCAATGGCGGCGCAGATCCTTTCCAAAAGCGGCAGGGACGAGCAGGCCACCTTTGTGACGGTGGCGGGGATGATCGTTGTTTTTTTGCTCTTGGTGCAGGAGATCGGCACGCTGTTTGACACGGTACGCGCCACCTTTGGGTTTTAATGAGCCTTTTTCAGATCGCGGGGAGCGCACTGCTTGGCGCTATGCTGCTTGCTCTGCTGCACGAGCTACGCTCGCCCCTCGCCTTGCCCACGCGTGCCGTTTTCAGCGCGCTCTTGCTTGGCAGCGCCCTGCTGCTTTACGCACCGGTGCTTGTGCAGATCGAAAGGCTTTTGGCGCAAACGGGGGCAGCAGAATACGCCAAACCCCTGCTACGTGGGGTGGGTATTGCTCTTGTTTGCGAGCTGACGGCGCTATTTTGCCGCGATCTTGGCGAAGGGACGCTTGCCCTTGGCGTTGAGGCCTTTGGCAAGCTGGAGATCCTTTTGCTGTGCCTGCCGCTGATAGACAAGATACTGGAGCTTGCAAAGGAGCTGTTGCAGATTTGAAAAAAGTGGCCATACGGTGTGTGTTTTTGGCAATTTTCTTGCTTTTTCTCCCCTTGCGCGCAGCAGCGGCGCAGGAGGGGGAGGCTCCCGTCGCCCCGGCGGAGATCGAGCAGCAATTTTCCGCCTTTTGCGAGGGTCTGCCCCCCGAGGTACGCGATCTTCTGCCCGAAACACTGAAAAACGGCAATATCACGGGGGTTGAAGAAACGCTGCGCGAGGAGGGTGGGATACGCGCCGTGCTTTCTGCCGTTGGCAGGATCACGGGGCTGACGCTGCTGCAGGCCCTTTCGCTGCTGGCGCGCATTGTGGGGCTACTGCTTTTATACGCCGTTTTTCGCGCTCTTTCGCCCGAGAAAAGCAGTGGGCTTTCCCGTGCGCTCTCGCTTTGCAGCACGCTTTCCCTTGCCTTGCTTTTGTTTGCCCTGCAGGGGGATACTTTGCAAAGCTTAGAGGGTTTTTTTGATACCGTTCAGGGGTTTTCTGCCACAATGCTGCCCTTGATGGGCTCGCTTTACGCTATGGGCGGCAACGTGCGCGCCGCCGTCGTCAATCACGGGATCTTCAGCGCCTTTCTTTCGATCCTGCAGGTCTTTTATGCAGGCTCGGCAACCGGGATCGCCGGCGTTTGCCTGGCGCTCGCACTTTTGGATGCGGTGGCAAGCGGCATCAGCCTACGCCCTCTTGCGGGGCTGATCAAGCGCAGCTATACCCTGCTGCTTTCCTTTTTGATGGTGCTGCTATGCGGTGTACTTGGCGTGCAAAGCACGCTGGCCAAGGCAGGCGACTCGCTGGCGCTGCGTACCGCGCGCTTTGCCGCAGGCAGCTTTTTGCCCGTGGTGGGTGGCTCGGTTTCGGAAAGCCTGCGCACGGTGGCGGCAAGCGTAGAGTATCTGCGCTCGGTGGTGGGAAGCGTTGGGATCACGGTACTGTTTTTCGCCTTTCTGCCCCCTTTTTTCAACGTTTTGCTGACACGCCTCAGCTTTTTGCTTGGCGGCTCGGTAGCAAAGCTGCTTTGCTGCGAGGGCGCGGAAAAGCTGCTTTCGGAAATGGCGAGCGTATACGGCTATTTTCTGGCAGTGATCGCCTCGCTGTTTGTGATGCTGGTATTTTCGCTGACGTTATTTGCGCACTGCGCTGCGGGGTGAGGTATGAAGGAAGGCATCCTTTTGCTATTTGGCATCTGCTTTTGCTTTGCTTTGTGCGAGCTGCTGCTCCCCACCGAGGGGGCAAGCGGCACGCGCCGCCTGCTGCGCTTTTTGCTCTCGCTTACAGTCGTTGCCATTCTGGCGACACCCCTGCTCAGCTTTCTGCGCTCGGATCCGCTTAAAAACGGGCTGCAGCTTGAATTTGAGGAGGGTGAGCAGGCAGTTTATCAGGAGATCTTTGAAAATGCGATGCAAGCGCAAAGCGAGCAGGATCTGCGGGCCGGGCTTGCTCTGCTTTTGCAGCGCGAGTACGGCATTGCCAAGGGAGAGTGCGAGATCCTTGTGTTTTTTGCCGCCGACGGTTCCTTGCAGCGGATCTGCATCTACGTATCCGGCGTGTCGCTTACGGTGGACCCCTTATGGCTGCAGGGCGAGCTTGAAAAGCGCTTTGATTGCGTGATAGAGGTGAGATAATATGGAAAAAATAATGAAAAAACCTGATAACGTGTGGGCCTTTTTGCGAAAAAACGGGAAATTATGGGTGCTGCTTGGAGGTGCGCTGGCCGGCATTGTGCTGATGCTGCTTGGCAGCGCGCTTGAAGGGCGGGAAACACTGCAGAGAGCCGATACCGCCACAGATAAGCTCACCGAGCTTTCCAGCTATGAGCAGGCGCTGGAGAGCGAGCTTGCGCACCTGTGTGCTTCGGTTGCGGGTGTGGGACAGGTAGAGGTGATGGTGCATCTTTCTGCCGGCGCGCGCGTGCAGTATACAAGCGACGAAAAGGGCGCACCCGTAACGGTGGGGGGCGGTAGCAGCGAGCAGGCGCTTTACGCCACGCTGCAATCCCCCGAGATCGCCGGGGTGGGGATCGTCTGCCGCGGTGGCAGCAGCGCCGCCGTGCAGCAGCGCCTGACCGAGCTTGTTTCCACCACGCTTGGGATCCCCAGCAGCCGCGTGTTTGTCACAGGAAAATAAAAAATGCCGTGTGCGGTCGCACACGGCATTTTACATTTGTCATTTTTTGCCCTCCAGCACCTCAAACACCTCGTCGGGGGTGTCGCACAGACAAAAATCAACCAGCGCGTCGGGCACGATAAAGCCCTTATCCACGCACTCCTTGATCACGGCAAGCATGCCGTTCCAAAAGCCCTTGATGTTGTAGAGAATGATCGGCTTTTCGTGTCTGCCCAGCACGCGCAGGGTCAGGATCTGAAAGAACTCGTCAAAGGTGCCAACGCCGCCGGGGACGATCACAAAGGCATCCGCCTTATCCTCCATCAGCGTTTTGCGCTCTGCCATGGTTTCGGTGGCGATCAGCTCGGTGCAAAGGTCACTGACCGGCTCCAGCTTATGCATAAAGTGGGGTGTGATGCCGATGATGCCGCCGCCGCACTCGTGCATGCCGCGTGCCGCAGCACCCATCAGACCCGTAGAGCCCGCGCCAAATACCATAGTATGTCCGCGCTTTGCCATCTCGCGGCCAAGCTCCTCAACGCCCTCGATATACTCTTTTCCAATGCGCTCACTTGCAGCGCCATATAACGTAATATTCATGCCTGTTCTCCTTTTTGCTGCTGCTTTGCCAGCTTTTTCTGGCGAAGCTTTTCACGGTTTGCTTCGATGCGGGCGCGCTCGCCCTCCTTGTCCTTGGACCACAGATAGTTAAAGGGCATTTCGGTTTTGGTTGCGATGCGGTACACGTTTTGCACGTGCTTGAGCAGCATGATCACCGTGACGATGCACAGGATCCCGATGGCGGGCCAGCCGCCCTCGGCGCGCTTCAGCCAACCAAGCCCCATGTCGCCGAACACGCCGTAGATGATCGGCATGGCGATGCTGGCGGTGATGGGCACGATGCAAATGTAGTTGACGATCAGCACCACTGCGATCTCAACGGCAAGCACGATCAAAAGCAAGCGCCAGTCGATGGCAAGCAAAATACCGCCAAGGCAGGCAAGACCCTTGCCACCCTTGAATTTCATCACCACGGGGAAGATATGCCCGATGGTGCAGGCAACGCCACCGACCTCTGCAATGCAAGGGATGTCGCCAAAGATCACGGGAGCCAGCCACATCACGCCCGCCGCCTTTAAAATATCAAACAGCGCGCTGCCGATGCCCACGGCCTTGCCCATCAGGATCAGGGCGTTAGAGGCGCCCGCATTGCCCGAGCCCTTTTTGCGCACGTCGATGCCGCGCAGGCGGCCGATGATATAAGAGGGGTTGATGTTTCCCACAAGATATCCGAAGAGGATGCAAAGCAGCACCTTCCACCAGATCATAGTTGCCTCCGTTCCCGGCGCCGCGGCGCCGTAAAGTCGCTCAATATAGTTTAGTATACCATATTTTTATAAAAAATACAAGCCCCCTCACGCCATAATCGTCACGTCAAATTTTTTCAGCAGCATGGCGGGGCGGTAAGAAAGCTTTGCCGCGCGCAGATTTTCCAGACCCATATCGTCCTCGCGGTTGATATATACCACCTCGGGGTGGCGTTCCAGTACCGCGCGCACAAACTCACGGTTGATCACGGGATATGCCCCCTCCACACCGGGGATCGCCTTTTCAAAGTGTACGCAAAAGCAGTCGGGCGTGATACGGCTTCCCACCGTAAAAGCCACGGGCGTGCCGTCACAAATAAGCAAAAGTCCCTCAAGCGAAAGCTGGCGGAAGGCGGCAAAGCCGCGCTCGATCGCAACCTCCTCGTCGGTGGTATCCTCCTCGCGCCCTGCGCGCCACGTGGCAAGGATGCGGCGGCAATCGTCAAAGCGGCTCTCGTCCAGCGGCAGGGTATACCACTCGTGTGCGGCGGTAAAGGCATTGACGTGGTTGCGCTTGCCGTGCAGCTTTTTGCCGGAAAGCGTGGCAAGCTTTTGCGCCTCGTAGAGATAATCCTCCCACTCCCTCGTTTCCAAAACCTCCATTTTCTCGCCCCATTGCGCCACCAATGCAGGCATTTCCGGCTCGCTGACACCCACAAAGCGCAAGGGGAAGCCATGCTCGCGCGCCTCGGCGTACAGCTCGCGCAAAATGGGTGAGATCTCGCCCTCGCCCACGGGGTAAAGATAGCGATAGCTGCCATCCTCCTCCAGGATCCGCCCCGCCACGCGATCACCGAGGAACGCAAGCTGCTGGTGGTAGGTCTCGTCCCACATATACAAATTGGCTGCGGCATAGTCCGCAGAGGGGGCAAGCAAGGGATAAGTGGCATAACGGGTCACATTTTCAAGGGTTGCGCCCTCCCAAACAAGCGTTTTCAGCATCATTTCTCCTTGTAGTAGAGCAGGCAATGGCAAAAGCCCTCGAAATCCGGGTCTGCGATCTGCTCGCGGAACTCACGGCACATACATTTATTTTCCGGCGTACGCGCCAAGCGGCAGGGGCAATATCCCCCCGTCATTTCAAGCCCACGGCGGATCTGCTCTACGATCTCGCGGTCAGGGTTTTCCTTGATCTTCATAATTTTTCCTCCGCTCTTGATTTTTTATAATATTTAGGTTATACTTATTATACCGACATATCGGGCATTCTTGCAAAATACACAGGAAAGGATTTGATACAATGGACGTAAAAAAGATTTCTGCTGCCGAATTTGATGATTTTCTTGCAAGCAACACGCTTGTCCTGGTCGATTTTTATGCCGACTGGTGCGGCCCCTGCCGCATGCTTGCCCCCGTACTTGAGGAGATCGCTGCCGAGCGCCCCAACGTGAGGGTAGGCAAGGTCAACGTGGACGAGGCGGGCGCACTTGCTATGCGCTTTGGCATTTCCTCGATCCCCTTTGTGGCGCTGTTTCAAAACGGCGAGCTTGCTGCCTCGGCGCTTGGATTTATGAGCAAGGCGCAGCTGCTCGACACCCTTGGCTTATAATAGTATATCAAGATTTATAAAAAAAGTAAAGGGCTTGTTGACAAAAAAAGCGAAAAGGGATATAATAAAATCATCACCCTACAAGGAGGAACTATGTCATGGTAGTAACCAAGGATAGCATTATCGGAGACGTGCTGGACTTCAACCCCGGCACCGCAAAATTTTTCTTTGAGATCGGCATGCATTGCCTCGGCTGCCCCGCCTCTCGTGGCGAGTCGATCGCCGACGCCTGCATGGTGCACGGCACCAACGCCGACGAGCTGATCGAAAAACTGAACGCATTTTTGTCTGCGCAATAATGCAAAAAGAAAGCCGGGGCTTGACCTCGGCTTTCTTTGAAGAAAGGATTTACAATGACCGTTAAGGAATTATACGATCTTCTGGATAAAATGATCCCGCGTGCGCTTTCCGCCGACTGGGATAACGACGGGCTTGCCTGCCTGCCCGAAAAAAGCCGTGAGGTGCGCCGCGTGCTGATCGCGCTGGACGCCACCGCCCCCGTGGTGGAGCGCGCCGTTGCGGGCGGATTTGACCTCTTGCTCACGCACCATCCCCTGCTCTTTTCCGGCGTAAAGGAGCTGACGCCCGAAAAAACCGTGCCGCGCAAGCTTTTGGAGCTGGCGCGCGCCGGCGTGGCGGCAGCAAGCTTTCACACGCGCCTGGATGCGAGTAAGGGCGGCGTGAACGATCTGCTTTGCGAGCTGCTGGACATCACCGACACACAACCCTTCGCCCCCGATGGAGAGATCCCCTGCGGCAGAGTGGGCACGCTGCCGGAGCCTGTTGAGGCCGCAGAATTTGCAAAGCGCGTGTGCGCTGTGCTGAACACCCCTGCCGTCAATATGGCGGGGGCCGGCAAGGTGCAGACTATCGCCGTGATTGGCGGCGAGGGCGGCGACTTTGTGGGCGCCGCTATGGAAGCGGGAGCCGATCTTCTGCTTGCCGGGCGCATCGGCTATCACCGTATGCTGGATGCCGCCGAGGAGGGGCTTGTGCTGATCGAGGCGGGGCATTATAAGAGCGAGCTCCCCGTGTGCCACGTGCTGGATACCCTGGTACGTATGCTTGCCCCCGACGTTGAAACCGAAGTGATGGATGCCCCCACCGTACAGGTGGTGCTGGCGTGAAAGGAGTTTTACAATGACCTACGTGACCGCAAATCTGCACGGCGAGGCCGCGCGCTTTCAATCACTTTTGCAAAGCATCAGCTTTTGCGATAAGGATATTTTATACGTGCTGGGTGACAGCGTGGACCTGGGTGAGGGCTCGATGGAGCTACTGACCGATATGAGCATGCGCGCCAACGTTTACCCCTTGGCAGGTGAGCACGATTTCAAGGCGCTGCGCATGCTTTCCGGCTTTGAAAAAATGCTGCAGGACGGCTCTGCCCCCACGCCCGAATTTTCCGCCGAGATGACCGCCTGGGCACAGGAGGGCGGCATGGCGACCCTGACCGGATACCGCGCGCTGGACAGCGAAATGCGCGAGGGTGTGCTGGATTATCTTGCCGAGTGCATGCTGTGCGACGAGGTGGAGGTCAAGGGCAAGTGCTACGTGCTGGCGCACGCGGGGCTTGCCAATTACAGTGAGGACAAGCTCCCCGAGGACTACACCCCCGAGGAGGTCTTTACCACCGCGCTGCCCGAGAAAGGCTTTTTCGAGGATCACGTTCTGATCGTGGGACACGTTCCTACGGCAAGCGGAAAGATCGAGAAAAAGGACGGCGTGATCTATCTGGACTGCGGCGCAGGGCGCGGCGGCAGGATCGGTTGCCTGTGTCTTGAAACGGGCGAGGAATTTTATGTCTGATGGCGTGATCCAAAAAAACACCGAGCTTGCGCTGGAGATCACCGACCTGAACAATCTGGGCTACGGTGTTGGTCGCGCGCCCGACGGGCGCGCGGTCTTTGTTGCGGGCACGGTGGCGGGCGACCGCGTGCGCGCGCAGGTGATCAAGGTGGCAAAAAGCTATCTCGTGGCGCGACTTTTGCAAATTGAGCAGCCCTCGCCCCACCGCGAGGAGGGCTTTTGCAATGCCCCCGGCAGCTGCGGCGGCTGCGTGTATCGCTATATGACGTACGCGCGTGAGCTGGAGCTGAAGCAAAGCTACGTAAAGCATGCCTTTGCCAAGGCGGGGCTTGCCGACGTCAGCATTTTGCCCGTGCGCACCACAGGGGCGACCAAAAATTATCGAAACAAAGCAGAATACCCCATAACGGGTGGAAAAAACGGGCTTTTCGGCGGCTTTTACGCTCCCAAAACGCACCGCGTGATACCGGCTGAGGGGTGTGCGCTCCAGCCCGCCGTTTTTGGCGAGATCCTGCGCGCCACGTGCGACTTTTTTACACAAAAGGGCGTTGCCGCCTACGACGAGGAAAGCGGAAAGGGGCTTTTGCGCCATCTTTACCTGCGCCACGGCGCGGGGAGCGGCGAGATCATGGTGGTTCCCGTGGTCAACGGCACCTCTCTGCCCTGCGAGCAGGAGTACGTAGAAATGCTGACCTCACGCTTTTCGCAGATCAGCTCTGTGATGCTGAACACAAATACCAAAAAAACCAACGTGGTGCTGGGCGAGAAATATCGCACCCTGTGGGGCAAAAGCGTGCTGACGGATACGCTTTGCGGCCTTCGGTTTGAGATCGCTCCCGCATCCTTTTATCAGGTCAATCACGATGCCGCCGAGCTGCTTTACGGCATTGCCGCCACGCAAACGGGGCTTTGCGGCAACGGGCTTTTGCTGGATCTTTACTGCGGTGCCGGCACCATCGGGCTTTCGATGGCACGGCAGGCGGGGGAGGTCATCGGCATTGAGATCGTTCCCGATGCCGTGGCATGCGCTAAGCGCAATATGATGCTGAACGGCATCCAAAACGCAAGCTTTTACTGCGGTGATGCCGCCGATGCCGAGGGGCTGCTTGCCCCCGTGGAGCGCGAGCGCGGCACGCTGCACCCCGACGTGGTGATCCTTGACCCCCCGCGCAAGGGCTGCGATGCGGCGCTGCTGCACTTTCTTGCCGCGCGCGAGGTCCCGCGCATCGTTTACGTTTCCTGCGGCCCCGATTCCCTTGCCCGCGATTGCGCCATCCTGCGCGAGCTTGGCTACGAGATCGGCGAGGTCACGCCGGTGGATCTTTTCCCAAGAACGGGGCACGTGGAAAGTTTAGTTTGTCTGCAAAGGCAGACAAACTAAAGCGATATAAATCCCTTATGGGATTTGCGATATACGCTACATTTCATTCGCGTGCGATATGCCTGCGGCGCGATATGTGCCTTCGGCACGTGAGCGCACTGCGTGCGCAAGGTCGCGGGGATTTATATTCGCGTACTTTCCACCACGTTCGCCACCGGCGAACATATCGCTGTTTCGCAATGCGAAACAATATCGTGCTTGCGGAGAAAGCATATCGCGCACCGAAGGTGCATATCACGTGAGCAAAGCGAACTAAAAGGAGATTAACATGAACAAAACAATCAAAGAGCTCGCAGTCGAGCTTATGGAATGACATATCGAGAGGAATATAATATGTTTTCTGACGAAAGAAGTAAATTTAAATCTTGGAGCAATCTCAAAAAGCAAATGAACGACTTGCTTTGCGATGCTCTCAAAAATAAAATATCTTACTTTTTCACGACCTATCGAAAAGTACACGATACTTACGGAAGGGCTACAATCAATTGTGAGCGAAAAGAATTGGTTGCTTTTTCTTGGCAGATGAGATATGAACAATGGGAAGATGAATATAAAATTCTCAATGACACTAATGTAGATATTCAGCATTTAGGCAGTTCATCCGCGGTGTGGGAAATGCAAAAACAAATTCAAGAAGAATTATCGAAAGAAAAATGGATGCCTAAATGTATACTTTGCGATGGCGATTTTATTTGTGCAGTAACACAATATCTCAAAACCGACATTACATCAGCTCTTAACTCTGATAACTATATTTTGCGTGTGTTCGCATATATGGACAGGCGAGTTGGAAAAAGAACATTGACAAAAATTAAAGAAGATGCAAAAGCGTTGCCGGAGTGGGTAAAACAATTTTATCTTATTCGGTATGAAGCCGAAGGACTTTAAAATATACCTTTTGGCTTTACACCCCCCCGTTTTTGACCGATTTTGATACCTTTTGCTCTCTTGACCCATGTCGAGAGTGTCGCTTATCTGACGAGAAAATAACCGCAAGCCTACGCTCTGCACGAGCAACGCAAGGAGAAAACATATGGCACAACTGAAATGCGGCGCTGCCGAGCGCGTTGTCACGCCGCCGCTTGGCTTAAATATCCCCCAATGTATGTCATTTAACCACGCAACGGGTGTAAAAGACGATCTTTTCACCCACGCCATCGCCCTGGAGCAGGACGTAATCGAGCAGATGATCGACACCGCCGAAGCGCTGATCAAAAGGCTTTTGAAAACGTGCGGCAAGGCGTGATCCTCCGTCCGGATGGCAGATAAAAAACGTGCAGTGAAAGGAGCCCTTTATGCAGCTACATATCGACTTTAACAAGCCCCTTGGGCGCATAAAGCCCTTACACGGGGTGGGGCAACCGCCTTTTGTGGGGGTCGACTTTGAAATGCTTCACTACCTAAAGGATGCGGGTATTCCCTACTCGCGCCTGCACGACGTGGGGGGCGCTTACGGCAACTTCCGCTTTGTGGATATTCCCAATATCTTCCGCGATTTCGGGGCGGACGAAACCGACCCCGCATCCTATGATTTCACCTTTACCGACCTCCTCATCACCGCGCTGATAGAGCAAGGCGTCGAGCCGTTTTTCCGCCTTGGTGTCACCATTGAAAACCAGGCAAGGATCAAGGCGTATCGCATTTATCCCCCTGCCGACTATCACAAGTGGGCGGCGATCTGCGAGCACGTCATCCGCCATTACACCGAGGGGTGGGCAGACGGCTTTTGCTACGATATCCGCTACTGGGAGATCTGGAACGAGCCGGATAACTATGAGGATCCGATGGAAAACCAGATGTGGCGCGGCAGCAAGGAGCAGTACTACGAGTTATACGAGGTCGCCTCAAAGCACCTGAAAAAATGCTTTCCGCACCTGAAGATCGGCGGCTATGCCTCCTGCGGCTTTTATGCCATCAAAAAGGAGTTTATCGCCGATGCCAATTCCTCGCCGCGCAAGGAGTATTTCCTCGACTTTTTTGAGGGCTTTTTGCAATACGTCAAGGCGCACGCCTGCCCGCTTGACTTTTTCTCCTGGCACACCTATTCGGGGGTGGAGAGCAACAAGCTTTACGCCGCCTATGCGCGCCGCCGCCTGGATGAGGAGGGCTTTGCGCTTACCGAAAGCATTTGCAACGAGTGGAATCCCACGCCCAAAAACCGCGGCACCTATACCCACGCCGCCGACACCTGCGCGTGTATGCTGCTCTGGCAGGATATGGGGGTGGATGCCGCCATGTTTTACGATGCGCGCTGGGGCACCAGCATCTACGGGGCACTTTTCCACCCCGAAACCAAGCTCCCCTACCCTGCGTACTATGCCTTTACCGCATTCAACGCGCTGTATCGCCGCGGCACGCAGGTGGCGCTCAGCTGCGATGACGACCGTTTGTACGCCATTGCCGCAAGGGGCGAGTCGGACGGATGCGCGGTGATCGCCAACACCACCGACGAGGAAATTCCGCTTGCCTGCCCCACGCTGGATATCAAGCGCGTGCTGCTTACGGCAAAGGGCGAGAACGAAAAGGAGATCGCGCTGCCCGGCGCCTTGCCCCCACACAGTATTCTGACCATCGAGGTTAACTATAAATGGAACTGATCCCTTGCAAAAAACACGAATTTGATGAGATTTACACCCTGATGCAGCAAAGCTTTATTCCCGATGAGCTGCGCTCGCGCGAGGCGGCGCTTGCCGTGATGGACGACCCCGCCTTTACCGTTTATCACCTGGTAGAGGGGGGAGAGCGCGTGGGCTTTATCACCGCCTGGGCGCTGGACGAGTTTTTATTTTTAGAGCATTTTGCCACCTATGAAAAATTCCGCAACCGGGGGCTTGGCAAAAAGGCACTGGAGGCGATCCTTGCGCGCCATCCGCTTGCCGTGCTGGAGGCGGAGGTACCGCAAACGCCCCTGCAAAAGCGGCGCATCGCATTTTACGAGCGGTGCGGCTTTGTATGCAACGATATCCCCTATTTTCAGCCCGCATACAGCGAAAAAGGCGCACCCGTCCCCCTTGTTTTGATGAGCAGCGGCAAGGCACTTGCCGATCCGCACGCAGCAGCGCGCGCCATTTATCAAAAGGTATACCATAAAAATTATTTGTTGGAGGAACGCGATGAAAAAGCATAAGGCACTAAAGGTCACGGGGATCGTGCTGGCGGCCCTCTTGCTGTTTATGATCCTGATCAACGCCCTGCCGCCCAAAAAGAGCCTGGAGAGCAATCCCTTTGTAGTGGAAAAGGGCGCACTGCCGATGATCGCCGCACACCGTGGCGGCGGAAAGAACAACCCCGAAAACACCATGCTTGCCTTCCGCGAGGCAGTGCGTACCATCGGCGTTGACATCATTGAAAGCGACCTGTACCTCACCAAGGATAACTACCTTGTGTACAACCACGACGCTTATATCGACGAAACCTGCAATGTCAACGGCGACATCTCGCTGGACGAGGTAAAGGAGCTGTGCAAGACCAAGGAAAACCGCCATTACATCCGCGATATGACGCTTGCCGAGCTGCAAAGCTATAACTTTGGCTACTATTTTGAAAATGCCGCGGGCGAGCGCATTTACAAGAACGCGACCGACCTTGTGGGCACGGGGCTGCAGATCGCCACGGTGGACCAGCTGTTTGCCGAGTTTTACGAAACGCACCCGGAGCTGCTGTTTATCGTAGAGATCAAAAACGAGGGCGAGGACGGTGTGCAAGCCTGCCTGAAGCTGGACGAAACGCTAAAGCAATACCCCGCCTATCTTGACCGCATCGTAGTAGGCACCTTCCACGACGACGTGGAGGAGCTGCTGCGTCGCGACTATCCGCATCTGATGCGCGGCGCATCCACCGGCGCGGCACGCGGCTTTGTGATCACACAATACGCCAAGGTCAATCTGTTTGACAGCGGCGATTTTGCCTGCCTGCAGATCCCGATGGAGTATGACGTAGGCATCACCGTGGCGCTGGACAAGGGCACGCTGATCCGCCGCGCACACCGCCGCAATATCGCGGTGCAGTACTGGACGATCAACGATGCCGACGAGATGCGGCACCTCATTGAGCTTGGGTGTGACTGCATCATGACGGATGACCCCATTCTACTGAAAAGCGTGCTGGCCGAGTACGCGAGCTGATCAAAAGGAGTACCCCCATGAACGTAGTCATTGCAATTGATTCCTTTAAGGGCAGCCTTTCTACCCTTCAATCGGGAGAGGCGGTTACAAGGGCCCTGAAAAAGGTGTATCCCGATGCCACCGCCACCGTGTGTCCGCTTGCCGACGGTGGCGTGGGCACGG